>DASQSI010000059.1:0-4879 GCA_035642415.1 Rubrobacteraceae bacterium
CGCCTCTAGGAAGACCGAGGGATGAGGCTTGGTGTGGGGCAGCTCGGAGGTGTAGAGCACCTCGTCGAGCAGGTTGTGGAGCCCACAGGCACCCAGCTGGGCCTCAAGCCACTCGGCGGCCCACCAGGTGTTAGAGAGCAGAGCCCTATCCTGTTGACAAGAGATGGCCCCGCCGGCCCGTCTGCCCACGCCCAGCGACGTCCCGAAGCCCTGCAGCAAGCGCTTTTTCCTTACCTGGAGGCCCTTTAGCTACTCCCCCTCGGCGCCGCATGACCGGCGGACCTCGCCGAGGAGCGCCTCGTAGCCGGAGAGGCTCTCGGCAAGGGCCTTGGCGTCGTGGCCCGGGCGCCCAAGCAGTCGCCAAGCCGCAGCCGAAAAACCCTCCGGTCTTCTGGCGAAGGAGTCGACGGCCGCGACCGAGCCCTTCTCGTTGAGGAACCAGCACTCGTTGGCGGCGAACAGTGCCTGCACCATGCACGAGACGCCCCGAAACAGGCACCCGGACACGTAGTAAGCCTCGCCCCTGGCCGCCGGCTTGCGGGCTATCTCCAGGGAGAAGCCCGCCTCCCACAGGTGCCTCCGGACGATCTCGCGCTTGAGCTTCGGCGGGTAGGTCTCCACCGCGCCCTTCAGCTTGCGTAGCAGGCCTTCGGAGTCGTGGAGAATCCGACAGTGGAAAACCTCCCCGAGGTAGATGTGCTCGTGGAAGCCGTGGGGGTGGCCCGGCTGGTAGTGGCAGGCGGTCTGCCCGGCGAGGCAGCGCTCGATCGTGCCCGCGACCTTACCCGCGTCGCGGTAGAGCCAGTCCACCGGCCGACCCGCCACCCGCAGCCAACCGCCGCCGTTGATCCACGGTCCCCACGCCCCAATGTCCGTCGCGAGGTCGGGCAGGCAACGGTCGTCTAGGTCTTGGGCGAGCCGGCGCAGGTCCTCGATCGCCAAGGGATCGTCCGATCGGTAGTAGACGCCCAAGTCCACGTCCGAGTCGGGGTGCGCCACGCCGCGGGCCCACGAGCCGCCCAAAGCCACAGCGGCTACTCCCGGTACTTCCCCGAGCCTCCTTGCGATGTCCTCCGCGAGGCGGATGGTCGTGTCCAACCCGCGCTTCCTCAAAGCTGTTTGCCTGCCGGGCTTGATTCCCCGCCCGAGCAATACGAGCAAGTCTAGCTTCGCTTGGCTGCCGAAGTCTACGCGCAGGGAAGGCGTCGGTTCTGCCGGTCCTCACTCCGCCCGGGCGTTGCACGATTATTGGCGAGGTCTCAGCTTGAAACGGTTGTTGAGGGGCACATAGACGAAGAAGGGGCCCGTGGAGAGCACGAACTAGTCAAGCGTACGATGCGGTTGGATCGGAAACAAGCCCTGGCAGTCAGCTATAGCGATCTGCTTTTAGCAGAGGGTCTAGCCGCCCGAACCTATAACCGCAGTCGTCTAGAGGGTTGGTCTATTCACTAAGTTGCCGACAATAAGTAGTTTCGGAAATTCGATAAACGAAAGAGAGCGGGGTTTATAGACCAACAATACATCTGCTGATAGTTATGATTAAGACATGAGGCTTGATTGTGAGCGCTGCGTACTTCGACCATGGACTTCTGACGACGTGCCTTCGTTAGTTCACCATGCTAATGATTACCTAGTCTCGCGCCGCTTGCGGGACCGCTTCCCGCACCCCTACACTCGTACACACGCTGAGGAATGGACCGCCTATGCCCAACAGCAGAGCAAGGAGCAGCATGACCCTATACGAAGGTCTGGATACTCTCGGGTATCCGGGAGACACTTGGTTTCGCAATGTTTGGAACAACACAAACATCTGGTATGTCTCCTACTACTTGGGAGGCGCCAACGTAGCTCGCGGCTACGCCGCTATCTTAGGCAAGCGCAGCTTTCTAGCTAACATCGCTGGTGCCGGTCAAGGCTTTGGCTTCATACCTATCTATGTAGGTCAGCAGGTAGATTGCAGCCGCTTCTACTGCAACCTCACGGCGTCTCAGGGACAGGCAGACGGCCAGGATGCCGCGCGCCTGATGAAGCAGGAGGGGTTCCCTGCTAACTCCGTTGTGTATTTTGACCTGGAGGACCGCACTACTACTAGTGCTCTGGTCACCTACATAAACGCGTGGATAAACACCGTAAACAACAACGGCTATCGTGCCGGGGTCTACTGCGACGTAGTAAACGTTGCCAACTCCATAGGCAATTACACTGGGTGGGATAGGTTCCACCTGTGGGGAGTGCCGGCCGGTTCTGACATCTACGTAAAGGTCACCCCCACCTACTCTAATGGATATTACACCTACCCAGAGCATGACCCCACTTCCTATCATCCTCGCGCCATAGGCGTTCAGTATGCCGAAGCTGGGTGGACCAAAAACTCTCTGGATGTAAGCGTCCAAGGTTATCCATGTGACATCAACACCTTTAGCGTGAAAGACCCATCTATGCCTCCGGGAAGTTCTGTGACTGACGTAACCAATGGCGGTTATCCGCAGAAAGAACTAGCGCAGGTGACCCAGAGCGGATGGTCAAGGAATTGGACTGTCTGTGAGCAGAAGTGGGTGCATGGAGCACCTAACACCACCTACAAGACCGATGCTGATGGCTACCTCTACCTGCCAACGCTCACGGGAAAAGCAGAAGCGCCTAAGAGCTCGTAAGCCGCACTTACGAGCTCTTAGGCGCACCCTACCGACTTTGGCACACCTGGCAGAGCACCCCATGCGGTGGGACGACGATTGGAGAGACTCCCTACCTCCTATCTCCTACTTCACAGAGAACGGGATAATGTTCTCGGGCTTAGTGAACTATGCTCTGGCACGCATCGGTGTATTGCAACCCTCTGAAGGATATGGAACTGGGAATTACCTCGATGCCTTTGGTGAGATTTATGGCTTTGACGCTTCTGCTCCAGGGATTCCGGGTGCAGCGGCGCTAGTACCCTATGCAGGCAGTGATGCATCTTCGCAGGGTCATATAGCTCTTTACTACTCAGAGCACGGCCTAATCCAAGCTCTCATCTTCTCTGGTAACCAGCCAGGAGTAGTGGACATCTACACAGACATAGAAACGGCGAGTTGGGGGTGGATACAGCTTTCACACACTACGGATACCTATGCGGCGTTGATTACACAGTATGGCGGACCGGATTTGTCCGCCAGTTAGGAGCATTAATGACGGCAGCATCAGGAACCTGAAACTTAGGTTTCTATGGAACCGAGGCTATCGACACTGCGGCCAACCAGTGGTCGCAGCTCTACGGTTGCCCGAACAAGCTACTCAAGACTGATGGTAACGGCTGGGTCTTCGCGAGAAACGCTATAGCTGATGAGTTGGTGAGTGCAGCTTCCAGCGTTTGAGATTCTCGGAATGCAGAGCGATGTTATGGATACGTATATGTGCGACCGGTGGCACTTTTTACAGGCCCAGGGTAGGTGATCGCCTCTACCTCTCCCCTAAGAGTTGTATACTTATATTATTCATCTTCCAGCTGGTCCCGCACTACTTTACCCCTCCGATATCTTCCCCGGGACCGGCCTTGCTTCCAACTAGGTTAAGGAACGGGACCCTAGTCTGAGTGCAGGCTCTAGGGGTATGGCTTCCTAGTATCACCTCATTGTCGAAGCTCAGTAGCCTAGAGGCACAAAAAGAGAGCCGGGGATGATTATGAAAACCTATATCTCTACCTAAAGTCCTTCATAGGCTCGTGGCTCAAACTTCTGAAGAGTGGCTGTACGTATATAGCCTACGAAGAGGCAATCTCATGGAGTCCGAATACAGCGAATACGGCGAGGAGGAGGAGTACGAGAGGCTCCGCACCGACTGGGAACGCGATCTCTGGCGCCAGGCCGTCGCGGTTCTTGATGACCAAAACAGAGTAGAAGGTGAAAGAAGGCGCACCTTCGGCCAAGTCGCAGACCACGAAGTCCGGCGTGTGGCCTAGTAGTAGCGGACCGGTAACCAGGCAGGTGAGAGGGTCTATAATAAGCGCATTACAAGCTTCTACCCAACGGACCTAACGGATGAAGCTTTAGAGGCATTGGAGCAAGTTGCTAAGCGTTGGGGAGTCCGAAGAAGCGCCGTGATCGAGATTGCAGCACGGCTTATGCACGGCAACCCAAGCCTCTTCTTTAAATCTGCCAGCCAGCAACAGCAGCACCATCATCCCTGAAGAAGACGAAGACTCCCATAGCACCACCGGTCCATGACTAGGGTCCTGCATGATGCTATAGTTCCATGAACAACACGCGAGGCGGCAGCTTTTTCCCTACAAGACTCTTACCCTCCTGCCGCCTCACCATCTACGAGCCAGAGCACCCACCAACAACCAACGGCCATACTCGTTTGTATAAGTAATCTAGAAGAGGACTCATAAGATGCCAGGGGTCCTCCTTCGTTACAGTGTGGCCGGTCCAATACTGCGACCGGTCGCACTTCAAGGTGGCGCTAATCTGTCCCCCCTAGCGTCACCTTGAAGTGCGGTCGGTCACGCACCTCCTCTCTCCACACGTGTGACCGGCCTTGCTCCGGTCCCTGTTCTAGAACCCTCCTCGGAATCCCGAGGAGGTAAAGGCACTAGAGCTTCCCCGGGATTCAGGGGAACCTCTTCTTTAGGGACATTGCGCACGCCGGGGCCTTACCCAATTGCTAAGAGAGCAGAGACACCTCTTCTGGTAGAGAAAGCCTAGGGCTCTAAAGTCCTCGCCTGCTTAAAACGCAGCCTAACAGTTGGGGGTGTTAATCCCACCGGGCAGGCCCACAACAAGAGATGTCAGCTTTAACCTAAACACACACAGACAGAGAGAGTTTTATCGACACCTCCTTACCGCTAGTAGAATCTCCCTTAGAAAATCCACTGCGCAAAAAATCTCTGGATACCCCATGA
>DASQSI010000060.1:0-3075 GCA_035642415.1 Rubrobacteraceae bacterium
GCGCGTGAACTTTGGCCTGAGCGTCGCACAGCGAGACGTTAGAGAGCGGGCGGCGGAGTTCGCAGATCGGGAGGTGGCTCCGCACGCTGCACGGTGGGATCAGGAGGACCGTTTCCCGAATGAGGTGTTCGAGAAGCTGGCGGAGACCGGGTTTATGGGCCTATGCGTGCCCGAGGAATACGGTGGGGGCGGGACGGACTTCCTCTCGTACGTGTTGCTGATCGAAGAGGTGAGCCGGGCCGACGCCGGCGTCGGGGTGACGCTCGCGGTGCACACCAGCGCCGGAACGCTCCCCATCCTGACCCACGGTACTGTGGAGCAGAAGGCCCGATGGGTCCCGGCTCTTGCCCGGGGACAGAAGATCGGTTGCTTCGCCCTCACCGAGCCCGAGGCCGGCTCCGACGCCGCGGCGATACAGGCGCGGGCCGAGAAGGTTCCGGGCGGGTACCGAATCTCGGGCCACAAGCAATGGGTCACCAACGGCCGCGTAGCGGGCACGATGGTCCTCTTTACCCGGGCCCCGGAGGGTGTGACGGCCTTCGTCGTCGATATGAATGCCGGGGGGCTCTCCTTCGGCAAGCACGCCGAGAAGATGGGCGTCATTTCGGCCACCACGGACGACATACTCCTCGACGACGTCTTCGTCCCCGAGGAGGATCGGCTGGGGGAAGAGGGGAAGGGGCTCCGGGTCGCCCTGGGAACGCTCGCCGGTGGGCGCATCGGGATAGCGGCGCAGGCTCTGGGGATAGCAGAGGCAGCCTTCCGGTACGCGACCCGATACGCCACCGAACGGACCACGTTCGGTAAACCCATAGGTGAGCACCAGGCTGTGGCGTTCAAGCTCGCCGACATGCAGACGAAGCTCGAAGCAGCCCGTCTGCTAGTGCACAAAGCGGCGTGGACCAAGGACCAGGGACTCCGGCACGTGGAGATCGGTGCTCGGGCCAAGCTCTATGCCTCGCAGGTGGCGAACGAGGTCGCTTACGAAGCGCTCCAGGTTTTGGGCGGTCAGGGATACATGAAAGACCATCCCGTCGAACGCTACTACCGGGACGCGCGGGTAACGGAGATCTACGAGGGCACCAGCGAGATACAGCGGCTCGTGATCTCCCAGGGAATACTCCAGGACCTCGCCACAAGGGACGCCCCGGGTGAAGAGGTCAAACCCGGGCTTACCGCCTGAACTTTGCCCGATCTCCTCTCGGTCGGGTATGCTACAGTCCACGCATAGGGGTTCGATAGCAGGAGGATCACACCTTGGATACCGAGAAGACGGCCAGGGATCGCTGGGAGGAAGCTTACGAGGCCAGCGCCGAGCGCGACGACATCGAGTTCTCGACGATGTCTGGAGTTCCCATAAAGCCGCTCTACACACCAGAGGACGTTGAGGGTTCATACGAGGAGAAGTTGGGCTACCCCGGCGAGTATCCCTACACCCGCGGCATCCACCCCAACATGTACCGCGGCAGGGTCTGGACCATCCGCCAGTTCGCGGGTTTTGGCTCTGCCAAAGAGACCAACGAACGGTTCAAGTATCTGCTCGAGCAGGGCCAGACCGGCCTCTCGGTCGCCTTCGACATGCCCACCCTCATGGGCCTCGACTCCGACTCGGAGTTTAGTTTAGGAGAGGTAGGGGTCGAGGGGGTAGCCGTGGATTCTTTGGAGGACATGGAGCAACTCTTCGATGGGATCCCGATGGGTGAGATCTCGACCTCCATGACCATCAATGCCCCCGCTCACGTGCTGCTCGCCATGTATGTGGTCGCTGGCGAGAAGCAGGGCGTCCCGCCTGAAGAGCTGGCCGGCACCAACCAGAACGACATCCTCAAGGAGTACATAGCCCAGAAGGAGTGGATCTTCCCACCCGAACCGAGCATGCAAGTCTTCAAGGATATGCTCGTCTATGCCACCGAGCACATGCCCAAGTGGAACACCGTCTCTATAAGCGGCTACCACATCCGCGAAGCCGGCAGCACCGCGGCACAAGAGCTCGCCTTCACCCTCTCCGACGGCTTCGCCTACGTAGAGGCAGGTATAGAAGCTGGACTCGACGTAGACGACTTCGCGCCACGTCTTTCGTTCTTCTTCAACTCGCACATAGACTTCTTTGAAGAGATCGCCAAGTTTCGTGCTGCGCGTCGCATCTGGGCTCGGGAGATGAAGGAGCGCTACGGGGCCAAGGACGAGCGGAGCCTCAGGCTCCGCTTCCATACGCAGACTGCCGGCGTCTCCCTTATAGCCCAGGAACCCCTGAACAACGTAGCGAGGACCGCCTTCGAGGCCCTGGCTGCGATCCTCGGCGGGACCCAGAGCCTGCACACTAACTCCTTCGATGAGGCGCTGGCGCTTCCAACCGAGAAGGCCGTGCGTGTCGCGGTGCGTACCCAGCAGATAGCGGCTTTGGAGACCGGCGTCGCCAACACCATAGACCCTTTGGGCGGCTCGTACTTCGTCGAGGCTTTAACCGACGAGCTCGAGCGGCAGGCATACGAGTACTTCAGGCAGATAGACGATATGGGCGGGGTCGTGAAGGCTATAGAGAACGGCTTCCAGATGCGTGAGATCGCCGAGGCTTCGGCCCGCTACCAGCGCGAGATAGAGGAGGACAAGCGCTACATCGTCAACGTTAACATCTACGAGACCGAAGAAGAGCCCGACGTGGAGACCCACACCATCCCCGACGAGGTCCCCGAGGCGCAGGTAAAGCGCCTCGAGGAGCTCAAGGAGCGTCGCGACAACGAGCAGGTCGAAAAGTGCCTCGAGGCCATAAAGAAGGCCGCCGAAGAAGGCGAGAACACCATGTACCCGACCATCGAAGCCGTACGTGCCTACGCTACCGTGCAGGAGATCTGCGACGCCATGAAGGAGGTCTACGGCGCCTATCGTGAGACCCCGCAGATTTAAGTGGGCCAAGCAAAACCTGCCCCTAGCACGCCGGATACCTGAGGCTGGAAAGGAGCTACTACTATGGCGGAGACGATAAGGGTGGTGGTGGCCAAGGTAGGCTTGGACGGTCACGACCGGGGGGCTAAGATCATCGCTCGCGCTCTTAGAGACGCCGGGATGGAGGTGATC
>DASQSI010000061.1:0-3013 GCA_035642415.1 Rubrobacteraceae bacterium
GCTCTTATGGATCCGAGCAATCGCGGCGATAACCGCAGTTAGGACAGATAAGTTTGCAATGCAGACCGAACATCTCTGTCCCACACAGCTCGCACTCCTCGCCCGAAGGCTCAAAAGCCTCCAAACCTTGTGTCTCTTCCCTCTTTCCTATCTCTTTCATATCGTAAGTATAAGGGCGTTCCGCTCCGCTAACACCGTGCGATCTTCTCATCTAAGTGCGTCAAGGATAGTAGATTTTGCTTGGCCGGGTTGCCGGACCACTTCTTCTTTTGGTGAGAGCTTCGAAAGCTTCGGTGAGAGAGGACTTGAGTCTAGTAAAGGAGAGAATGTTCTGGGCTTGGCGGAGGGAGGTTCCAAGTGCGCTCGTGAGGACGCGGAGGACGGCGAGGTTTTGTTGGAGTTCGGAGACCAGAACCGGAAGGGCTTGTGCTTGGGTATCGAGGGTAGCAAGATTTTTTTCAAGTTCGCCGACCCGGCGGGCGAGCCGGGTGAGCTCGTAGGAGAGGTGTGATCGCAAGGCGATGCGGCTACGGCGCATCTTCAACCCGGCCTGAAGGGCAAATATCGCTGCGACGAAGGCGGCAAAAGCGCTTACGAGCACCAAGATGATCAGGAGTGGTTCCATGCTTGCTTAAGGTAGCACGGGGGTGGCTAGCTTTACAAACTGAGACCTGATGATAAACTCGCCACAACGACGCGGGGTGGAGCAGTCAGGTAGCTCGTCGGGCTCATAACCCGAAGGTCGTGGGTTCAAATCCCACCCCCGCTACTTTTCCTAACCTGAGTTGCTTCCTACTACAGGCACTGGACGGAGAAGGCCCGCAGGGTGGAGGCTTTCTCCCTATTGTCTACAATAATTTATATATGGACCACGTTGAGTTCTCTGCCGCTGTGAGGCAAACCGCCCGGCACTTTAATATGGATCTTTCGCGACCGCTAGTGATGGTCTCTGGAGGGCCGGATTCAGTAGCGCTGTTACGCGCGCTCGTCGAGCTGGGGAGCCGACCGGCAGTATTGCATGTGAACCATGGACTGCGTGGCGAGGAGTCCCGGGAGGACGTAGCGTTCGTGCAGGAGCTCTGCACTCAGCTCGGGATCATTTGCGAGGTGCGGCGCTTAGAGATTGAAGGGAGTAGCCTACAGGACGAGGCTCGACGGGGACGGTACGAGATTGCTAAGGAACTGGCGGAAGCCGGCGGTTTTTCTGCCATCGCCACAGGACACATAGCAGACGACGTGGCGGAGACAGTGCTGATGAACCTAGCGCGAGGGGCGGGGCTACGAGGGCTTTCAGGGATACCACCGGTACGGGGGCGAGTAGTACGGCCCCTGATCCGGCACCGCAGACAGGAGATTTTGCAGTATCTTGAGCATCTGGGTCAGTCGTATCGCGTCGACTGCTCCAATCTTATCCTAAAGTACACCCGCAATCGTATGCGCCTGGAGGTCTTGCCGGCGCTGGAGGAGCTGTACCCAGGCGCCGGGGCTAACATAGCTCGCGGAGCGGCCTTATTACGCGAGGATCTGGAGATGTTGGAAAGGTTCGTTGCGGGAACGGTTCACCGGAGGGGCGACGAGGTCGTGATATCCCTCGAGGAGCTTCGAGCTTTCCCACCCGCTCTCCGGCGTCACACGGTACGGCTCGCCTATTCCGTATTAACCTCAGATGCGGTCTTCCTCAATTCGGCTACCGTTGAGGGCATTCTGGAACTTGCCCGCAGGAGAGAAGGAACGCGGACTATGGATCTACCAGGGAACGTTATTGCTGCGGTCCGCTTGGGTGAGGAGCTCACCCTTTATCATAAGACCAAGCCGTTTCCAAGAGAGGAAGCTTTCTCCGTCGGAGAGTTTCGCTTTGCAGATTGGATCGTGAGCGTGCGAGAGGTTAGAGAGTACGATCCGGAGGATGCAGCCCGGCAGGAGGTCGCGTACTTGGATGCTTCGCGTGGACCCTACTGGGTGCGTATGGCACGAGAGGGGGATATCATCCGGCCGCTAGGCCTTAGAGGGACGAAGAAGGTCTTCCGGGCGATGATGGATCGGAAGGTGCCCAAAGACCTTCGACGCCGGACACCGGTGGTGGTAAACGAGTGGGGGCGCGTGGTGTGGATCTTTCTCGGGGAGCTCGACGAGGAGTTCAAAGTGAGCGCGGCGGCAGAGACGGTACTACGGCTGGAGGTGCAAAGAACGCGTGAAGATGCTTAGCATGATAGACGACGTGGCCGAGGTGCTCATACCGTCCGAGCAGATAGGGGAGAAAGTGCGCGAGATCGGGGAGCATATCACCTGGGACTACGCGGGGGAGAAACTGCTGCTCGTAGGTATCCTGCGCGGGGCAGTTATGGTGATGGGAGACCTTATGCGGTGTATAGACCTACCCTGCGAGGTCGACTTCATGGACATCAGCTCCTATGGCTCGGGGGCGAGCAGCAGCGGGGTTGTGCGCATCCTTAAGGATCTTGAAGAAGATGTCACAGGGAGACACGTTCTGATTGTTGAGGACATCATAGACACTGGTCTTACGCTTTCTTACCTCCGACGCTCGCTTCTGGCTCGTAACCCGGCCTCCTTGGAGATCTGCGCCCTCCTCAGCAAACCTACGCGTCGACGAGTAGAGCTCAACGTCAAGTATCTGGGCTTCGAGGTGCCGGACGAGTTCGTTGTGGGCTACGGCCTCGACTACGCGGGCGTCTACCGCAACCTACCTGACATCTGCGTCCTCAAGAAGGAGGTCTTTCGGAGGGTGAGCGCCTGACGTTTCGCGGGCTTATTTACTAAGTGGATGCTTCGATCGGCGAGGCAAGTAGTATAATCTTGCTGTTCTTTATAGAGTGGTTCGAGAGAGGTAAAAGCAATTGAGCAGATTCCTAAGAGGCAGCGTGCTGTACCTCATCGTCTTGGCGTTCTTCGTGGCGATCGTGGTGAGCCTTATCCGCGCCGGTAATCCGAACGTTCGAGAACTAGACTCGCAGGAGTTCCAGAAGGCGGTAGATGATAAGGCCTTCGTCATAAA
>DASQSI010000062.1:0-4393 GCA_035642415.1 Rubrobacteraceae bacterium
TCTGAGTTGAAGGTTTTGGTCTGTACCGTACCGAAATTAGTTACATCCGATGGACGGACGTTGGGATCGCCCCAGAAGGTGCGATACTCCCAGTAGTTGTAGCCTACAAACCCTCCTACCCCCAAGGAGATCAGCACTGGAACCGCCACCATTATCAGTAGCCACCGTCTCCAACGGCGCTTCCGGGCTATGGACTCCTTCTCTGACCGAGACGTACCGCTGAAGCGCAATTTCACGATTGTTCTTCTTCTCCTTCCATTGCTCTGTCACGCCTCCACCCCCGGCTGGACTTGTGGCCGGAAGAATTGCCGGAGCTATTGGCAGCCAAGCGGTGTTCGGATAGAAGAAGACCAACGTCAGAACTCGGGGAACCTTTATAACTCTCCTGCGTTACCCTTTCGCCAACCCTCTCATGTGAAAGCCGCTTGCTCTTCGAGGCCAGCTCACCGAAAGCCCGAGCAGGCATGCAGTGCCTGGAGTCATGATCCGGTCGCAAGCTTGTCTTCTCCTCTCATGAGGCGCCAGTAAAAGCCCAAGCTACCAAGAAAGGGTATGAAGTAATAGACGGCCCTGAAGATGATCGCAGCCAGCACCGCTTGCCCGAAGGGCACTCCCATCAGCGCGTAGATTGCCGCCATTGAACCCTCTTGGGCACCAAGACCGCCAGGAATCATCGAGAGCAAGCCCACCGCGACGCCAATGGAAAATCCCGTCAACAGCACCCCAGGACTCACAGGATCGCCCAGAGCATCGAAACAGAAGCCGAGGACCGCTATGCTGGATGCCCAGTCGCCCACCACCAACACCAGTAGCAAGACTAACATTAGGCGGTGGTCTCTTATTGCGTCCACCCCTCGCGTAAGCGTTGCGTTAAAGTCTTCTAACTGCTTTTCGGCGTCCCAATGCGAAATCCTGCGCAACGCCTTACCCACAGGGCGTATCACCACGGCCCGAAACGACTCGCTAAACACCACCAAAGATACAAGTATAACTAAGATGAACAGCAGGCCCGCGGCGAGGCCGATACTTATGGCTTCGCCTCTACTAGCCAGAGGGCGATTCAGGAGAAGAAATACGAGGCCTATGGGAACCAGAGCGAACAGGAATAGGTTGTTCAACGTCGAATGGAAAAGTGAGGCAACTACAACTTCCTTTACAGGCATCCCCCGTTTCTTGGTCAGAAGCATGCGGAGCGAGTAACCTGCAACGCCGCCAGTAGTGACGAGGTGACCTAGCGCGAAGGAGACAAAACCTATTTCGAAGAGGTCGCGTTGGCTTCCCATGACTCCGAAAAGCCTGCTTATCACTACGAAGCCGTATCCCAAACAGACATAGGAAAGAGCACTGAACAGCAACGCGACAGGCACGACCCTCCAGTCTGCCTGGGCCAGGGCCTGGTGCACCTGCCCCCAGTCCAGAGCGACTGTTATTACACCTAGCAACGCCAGCACCGAGACGGCGATAATGATCGTGCGATGCTCGCGGCTCTTCCGATGCTTCACAGATCCCTATTCCTCTGTAGCTCCTCGTAGGGCCAGTGCTATCTTCACCAAGCCAGGTAGTCCACCACTATACGCCAGGAAACGCTCCTCCCAGTTCGGCTCGAACTTGGCCTTGTAGTTTCTGAGGCCCCTATAGGAGAAGAATCGGTTGAGGTATTCGTAGACCCGGCTGAGCGCCCGTTCTTCGAGGCTCGCCCCAGGCCGGTCGCCCAGCCCAGCAAGGGGGGCCAGTCCCAGATCGAACAGGCGGTACCCCTCTTCCCTCAGTGCCAGCATCAATTCCATGAGCAGGTAGTCCATGGTGCCATTGGGCACGTCCAGTCGGTAACGCATGAGGTCTATGGTTGCCTCGCTTTCCTTGTAGGAGGGGATCTCGTTGGCGAAGGCAAGGGGACGCTTATCCGAATCCCGGACGATGAAGAGGCGTGTCTCGCTCACGTAGTCCCTATTGAAGCTGCCCAAAGTGAAGCAACGTTCGCGCCGTCCTGGAAGCGAGAGCCACTCCTCAGAGATCTCCTCTACCTCGTCCAACAGGTTCTGAGGGTGAGGGGAAGCATGTTGGGTAAGGAAGTAGCCTTCTCGCTCAAACTTGCGTTTCACCCACCGAAACTTCTTGCGCCCTGCCGTCCGGGAACGGAAGCGCTCTAGGTCTATCATCGCCTCCTCGCCTATCTTGAGCGTCTGCATTCCTAGCCGACGGTACATCGGCAGCAGTTTCGGAACCACCGAATAGAATGCTACCCTCCACCCGTTGTCGGAGCAGTAGCACACAAAGGCTCGCGTGATGGACTCCAACTCCTGCTCGGGACCCACTGGATCTCCCAAGGCGATCGCCACGTTGTTCGACGTTTTATAGGCGAGGAAGGATCTCCTATCTTCCGAGAAGAAGTATGACTTATCGTCCCAGAGCTTAAAGAAGTCCAGGGACGAGTTGCCGTGTCCCGTCAGGATGCTCTTCGCTTCCTGATAATCGTGAGGAAGGGGCTTAAGCCGGTACGCCATGGGACGGAACAGACTGTAGGCAGCGAAGCTGGCGGCGATAAGGCCGGCAAGGTCCAAAGAGTCTAAGAACCATTCGGCCTGACGGGTGTGTGGGATAAGGTCGTCGTTTCCAATTAGCGAGTACTCGCGCAGAGTCCTCACAAAGGATTCGGCCATCCTGAAATCGATGCCAAAGTCACCCTCGGCCAGCAACCAGAACCCTAAAGTACCATACGCAAGTGCTAAGGCGACGCTGAGCCCTACCAACCCGATACCCCGTACTATGCTACGCGGTTCGCTACGAACCGTGAACCTTCTGCGAAGCACAATCAGGAGCACAAGTGTCGTCGTCGGCACGAGGGCCGTATACCACTGCCATCCATGAACGAACCCGCGAATTACCTGGTCCAGCATCACGATGGTAGAGCAGACCACCGCGAGCCACCACGCTACCTGTTTACGTCCGAGCAGGTTAAAAGATAAGTAGAGCAGAGCGAACCCAAAGATTAAACTTAAGGACTGGCTCCAGTAGTGAAGGCCGAAGGGCAGAAAGTCCGAGATGCTAGGTTGACCAGGGATAGGCACCACCAGCACGTGCAGAACCTCGAGAAGACCGTTAAGAAAGACGATACTGGCAACTAGCCGCACGGGCCAACGCATCTCAAGCATCTTGAACCGTAGGTTGGCCGGACTCGTATTGCGTCTCTTAAAGTAACCCGGCTTGCTTCTGCTAGCAGCGGCCTCTAACAATCCCGAGCCCTCCTTTCTATGATTCATAGCGTTGGCCCCAGGTGGCTTCCGAGATACATGCTCAGTTCGATCGAGGTCCTTGCGCTGTTCTATGCGGTACCAACCCTACTGCTTCCCGTGTCGCAGTCGTAGAGCATTTGGACCCTCATTCCCCTCGGTCCTCCTCCCCCCTCTTGATCGGAGGTCCATGAAGACGGCTGCCACAGCTCCTTTGGGACCTGCTCGCAGTTGTCCTGCACCCAGCTCGCCGACTCCTCATTTTGTGGCCCCTCACCCCAAGGAGGAGAACTTTGAGGGGTGTCTTCTTGCTGCTCCTCGCTCATATCCTGTCTCGCTTGTATCAGAAAGAAGCGCACGGCCCCTTTGTCTATAAGATTGGCGATCGACACCAGCGAGCGTGCTCCGTCGTAGAGCGTAGTGCTTTCTCGGGTCAATTCCTGGGCCACGTTCCTCCCTCCAGCTCCTATCTCTGTTTTCCTCGGAATTCTGGACTACTAGTCTAAGAGGACCCTAAAGCGAAGTTATGAATTTTCATAGGAACAAGGCCTAGGAATGGTCGCGGTGGTGCTTTAAGCGGGGCCGGACACTATAAGACAGTCCTAGTGGAAGGGGTGCTTGCGGTCCGGCCCCCGCCTCTCGATAAGCCGTCTCTTCTTACCCACCACACCTTCGCTTATGTCTCCATGAAGCGGAGAGCCGGACGTGAATCCTTCGACAGACCCCTCATACACAATTAGGGAAGAACATAAGGAACAACTGGGCTGGCCTTATTTCTGGTGTGTGTCAGAGGGGACGTGTCAGCCCGGCTCTTATATATCCGGGCTGGCTCGATGTAGTAAGGGGGCCTGACCGGCAATGATCTAGTGATAGCCCCTTATAATCTCCAAGCGAAGCCCCAAACATAGAAAGGGCCGGAGCCCCTCTTTAAAGTTCTCCAGCCCGCGTATGTGCATTATCTACCCAAAGTCCCTCGGCCAAACAAAAGGACTGGACCCCCTATATAGGACGCCGGGCCCGTATAGCCTTAGAGCAGCGCTAGGCGCTCACCAGAGGCCGCGTTACGCCTTATATTGAGGCGGTTAGCGAGGAGAGCGTGAACCTTACAGCCTCTTAAATCAAAAAGGCCCTGTCTTCATAACGCTGCTTTTGGAGAGTTGGAA
>DASQSI010000063.1:0-20445 GCA_035642415.1 Rubrobacteraceae bacterium
CTCAGGAGTCTGTTAACGCCTACATGGACTTTGTTAACTCTATGTTCACCTTTGGCCAGCAGGGTGCCCAAGCAGCTCAGAGGGGTGCTCAGCAGGCCCCGCCGCGTGGTGGTGGCGGAGGAGGTCAGTAGTAAGGCTCTCTACTGGTATAGGGGGTGCCAAGCGCATCTCCTTAGCAGAGCAGAGCCCATAAGAAGGGGCTGGAGTCCTCTATGCCAGGGGCTCCGGCCCTTTTCCAATCCGCCACACCCTCGCGTTACCTAGAGCGTCTATTCATCGGGCTGACACCCTCTGACCCACTTCAGTAGCCCAGCGCTACTACACTGTTACGGGCCGTGGTCCCACGGGAGGGGCTGACCCTTCCTCTCGCACGGGTCTTATGAGCGCGTTTTTGTCGATTAGCCTAGCAGACCACTATCGGTGCAACGCGCCGTGGAAGCTACATAGAAGTCGCCTGACAGCGCGGTGCCAGAAACGGTTATGTCTGCGGGGGGAGTGGGAAATTCTCTACCCACAGCCACTGGTCAGACGAGGAAAGGAAGCATCCATGCAGTACGCAGAGTTTCTGAAGAAGGTTCAAGCCCGGATCGGTCCCGCCCACGGTTCCGTCGAATCCGACGAAGCGAGCCGTGCCATAGCCGCCACCTTGGAGACGCTTGGTGAGTGCGTTAGTGGCGAGGAAGCCCGCAACCTCGCCGACCAGCTTCCCAAAGGGGTAAAGGAACCGCTCTACCAGTCAAGCGAAGACGCCAAAGTCTGCTCGCTGGAGGCTTTCCTCCGGCGCATCAGCGAGAAAGAGGGCGTGGACGTCGGTATGGCGACCGACCACGCCTCGGCGGTCATGTCGGTGCTCGCAGAAGCTGCGAGTGGAGGCCAGATGGAAGCCATACGCACGCAACTGCCCCAAGGGTTCGCTGCCCTGTTTCGGTAGCAGGTAGCCTTAGGCCATCCGCGGGGGCATCACGCAGCCTGTTTCTGCAGCCCCCAAGGCATTCTCGGCGGTCTAGACGGGCCCTACGATAGGCGCTAGGGACGAGACCTCCCCGATCCTCTAGCAACGCAAGAGAACTCTGCAAAATTGAGCACATCGCCCGCACCCCGAGTAATGCTCCCGTTTGCGGGGATTTTGCCTCCTCGATCCCACAGCGCTTTGCGATGATGATCTAACAATTAGCTTACTCAAGCTACTTCGTATGCTTCACCAGGTGTATATACGTCACCGAGGTTGCGAAGGCAGCCAATGGCATGATCAGTAAGGCAGTAATCGAACTGCCTAGCCACTGACCCCATGTGTCCGAGCCTGAAAGCAGAAGCCCCGCAATTCCCCCTGTGTGGACTGCTACTTCCTCCAACGCAGTAGCCAAGGCGGCAGTAAGGAATACCAGCTCAAAATGGCCCCGGACTAGCTTATTGCTGCGCTTGAGCGCCTCCACTGGGCCTATATGCTCTCTGCTAATCACCGCTGCGAATAACGACCAGCGTGTCAGTAGCCACAACCCAGGGATCACGAGCAGGATGGTTGCTGCTCTTGGGATTATGATAGCGGCAACCGAGGCGACAAGCGCGGACGGCACGACAGGAGACGCTTGCCGCAGCAAGCGCGACACACTACCCATCGTAATGCGTTGGACGCCTCGCTCGGCCTCGGCAGTGACCTCCTCTGCATATGCTACATAAACTATGTAGAGGTAGAAAGCAAATGCCCCGGTTAGAGATGCCAGGATCTCTTCTGGAATATTGGTCTCCCCTCTGATGAAGTAGTACGGTGCAGCCCCTAACATGCTCAGCACTGCCGCTGGAAAGACCGCCGCCAAAGGGTATCGCCCAATGATCCCGAGCGCTTCCCGCCATATGGATAAGATGCTGCCCTGTTCGTCGGCGAACACCAGCGCCTTCATCATTCGTCCCGCCTCTGCCAAACGCCGTCTAAAAGGACCCCTATCTATACTAGTCTGCCACCCTTTTTCGCCTCGGTCGAGTGTAGTAGTGTCAGGGCCCCGTAAACAGCTTGCTTAGCAGCGAGGTTAAAAGGCTTATACCTAGAGCTAGAACGCTACCCCGTTGCCTCTAAGGGTATAAAAGAGGGCCGAGATCCTATCGCGGTAGAAAGGCTTCAGCTCTTGGTTTTTGTATGCTGCGGTCATACCCCTGAGGGAGGACGCGGGTAGAAAAACGGCCTACGGATGTTGCAGAATCATTTGGAGTGCTTAGAGCGAGCGCTAAACGCGATTGTCTGGCTTTATCACACAGGCAAGCTGTAAGCACATCAACGACACCGATCTTAGGGCACTGGAGCGAGTGATCGAGAACCTGGTAGCCGAGATGGATACGCAAGAAGAGGCGAGGGTTCTAGAGTATAGAGAGGCTTTGCCCTCTGCAATACGCCGCCCTTTCGGGTTATGTAGAGTTCTTATTAATACCGGCGTTATGGCCATGCTGTCATGACCAAGCATCTCTGAGAGTATCTTGGGGTTACCTTCCTACCGAGAAGCAGCGTAGCGCACATGTGCCGTAGATCAGGCAGCTTATCTGTGAGGGCCCTGCGTGCTTTAAGAGGGCTTGAGCCAGCGGCTCGTCAGAGAGGAGGTGCCGGCGTCTAGGAGTCCGCCCGTTTCTGAGGCGAATATGAAGTCGTTCTCCCGCCAGGTAGAGAACCCTACCTATTTCCTTCTCCAGCTGTCGCTCGGGATGGCTTCTGAGGGCATTACGGCGCTCCGAGCGGTGATCTTCCCTGAATGTGTGCATAATTTATGGCGTGAGAACCCAGGAAGATCTCGTCCAGACGATCATCGCCGAAGGGGTCAATGACCCTAGCGTCCTTCAGGCCCTCCGCCAAGTGCGGAGAGCTCAGTTCGTCCCGTCCGACGTCGTTGAGCAAGCCTACCTGGACCGGCCGTTACCGATTCCCCACGGACAAGTGACGACCCAGCCCTCGCTCACGGCGAAGATGATCGAAGCCCTTAGGCTCACAGGCTCCGAGCACGTTCTAGAGGTCGGTACAGGCTATGGCTTCCAGACGGCGCTACTTGCCCACATGTCCGACTTTGTATGGAGCGTAGAACGCTGGTCGGATATTAGTGGTACCGCCAGGGCCAACCTGACCCGTCATGGCCTCACAAACGTTGAGGCCCTCGTGGGCGATGGAACGGAGGGGCTACTAGAGCACGCTCCTTATGATGCGATACTCGTCTCCGCAGCGTTCCCTCGAGTCCCACCGCCCCTCGTAGAGCAGCTTGCCCCTGGTGGACGGCTCGTCCAGCCGATAGGCTCCGGTGGTCAGGAGCTGGTGATCCTGTTTGCGAAGGGCCCTGAGGGGTTGATACACCGCTGCACCGTTACGGGAGCTCATTTCGTTAGGCTTTTCGGCACACACGCATTTTAAGGAGATCCATTCCGGCTAGATATCTAAGTAGCGAAGAATTTATTATTCCGCCTTTGCGGACTCTTAGCGCCAAGTACAGAGTTTGCGGTGTAAGCGGTGTAAATATAGGGACTGTGGCGGTCCACATCTGAGCGCTAAAGACAACCGCCCCCTTGGTAGTGTAAGCTTTTCATCTCGAGTAGCGAGATGTCGGGCATCTCGAGCAGTTCTCGTCGTCTATAAGCGGCCAAAGAGATGAGGAGGCGGAGATGCGGGGCTGGCACAGTCTGGAAGAAGCCCGCGAAATAATATATATACCCGCCGACGTTTCATGATGCGTTTCGTGCAAAAGGGCGACCTCGCATCGGCGAGCAAGCTGGATTTCCCACCTTTGGGCAAACTATCCCTTCCACTTTTTGTCCTGACCTTGGCCGCCTTGGTGTACAGTATGTATGGCTTTGAAGGAGTGTTGCTTCGCGACTACTCCATCTACCTCTACAGCGGCCAGAGGATGGCCGAAGGCGTTCCGCCTTACGTCAGCGTCTTCGACCATAAGGGACCTGTGCCGCCCATGCTAGCCGGGCTAGGAGTGATGATATCCAAATGGTTTAATTGGGACGATATCTACACTGTGCGCCTGGTCTTCTTTGCCACAGCATGCCTTACCGTTGTTGCGGTTTATTTGTTGGGAAAGAACGTGTTCCGCTCTCAGGTAGCAGGGCTTTTTGGAGCTTTGACTTTCCTGGGGTTCTACGGGTACGCGCAGCCTGCTACCTCGGGCCCCGAACCCAAGACCCCGATGGTTCTTTTCCAAACCTTGAGCCTTTCCTTTATGAGCATAAAGAGGTGGTTTTGGGCAGGTTTTTTTGGTTCTTTAGGTTTTTTGGTGTGGCAGCCTATGGCGATCTTCCCACTCGTAGCCTTTGTTCTGGCCGTTACGCGGCCTCGGGAAGAACGCTACGGCGCCGCGTTTCGCGCTCTGGCAGGGATACTAATCCCATTAGTAGCCGTCGTGGCCTACTTTTACTATGAAGGTGCTTTAGGTGCTTTTATAGAGGGGCTCATCGTTTTTAACATTAGTTACCTTGTACGAGGAGACACAGAGCTCGGGTCACAGCTGGGGGCGGCGGCGGTCAACGTGGCCATACCATACGGCACGATGCTGGTGCCCATCTTGGTAGGCTTGGCTGTGATCGTACGCCTCTACTTTCTAAGGCGACCGTATCAATACCGCTTCGCTCCTATCCTCCTCTCTTTCCCCGCTCCGATTTTGTGGTCCCTGCAGGATTTTCAATTGGCCGACGACTTCTACGTCTTCCTCCCTTACGCGGCTATCGGATTTGGCGCTTTTGTGGCCTTCGTGGTTCACCGCAACCAAGTTTCGACACCTCTCGCCGTGCTTTTAGGCGTGGTACTCGTAGGGGTGGCCCTAGCCAACACTTCAGAGCAGATCAACGCTGGGGCCGCTTATACGCTCAAGGGCACAAACGTAAACCTGCGCGACCAGAGGGAAGGAGCAGTGGACATAAAGGATAGATTGGGGGACACAAAGCTAGCCACTATAAACTCCCCGCAGGTTTTGGTGCTCCTTCACCGGGAGAATCCCAATCCATACCTCTGGATCACCGCAGGGGTCGACCGTGAAATTGACGCCGAAACGCCGGGAGGATTCGAGGGTTGGATCCGAGAGCTCGGGGAGTTTGATCCTGATGCGATCGTCTTCTTTGGCGAAGGGCAATCCTTATTACCCAGCGCTCACCTAACAGAAGAGCGCAAACAGAAGCTATTGAGTTGGCTCAATTCTCGCTATCAGATGCAGAAGATAGGCCCTTGGTGGCTTTACGAAAAGAATCCCAAACAAGCGAGACAAATATAAAGCGCATGCTAGAGGTTAAAGAGCCAGCGGTTCAGTAGCCGGTATCTTCTTGCGCAGCCGGCGCAGCCTGCGGGCTCCTACGACGGTCGGATATCGTGGCGACCTTTGAGGTAATCCTCGTAAGAGGCGTAGGTGCTGCTCGGCGTACCCAAGCCCCGGTGGGCTAAAAAGGCCGAGACGGAAGCACCGGTGCCAAACAAAGCGAGAACGACGAAAACGAACCCCCCGAGAACGGGGATCAGCCAAACCGCTGAGGTAAACAAGGCCCCGACCGCGGCTGCGAGCGCGTCGCCGGCCCGGTAGTAGCGTCCAGTAACGAGCATGATCCTCCGCCCCAAGCAGTATGCCGCCACCAGCGCTCCGAAGAGGATAAGCGCAAGATAAGCAGGCCAGAGCAGGAGAAGCAGCAAGAGACCGACTACCGTGACCGCGAGCAAGACGGAGACGACTACGATGACCGGCACGGAACACAAGCCCAGAGCGAGCGCCCTTACCGGGGTGGTTTCGAGACTTCGCGCCGATGCCCGTAGCGGGCCTGGAGCGGCGACGGCGAGAAGGACTGACAAAGCCACGAGACCCAAGGTCATCAGTGCCCACTCGATCGCGCCCGAGAAAGCACCTACGAAGGAGCCTTCATCGAAGCCGGAGGCCATACCGGCTGTCTGAGGAACGTCCACCTGGGCCTCCCGATCCCTGAAAACCGTGCCGCTGCCGACGGAGATGGGCCCGTTTACACGGGCGCTACTCATCAAGTGTAGATCTCCATTGCCGACATGGATCTTGCCCTTCACCGGGGCGTTGATGTAAACATCGCCGGAGCCCGTGTGCACATCCCCTCCAACGGGTCCGTCTACCCGGATATTACCGACGCCGGACTTAACATCGTTTTTTACCTCACCATTGATCAACACATCGCCCCAGGCGGTGGAGACCTCCTCTGCGGTCTCCCCGTCCTCCACAACCACGTCCCCTACCACCTTTTTTTCTGAGGCATAGACAGGGTTGGTCGAAAGAAGGGACGCTAAAAGTAGCGCGCAAAGGAAGAGTAAACCTATAGACGTTCTCATACCTCTCGGACCCGGCGTCTCCGTCTCAAGAAGAGGATCATGAGGGCTACAAAAACGTCCGCTACTGCGCCCAAGGCCAGCACGAAGAGGATGAGGGGACCAACTACGACGAAGATCTCACGCGCCGCATCTGCCGCGCCCACGATGAAACCCCAGCACCAACTTAGAATACTCATCGCCAGAATCACAGGCTCTGTACCGTTGAACTCCAAAGAGATGAACGCCACGGCAAGGAGGGCGGTGGCGAGTAAACCCCAGAGGATACGCGCCTCCGTGGATCGAGTCGGCAATGCCATCACCACGCCGCGAGACACCGACCGGGAACGCAGCTCGGAGAAATCTAAAGAGTGCAAAAAAGTGTTCAGGTCGAGCTCGCGCCTATATAACTCCCGGCAGCCCGAGCAAGAAGCCAGATGCTCCTGCATCTTTCGCTCTTGCTCAAGAGGCGGTCCATTGGGGTCGCGTTCCCTGTCGACAAGCTCAAAGATCTTTTCGGGAGCGCAGTCGCAGGGATCGTACCTGCCCGAGCCTAGTGATCCTTCCGAGCTGCTCATTTAGTCTCACCTTTTTCTTCAAGCTTCTCGGCGAGCATGTTCCTCGCACGGAAGAGGCGACTTTTCAGGGCGGGGATGCTTATGCTAAGGATCTCGGAGATCTCCGCATAGGTGAGGCCCTCTGCGTAGCGTAGGACGAGTGGGACACTGTAGAGTTGAGGCAACCCCAGTACGGCATCCTGGACGCTCCTCGCTCGATCGGCCTCTACAGCCACCGCCTCGGGGCTGCGCGTGACCCTGGCGTGCAATTCCGGGTTGAACTCCACGAGGTCTCGGCGGCGTCTCAAAGTGTCGATCCCGAGATTGTTAGCGATGGCCAGAAGCCACGTTTTGAAGCGATACTCAGGATTGAAGGTGTCCAGGCGATCGAAGGCCCGCAAGAACGTCTCTTGAACGAGATCTTCGACGGCGACATCGCGGCCGGTGTAGGGGTAAATTACGCGACCGACAAGCCGCTCGTAGCGGCGAACGAGCTCCTCGTAGGAGCGTACGTCACCCACCCGGGCCCGTTCGACCAGCTCGTTGTCCGACAACCGCGCGCGGGGGACGGAGAGACGTTTGATCCTCGTTCGCCAGTTCCCTAACGCCAACGGTACTGTGTACTCCATATCACAGGCTATACGTCCCTTAGCTCGGAAAGTTTCAGGGTTCTTTCGAAACAATATACGCAGCGTGGAGAAGGAAAGTATTACGCGTTTATGCCTTCTGAATTATGGACGTCCGGGAACAGGCCGGAAGCCAAGCTAGTACGCGTATCCGAGACCAGAAGCGTGGTCGACGGGGGCTTCTTTAGCCTTTCGTTCAGCATCCGCCGCCGTCCGGCACCAGCGAAGCTCGATGCCCTGACGCTTGGCGACGAAGAGCAGATCGTCCCTGAGCTGGCCAAGGTCCTTATCGTAAAGGGTCAGTATGCAGAATCCACAGTGCTTGAAAGCCCAGACAAACGGTGCTAAATCCCCGACCACCCCTGTCTCGGCCGTCAGGCCCCAGGCATCTGAGATTTCGAGGCGTTTCTCCACGAGGTCGATTACGATCCGCCATCCTTCATCGGTCGGCACCTCGAAGTAGCCTGGCAGACTCTCCGCTGGGAGCATGCTGTCTTCCAGATCCCGGGCGTAAGCTTGTTTATAGGCCTCAACACTGGCAAGGTACTCGGCATCGTCTATGAACTTCGAAGGTGCAGGTGTGTAGAGGCGATGCTCGGTCACCTTGAGGCCTTCCGGGGCGTAGAACCCAACAAAGGGGACTGGCGAACGCCACAGGTGCTGTATAACTCCGAGCGCCACGTTGCGCCGCCCTCGCACGTCCCCCAAAGACTCAGCGCACCGGATAGCCGCCAGCCGCATGTGTCGGGGCTCCCAGGGATGCGGTTCCCCCACCGTGCGCAGTCTCCGGCTGCGCTTGCCTCTTATGCGCTTTATCTCTTGCACGACCTGGCTATTCTACAGCCTACGCCCGCGCGATGCCCAGAAAGCAAAGCCCGCGGCCACAAAAAAGCGGGGACCGAAGAGTCCCCGCCCCTCAGAGCCTTGTCGCCTGACAACTCTACTCGGTCTGGCTCAAGAAGATCAGGTACAAGAGCGTCAACAGAGCCGTCAATGCCGCCGCTATGTAGGTGAAGGCCGCTGCCGTGAGGACACGCCGGGTACCGGCCACCTCTCGGCTCGAGAGCACGCCGTAGCGGGTCAAGATGCCGTAGGCGCGGGTCGAGGCGTTGATCTCTACAGGTAGCGTGACCACGTGGAAGGCCAACACCGCCGCAAATAAGATAGCGGCAATCTGGATAAAGAAGGGCGCCCCTATGAAAATACCCACGAGGAACAGGGGCATCCAGATCTGACTGCTAAACGCTACCACCGGGAAGAGCCCTGCACGGAACTTCATAGGCAGATAACCAACACCGTCCTGGATAGCGTGCCCGCACTCGTGGGCCGCCACGCTCACCGCCGCTATGGAATTCTTGCTGAAGTTGCCCTCTGAAAGACGTACCACCTTGCCTCGTGGGTCATAATGGTCGGTGAGTTGCCCGGCCACCGGCTCAACCCTGACCTGCGAGAGGCCGTTGCGGTCCAGAATCATACGCGCTACCTGTGCACCCGTTAAACCGCTCGCACTCTGCTGCTTAGAGTATTTGGAGTAAGAACTTCTTACCCAGAGCGCCGCAGCGCCCGAGATGAGCATACCCACAACCATCAGAAGTATATAACCTAAATAACCGCCCAACGGCCGTTCCTCCTCAGAACCGAAAACCTATTTATTACCAATATTTTACTATAAGCAAGTACGTCCAGAACCGACAAAAGTTGCGCGAGCGTGTCTTGCACGCCAAAGGAGAGATAGATGGCGTAGTTATCTCCTTATGGTTAGCAAGATCCGGAGCACGTAGTAGAACATCAGGGCAACGGCAGCGAATAGCGAGAGGGCGGCGGCAACGTACTGGTCAGTGCGATAGTAGTGGATGACGTTTGACGTAGTATAGAGTATGGCGGTCGCGGCGAGCACGATCATAGCGACCGAGAAGATTACACCGAGCGTGAATCCGAAAAGCAGGCTTGCTACGATCAGACCTAAAGCTACGAACCCGCCGATGATGATGAACCCGCGCAAAAAAGAGAAATCAGCCCTTGTGGTGAAGGCCACTACCGTTAGACCCACGAAGAGGAGCCCTGTGATGAGTGCCGCTGCCGGGACCACCGTCGGGTCTCTGGTAAGGTAGATCGCGATGTACAGAAGAGGCAGGAAGATGATGGCCTCAATCACCACATATAGCGCGAGGCCCACATATTGTAAGCTCCGCGAGGTTTCCGAACGTGCCCAGCGGTCCGCCACCCAAGCCACCACGATGAACAACACAAGCGTCAACAGCCACGAGTAGGTGAGATACTGCACCAGCTGAGCAACGCCGGGCAGGTTGAGCAGCACGTACTCGAGCGCAAGAAAGCCCAAGATCGCGTACGCCAGGTGCTCGTAGGTTCTGCGGATAAACCGGGCGCGCGCCTCCGGTAAGGCATACACCACTGCACCTGCTCGAGCATCGTAATCCAAAACCTGCTTCCTTTCGTGCGTTTTTCGTAAAAAGCACTTTTTATAAGCACTCTTTTAAAAGAGTGCTTTTAGTATATCGATACGTATCCCTGTTCGTCAGGAAGGTCCCCTTATGCGTCGACCTACTTCCGGAAGAGCCGATTAAGGCACTTTTGAATCTGGTGGTCGAGCGGCGATCGCCGGTCCCTTCGAGAATATCGATGGCGCAGCGGGCAGGTTGCCGGCGGTGTAGCAGGAGAAGTAAGCACCCTCGTCACCCGACAGGGAGGCAAGAAGGTCGCCAGCTCGCCCTAGTTCAGGTTAGCTGCTCTACTGATCCCCTTCGGACGGACTACAAGGTTCTCCTGCTCCTTTAGGATCACACACGGCAAGGATGTATACCTAGGTAGCGTTCGGGACAGAAACCGGCTCAGAAAGGGTGCTTCCCTGATGCCCAGTTCCCGTCACAGGCGAAGCTAGCGGGTGCGGAGCCCTTCCCCTAGACTATGCCGAGTCGTTGCAGGATTGCAGGCTTTGAGGAGGATAGAATGACGAAGCTTCTGGAGGGTAAGAAGGTGCTGGTGACAGGGGTTCTGGACCGGCGTTCTATCGCTTACTCTGCGGCACGTCTCGCGAGCGAGCAAGGTGCCCAGATCGCCTTGAGTGGCTTCGGGAGGGCTATGAGCCTCACCCAACGTACCGCTAAGCGTCTAGATCCCGCGCCACCCGTCCTTGAGCTCGATGTCAACAAGCCCGAGAACATACGGACCGTAGCTAAAGACCTCGAGGAGCGCTGGGGCGAGGTGCACGGGATCGTACACTCCATCGCCTTCGCCCCTGAGGATGCTTTAGGCGGCAACTTCCTCTCCACCGAATGGCCCTCCGTCGCCGCCGCCCTAGAGGCTTCGGCCTATTCCTTGAAGGCCCTCTCGGTAGGGCTCGTGGAACTCATGAAGCCCGGCGCCTCTGTTGTCGGCCTCGACTTCGACGCTAGCATCGCCTGGCCTGCGTATGACTGGATGGGCGTTGCCAAGGCGGCTTTAGAGTCCACCTCTCGCTACCTTGCCCGCTACCTCGGTCCGAAAGGCATCCGCATCAACCTCGTCTCCGCAGGTCCCTTAAAGACTTTAGCCGCCAAAAGCATCCCGGGTTTCGAAGGCATCGAGGGTGAGTGGGAGCGGCAAGCGCCACTCTCGTGGAGTACCACTGACCCCGAGCCGGTGGGACGAGCTATTGTGAGCCTCTTAAGCGACTGGTGGCCAGCAACGACCGGGGAGCTGATACACGTAGACGGTGGGTACCATGCGATGGGGGGGCCGATCACGTAAAGGTGATGAGAGGGATCGAGAACGGAACTCGAACAGGAGGTTTTCGTGCGGTTTGATGGGAAAACCGCCTTGGTAACCGGCAGTGGTCGCGGCATCGGCCGTGCCATCGCGCTGAAACTAGCTAGCGAGGGAGCTAGCGTAGTCATCAACTTCTTTCGCAACCGCAAGCCTGCTGAAGAGACAGCAGCAGGATGCGAGGCATTCGGGGTACGGGCACACCTGATCAAGGCCGACATAGGCGACCCAGCAGCATTAGAAGAGATGTTCAAGGAAGTAGATAAAGTCTTCGGTGGCCTTGACATTTTGGTCAACAACGCAGCCAGCGGCTATAACCGCTCCATCGAACAACAGCGACCGAAAGGTTGGGATTGGACGCTCAACATAAACGCTCGCTCCCACCTCTTTGCCGCGCAGTATGCGCTGCCCCTCATGCGAAAGCGAGGTGGAGGCGCGATCGTCGGTATCTCCAGCCTTGGTTCGAAATTTGTGCTGCCGGAGTACGTCGTGGTCGGCGTCTCCAAGGCGGCAGTCGAGGCAACAACACGTTACCTTGCGGTAGAGTTGGCCCAATACAACATCCGCGCCAATGCGGTAAGCGGCGGCTGGATAAAAACCAGCGCATGGCAGCACTTCTCTAATTTGCGAACGATGACCGAGAAGGCCGAGCGGCACACCCCTGCCGGTCGCCTCGTTACTCCCGAGGATATGGCTGACGTCGTCGCCTTCCTCTGCTCTGACGCCGCCGAGATGATCCGGGGTCAGACCATCATTGTGGACGGGGGCTACTCGCTGCGGACGCCGGGATAGATTATGGTTCTTCTGAGCAGCGTAAAAGTTAGAACCGCGTAGATGGCAGACAATCCTGCTAGGATTACCCGCTAAGATTGGAAAGTCGAGGCATGACGCGGAGGACGAGATGAAGAATGGCCATCCGGCAGCTTATATAACCGGGATAGGACTTGTAACCCCCATCGGGGTAGGCCCGAGGAAGTTCTGGGATTCACTGCTAACCAATGAGAACGGGATGGGCCCTATAACCCTGTTCGATCCAGAGGGCTTTGACGTGAAGATCGCCGCCGAATGTACAGACTTCGAGCCCAAGGATTTTATGGATCGCAAGACCGCACAGAGAATGGACCGGCTCGCTCAGCTCGCCCTGTCTTCTGCCATGTTGGCCGTAGATGACTCTGGAGCTAGAAAGTTCCTAGGCCAGCACCCCGAGCGAGTGGGCTCGGTCATAGGCGCCGGAACCGGCGGCGTGATGAGCTTTGACCGTACCCAGTGGGAAATGGATAACAAGGGTGTTAACCGGGTGAGCCCCTTCGCGGTAACCAAGATGATGCAGAACGCGGGTGCCGCCCAAGTCAGTCTCCAGCTCGGTATCCAAGGGCCATCGGTTACCCCGTCTTTGGCTTGTGCCTGTGGCACGGATGCCATGGGCATGGGGTACGACTTGATCCGTCGGGGCGACGCGGACATGGTCCTGTGCGGGGCCTCCGAGGCCGCGATAACACCGGTCACAGTAGCCGGGTTCGCGGCGATGCGCGCTATGAGCATACGTAACAATGACCCGCAAGGGGCTTGCCGCCCCTACGATAAGGATCACTCGGGATTCGTGATCGCTGAAGGGGCCAGCGTGATAGTCCTAGAGTCCGCCGAATCCGTGCAGCGTCGGGATGTAGTCCCGTATGCCAAGATAACCGGTATCGGCCGCACCACTGACGCCTACAATCTCACTGATCCCGACCCCGAGGGCCGGGAGTTCGGGCGGGCGATGGCTCTGGCGGTCAAGTCCGCAGGGCTGCAACCGAAGCAGATCGGGTACATTAATCCACACGGTACCGGCACCGTTGCTGGCGACGGTGCCGAATCCTGGGCGATGCATTCCATAAACCCCAAGGCCCGAGTTTCGGCCACCAAGTCGAACCTGGGTCACTCCCTCGGAGCAAGCGGTGCGATAGAAACCGCCATCTGCGCTCTAACCCTCAAGGAACAGACGATCCCCCCTATGCGCAACCTTGATATCCTAGCTGAGGACTGCGCTCCTCTAGATTACGTGGTCGGCGAAGCACTGCCGGTCCCGAAGTTGGAGGCTGCCATCTGCGTCAACACGGGGATAGGGGGCCATAACGCTGCCATAACGCTGGAGCGCGTCTAGATCTTCTGTGTGCAGAAGATTCTGCCCTGGATTACTGAAGCTCCTGTAACACCTCAGCGACGGGCGAGAGAAGCAAACTTGGTGTACTGCTCGAGCCAGGCGAGCTGAACCTTGCCGGTAGGCCCATTGCGATGCTTGCCGATGATAACCTCGGCGATGCCCTTATCGTCAGAGTCGGTGTTGTAGTACTCGTCACGGTAGAGGAACATCACCAAGTCGGCATCCTGCTCGATTGCGCCGCTGTCTCGAAGGTCCGAGAGCAAGGGACGTTTGTCGTGGCGTCCTTCTACAGCGCGGGAGAGCTGGGCGATGGCGAGGACCGGGACGTCGAGGTCGCGGGCTAGCACTTTCAGGCCGCGACTGATCTCTGCTATCTCCTGCTGGCGGTTCTCGGAGCGGTTGCCCTGCCCGACCATCAGCTGCAAATAATCCACGACGACGAGCGAGAGCGGAGCGCCACTTTGGCCTTCGGTATTTACCTGAGCGTGGAGGCGGCTGGCGAGGCGTCGGACCTTGGCACGCATTTCCATGAGAGTAATGCCGGCGGTATCGTCGATCCAAATCGGGGCGCGGCTAACCTCGGCGACCCCACGCACGAGCTTGGGCCAGTCCTCGGCCTTGACGTTGCCGCTCCTCAGGTCCTGTGTCCTTATCCGCGTGGTCTGCGAGATGAGACGCTGGACGAGCTGCGCCTTGCTCATCTCTAAAGAGAAGACTGCTACAGGCAGCCCCTTAGCGCCCGCGGCATGCCAAATGATGTTCAGAGCGAGCGCCGTCTTACCCATCGCAGGTCGGGCGGCCAAAACTACCAGGTCGCTCTTATGAAACCCCGTTGTTTTCTGGTCGAGATCCTCGAAGCCCGATTCGACCCCCGTGACTTCGCCCTCAGCCTCGTAGAGACGCTGCACCATCTCCAGGGCACCCGGCGCCAGCTCCGAAATGGGCGCTAAACGCTCCTTCAGTTGCCGGTTGGAGATGCCGTAGATGAGCTGCTCGGCAGCGTCGAGCGCTTGTGTCACATCCTCAGGCTCGGTGAAGGCTTCCTGTTGGATACGACTCCCGGCGTCTATAACGGCCCTCAAAAGCGCCTTGCCACGGACAATCTCTGCGTAACGGCCGGCGTTGGCCGCCGTGGGAACGCTCTCGACGATCCGGAAGACGTATTGCCGCCCACCAATGCGGTCGAACTCGCCAATGTTCCTGAGCTCGTTGGTGAGCGTGAGTTGGTCTATTGGGTCGCCGCGCGAGTACAAACGCATCATGGCACCGTACAAGACCCGATGCGTCTCGGAGTAAAAGTCCTCCGCAACGAGCATCTCCCCAACCACCGAGACCGCGGTTTCGGAGACGAGCATTGCACCTATCACGGCTCGCTCGGCGTCAAGGTCATGCGGCGGCACGAGGGCATCGCCAGCGGCCCCCGACGGCACTCCCCGGATCCTCCCCCTATGCTCCATATAATCAGCATGCAGCAAAAAGGGTTCTATTACAAGACGGGACCCCTAAGGCTTTAGTTTAGGTAGCAGTTAACGCTACAGCCTCGGGACGACGATGACCTTGACGCTCGACTCGATGTCTCCGTGGACCTGAATGGGTACTTGGTGGGTACCCAAAGACTTGATGGGCTCGTCGAGTCTGACGCGCCGCCTATCGAGCCGAACGCCGCGGGCCTTCTCGATGGCGGAGACGATATTGGCGGCGGTAACGGAGCCGAAGAGGCGCTCATCCTCGCCGGTACGAGCCTCAATGGTGATAACGCTCTTGTTTAACGTCTCGGCAACCTCGCTAGCGCGTTCGGCGATACGGCGTTCGCGCTCCTCGGCCTCAACCATATCGCGACGAGCCTCTTCCAGCTTAGAAGGAGTGGCCACCTCGGCAAGACCGTGCGGCACGAGGAAGTTGCGGACGTAGCCGCGGCTCACCTCCACGATGTCACCCCTTTGTCCGATCTTCTCGACATCCTGTTTAAGTATCACCTGCATCGCACCCTCCCCTACTGCCCAGCTACATAGGGCAAAAGCGCCATCTCGCGGGCGCGCTTTATGGCGGTGGCCGCCTCGCGCTGGTGCTGGGGGCAGAGCCCGGTGACCCTGCGTGCCCGGATCTTGCCGCGGTCCGATATGAACCTGCGCAGCATGTGGTAGTCCTTATAGTCCACGTACGCTATGTTCTCCTTGCAGAACACGCACGGCTTACCCTTGACCGGCCGCTCTCGACGCGACCCGGCGTTCTTGCGTCTACCCATAAGATCTCCTCTTAAGAATTAGCCCGATACCTCGACGGTCTCCGGTAGCGGTTTGTGAGCGTACGTCGGCGGGAGCTTCACGATCATGTGTCTGAGCACGTCGTCCGAAACGCGTAAGATGCGCTTTAGCTCGGAGAGCGTCCGGTCGCCCGCGGTGAACTCCATGACGGTATAGAAACCATCGGTGCGGTGGTTGATCTCGTACGCCAGCTTGCGCCGACCCCAATTGTTCACCTCACCTGCCTCCCCGGCAGTCCGCTCGATGACAGTCCGAAAACGCGCGATGGTGTTCTCGACCTGCTCCTCATCAAACTCGGGGATGACTATGAACATAACTTCGTAAGTAGCTATTTTTCGCCTCCTGTGGTCTGGTGCGGCTTTCCGGAAGCGGACGGCTCCGCTTGGAAAGCAGGGGCTTACTGAGTTTGCTCGCATAGTGTATCAACGGTAGCGCTTTGTTACAAGCACCGAAGCTTATCCCTGTGGAAGCTCTGGAGCTCTGTAACCTATATCTGTTATAGCTTAGCGGGGGCCCCGGCGGCCAATGCAGCCTCCAAAATAGTCTTGACAAGCCTCTCGAAGCTGATGCCAGCAGCTTCCGCGGCCAGAGGAAGGGTAGAGGTCTCGGTAAAACCAGGGATGGTTTTCGTGTCTAAAATCCAGGGAGTGCCACTTTCGAGGATCGTGTCTACCCGAGCTAAACCGGAGCAGCCCAAGATCTGGTAAGTCTTCAAGGCGATCTCCTCGATCCGCTCGGCGGCCTCGGCGGGTATCTCCGCCGGGATGGCGAAGTCGGTAGCCCCCGGGGTGTATTTGGCCTCGAAGTTGTATGACCCTTCGCGGGGGCGTATCTCGACCAACCCGAGAACTTTAGGCTCCTCACCGGCGGGTTCGAGGATAGGAACAGAGATCTCGGCCCCCGTAACCCAGCGCTCCAACAGGATCTTGGCATCGTAGCCGAAGGCTTCATAGACGGCCTCTATAAGGGCTTCAGGCTCCTCAACTCTAGAGAGACCAAAGCTTGAACCCTCGCGGGCGGGCTTGACCGCGAGCGGGTAGCCGAGGTATTCGGCCGCAGGCCCCAGAGCTGCCGCCGCACCCATCTCGTTCATCGCTCGCCGCAAGAAAGTCCGCATAGGCGGGGTCGGGATGCCAGCGGCCTGCATCGCCCGCTTAGCGTAGTCTTTATCCAGGCACCGGATTGAAGAGAGCGGTCCGCTACCCGTGTAGGGTATACCCAAGGTCTCTAGAAGCGCCTGCACCGTTCCGTCCTCGCCACCGGGGCCGTGCAAGCAGATGAATGCCGCCTCCGGCGCGAGTTCGACGAGCCTTTGCGTCGTGGTCTCTTCGATGTCCAGAGGGTGAACTTCGTGCCCCAAACGTTCGAGGGCATGGGTGACACGCCGGCCCGTCACGAAGGAGACGTCCCGCTCCATCGAGTGACCGCCCCTCAAGACCACTAGGCGGGCCAAACCTACCCCTTCCTCCTACTAACCTTGGGGATATATCGAAGCCGCGGAAGTACCGGTTGGGCGTTTGCCAAGGGCAGCGGAGCGGACGCCCCGTTCCAGCTCGCCGCGCAGCTCCATCCTCTCCCGGATCACTTCAGAGAGGAGTTCGATGCCGCGTCTTATGCTTTCAGGCTCGACAAACGAGAAGTTCAGGCGCATGCAGTTCTTGCCCGCGCCACCAGAGTAAAACCCCTCGCCTGGCACGTACGCCACGTTCTTCGCGACCGCCCTGGGCAGCATAGCTGTAGCGTCCAGGTATGAAGGCAGTGTCGCCCAAACGAACAGCCCACCCTCCGGGTGAGTCCAGTGCACCTCGTGGGGCATGTACTCTGCCAAAGCATCGAGCATTGCGTCGCGTCGCTCTTTGTTGATCGCCATGAGACGCTTAACGTAAGAGCGCCAGTCAGCGTGCCGGAAGTACGAGTAGATCAGCATCTGCGAGAGGTTCGACGAGCAGATGTCTGCTCCCTGCTTGCCGATGTTAATCTTGTGCAGGATTCCCGGCTGGGCGTGTACCCACCCCAGCCTCACCCCTGGAGCAAAGATCTTGGAGAACGTCCCCAAGTACACCACCCGGTCTGCCCCGGCGCCGGACTCTTGCTCTAGGGAGGCTATGGTCGGCAGCGCCTCCCCTTCGAAACGCAGCATCCCATAAGGATTATCCTCGAGGACGACCAGATCATACTCGTGGGCTATCTCTAGAAGCTCACGCCGGCGTTCGACGGCGAGTGTGACTCCGGTGGGGTTCTGAAAGTTGGGGACGGTGTAGATGAACTTCACGTGGATGCCCCGCTTGCGTGCGCTGTTCAACGCCTCGCGGGCGGCTAGGGGGATCATGCCTGCCCGGTCCATGGGCACATGTATGATCCTGGGCCGGTACGCCGCGAAGGCGTTCAATGCCCCTGCGTACGTCGGCCCCTCGCAAAGCACAGCGTCCCCCTCGTCCAAGAAGACCTTGCCGACAAGGTCGAGGCCCTGCTGGGCACCCGTGGTTATAAAGATGTCTTCCTGGCGTGCCCCCGTATTCTCGGCTTCCATCACGTCTACGATGACGTCTTTGATACCCTCAAGCCCTCCGGTTGGACCATACTGCAGGGCCTGAGCCGAATCGGCGGCAACGTTATGGGAGATCTCGCGGAAAGCCTCTTCGCCGAACGCTCTGGTATCGGGAAAACCGCCAGCGAGCGAGATTATACCGGGGCGCGAAAGGGTGGCCATAAGGTCACGGGTCGCTGCGCTCTTCATACCCTTGACCCGGTTGGCATACAGAAAGTCGAAGCGATCGAGGTCTATGATCGACATTGGTTTTATACCTCTTTTCTGTCTTCGCCCATCGGTAGCGCCACGGGTTCGACGTTCCTCCAGCCAAGCTTCTCGGAGAGGACCTGCCAGAGCTCGGGCGCGAGCTCGAAGCGGCTCGAACTGCACCGCCTCCCCCGGATCGAGAGCGCCTTCAGCCGCTCATCACCAGTAGCGAACGCCTGACTTTCTGCCAACGCCCCGACGATATACGCCTGCTCGACAAAGACATCTTCCTCCAGGCTCGCCCTAAGCAAGGCCATCTGCTCCGGCAAAACTACCGGCAAAAACAGATAGCCGGTTGTCGCCGCGAATATCTCCGCCGGTCGCAGCACCAGGTCGAACTGTTGGCCCGAGTTCTTGCCACCGCATGGCACGTCTTCAAGAACGGTGGCAAAAGAATTCTCTTCGGCATGCTCTTTGAGCAGTCGGTTCAGAGTCATAAGCTCTTCGAGCTCCCGGGAGGTGGGTTCCGAGGAAGATGAGACCTCCGTGAGCGCGCTCTCCCAAAGCGCGCGTGGGAAGACGAGAGCGAGATCCCCAGAGTTGGCGAGGATGCGAACCTCGCTGTCTGTCACCTCGACCTTCTCAAGGCTCTCGACCCTCATCTCAGGCATGCGGAGGACTCTATCATAAAGGACGCGCAGGTTGTAGACTTCGTAACGTGGAAGCCCTTTTCGTGACTTCCAATCCGGATAAGGCTCGAGAAGCCGCCGAGATCCTGGGGATGGAGCTGAAAAGCGTCGCCCTCGATCTCCACGAACCTCAGAGCCTCGACGTAGCAGAGGTCGCCGCGATCAAAGCCGCTGCTGCCCGCGAAGCTCTCGAGGACCCGAATCACCCCGTGATCGTTGAAGACTCGGGGCTCGTTGTCGAGGCCTGGAACGGCTTACCAGGCGCCCTCACCAAATGGTTTTTACAGAGCGTCGGAAATGAAGGCTTACTCCGGATGCTCTCTGGCGAAGAGAACCGCACTGCCCGGGCCGTCTGCGCCGTTGCGGTCGCCGTTGTGGATGGTTCCGTGCGCGTGTTCGTCGGGGAGGTAGAAGGAAGCGTTGCGCCTGGCCCCAGAGGTTTCGGAGGGTTCGGGTGGGATCCGATCTTCGTCCCCAAAAGGTGCGCAAAGACCTACGCCGAGCTTGGCGCTCTAAAGCATAAAGACTCCCACCGCGCGCGCGCCCTCAGGGCTGCCCGCGCCGGGCTCGAAGCCTCCAGCTCACCAAGTAAAGAACACACGTAGCGGAACGGCGAAGTCTGGTATCCTTGTCGCAAACCGTAGCTCCGTGAAAGAAGGGGGCCGTTTATGTCGGCAGAGAACGACCGTATGGGGAATGGGAGCGTGGAGACACACGAGGAGTCCCGAGAGGAAGCCTCGGCAGCTACCAGCGACGACCACCTTGTAGATCTGTACAAGAAGATGGTCCTTATCCGGACCTTCGAAGAAGCTAGCCAGAGGGGGTTCAGGCAGGGCAAGCTCGGGGGCTACCTGCACGTATACATAGGCCAGGAGGCCGTGGCTACCGGCTTCATTGATGCCTATAAAGAGGGTGATAAGGTCATCACCGCCTATCGTGACCACGCCTTTCCCCTGCTGTTAGGCAGCGACCCCAAAGCTACCATGGCCGAGCTCTACGGCAAGGGGACCGGCCTCGCCAAGGGCAAGGGGGGCTCGATGCACCTCTTCGACGTCGAGCACGGTTTCTATGGAGGTTGGGGCGTCGTCGGCGGGCACGTGCCCATAGGTGTAGGCATGGGCTACGCCCTGCGCTACCAGGAGACCGATCGGATCTGCCAGCTCTATCTCGGCGACGGGGCGATAAACATCGGGCCTTTCCACGAGGCTGCCAACCTGGCAGGACTCTGGGGCAGGGATGGGATGAGCGCGACCCTTTTTATCGTTGAAAACAACCAGTACGGCATGGGAACATCGGTCGCCCGTTCCACGGCCATGACCGATCTCGCGGCTAAGTTCAACGCCTATGGTATAGAGAACGAGAAAGTCGATGGTATGGACCTGGAAGC
>DASQSI010000064.1:0-43712 GCA_035642415.1 Rubrobacteraceae bacterium
CCGATCGTCTCGACGATGTCCGGCTGGAGGTCTATCTCCTCCTCCGCCTCCCGCAAGGCCGTCTCCAAGAGCGACCCGTCCTGTGGCTCCGGGACACCACCTGGGAAAGAGACCTGTCCCGCATGGTCCGGCAGCTCGTTGTTCCTCAGGGTATAAACGAGGCGTCCCCCCTCCGGCGCCAGCAAGATGGGCATCAGCACCGCCGCTCGGCGATAACTTTCTCTGGGCTCCGGAACTCTTGGCCTTTGCTCCCCCGTTTCAAGGTCCGTCGGCGAGAATTCCGCGTACACCTCGCGCCACTTCCGGAGCGGCTTGCTCACCGCCGCGCGCAGTCGCAACGCGAGATCCCCGTTCGTAGTGCGTTCGTTTTCCCCTGACTCGTCCATGTACTTAATCATAGTGTATCGCTCGCTCCGGACGACCCGTAGCATTCCATCTTGGCGTTAGTGTGCCTAAACTCGCTAAGTTGCCTCCTCCGATGTTTCTACCATGTAGAACCCTGCGCATAATTATTGTATTCGTGCACAACCTCCGGTACTACGACCTCTCAAGCACACAGTCGGCCCGCGAGAACGGGTTTTGCGCAAGCTGCGGGGTGTCTTCCGGTTACTATTCGAGATCTGCTTCTAGACAAGCAAGGGGTCGGCACGCTCAATAACGATCTGCAGCCCTATACACACTACTACGCCGAGACCCCTGGCTCATCTAACCTCTGGTATTCGACATCTTTCGTGGCGCCTTCCGCCAACTCTGTGGTGAACAAACCGATCATAAAACCCAACACGAGTGGGAGCATGACTATCGCCAAAGCGTGGGCCAGTTCACGCTGCTGTATGCTGGAAAAGAGTTCTTTGACCACAAGCTCTTTTAGTACATAGAGCAGCGCGCCCCCCGCTAGCGCCAGTACAAAAACAGACAGCGGTACCGATGTCCAAAGGCTGCCGAGGATCGTACCCACGAAGGTGGGGCCACCACCTATCGCACCGAGTAAGAGCAGAGTTCCCCACGGCACCACGCTTCGTTGACGTACCATGGGGCCGAGGATCCCGAAGCCTTCGGTTGCGTTATGTACGGCAAATCCGACTACCAGCCCGATGGCGAGGGTAACCATGCCCTGGGCGGACGATTGTCCTATGGCTAACCCCTCGCTCAAATTGTGCAGCCCGATGGCTACAGCAATCATGTACGAAAGGCGAGCCGGACTAACCGATGCAGCCTGTCGAATCAAGGTTCGTTCTATGACCACGAGGCTAATAAAGCCAACGAAAACCCCGCTTAGCAGCAGAACGATCATGAGCGCGGCGCTACTGCCCGAGCTCACGCCTTCCGCAGCATCGTGCACGGAGGCAAAGGTCTGCACTGTAGCTTCGCCGATGATCTCGACAAGCAGAAAGACGAGTATGCCCGCGGCGAGCATGCTCAGCGCGGTTCGTATGACGCTGCTCAACCCGCGCAAGCGACCCAGCAATAACCCGATGAGAATGGTCCCACCCGCGATCAAACCCAGAACCATAAGAGTCCAAAAGCTCATCCGGGATACCTCCTAAACTTCGTCGGGTTATTGATATTGAGAATCATTGGCGACTACAGGCGAGAAGTCAAGCCCCGAAGCACGTTTTTCTGGAGTAATCAGAACCTGGCACATAGAACGCGATGTTCTGAGGAGCCTTCATGAATGGTTTATTACCGTACGGCGAGGGGGAATCTGTGAGATGACACAACAACCGGACGAAAGGAGGGACAATGAGTGAGCGTGCGCAGACACCCATAAAGAGCGAGGTTAGGGACGCTCTAAACGAGCAGATCAAGCACGAGTTCTACTCTTCCTATCTTTATCTTTCGATGGCAGGCTCTTTTGAGGTAGCTGAGCTTCCGGGGTTTGCTCGTTGGATGCGGCAACAGAGCGAGGAGGAGAGAGAACACGCCATGAAGTTCTTCGATTTCTTGCTGGATCGCGGCGAGCACGTACAGCTTCAGGCCATAGATCAACCCCCCTACGCCTTCCGGTCGCCGCTTGACACCTTCGAGCAGGCTCTAGAGCACGAAAAGGAGATAACGTCCCGCATCCACCAGCTCTACGAGCTCTCCCTACAGAAGAACGATTACCCAGCACAGGTTTTCTTGCACTGGTTCGTTACAGAGCAAGTCGAAGAGGAGAAAACGGCCACCGAGGTTGTCGAGAGGCTAAGAATGGCCGGTGAAGACGGGGCCGCCCTACTTCTGTTGGATAAGGAGCTGGGTGAGCGGTAGAGCACCCGGTTGCCTCTGAACGACTTCGCAGATATGATGTCTCGTGTTTCTGCGAATGGTTCCCATTGCTGGTACACGAACGGGGATAGAATAGTCGATAGATGGGCTCAAAGCCTCTAACAACGGTACTGGCTTCCTACAGCTCGCGCAGCCGCATAGTGCGCGACCGGGAGGGAATTATTCACCTCTTCTGGGCTACGCTGAGCATCAGGATGACCCAGAGAGAGTTTCTGGGCTTCGTCGGCCTCGTGAAGGACGCTATGGGGTGTGCGCGTCGATGTGGAGTGCTAGCCACGAGTTCATGCGGACGAGCGGTCAGGTGTCCGATGGGGCAAATCATGGTCTCTCACGGCAACCTTACTTTATGGTTTTCTCCTGAGGAGTTCGAGGAGTTTCACAGGCTCACCGCGACAGCCCGACAACATCTGGCAGATGCCGCGCCCTTGCCTTCGGTAGGCGCGCCTTGGGCGCCGCTGCAGCAAGGGTGCGTAAGCCTAAACTAATCCTACGTGGTACCCGGCAAACCTCAGGTAATACTGCCCCGAAAGATCAAAGCTAGCGCCTCCGCGCGCCGAGCAGTATCCTCCTCGAAGACTCCACGTGCTGCTGAGGTCACGGCGACGCTACCGGGGACCTCTGCTCCCCGAATCGACATGCACATGTGTTCGGCTTCGACGACCACGACCGCACCCAAAGAGTCTAGCTTCCCGTGCACGGTGTCGGCGACCTGGGCCGTAAGGCGCTCCTGGAGCTGGGGTCGTCGGGCGTAGCCCTCTACCACGTGCGCCAATTCCGAGAACCCGGCGACCCTGCTGTTCGGGACATACCCAACATGGGCCTTGCCGATGAAGGGGAGGATATGATGTTCACAAAACGAGGCCACCGGCAGGTCACGGATGACGATCAGGTCGCGCGTCTCCTCGGCGATGCTCCCTTGGAGGTAGCGAGCGGGGTCCTCCAAGAGGCCGGCGAAGAGGTGAGTGTAGGCTTCAGCGACACGCTTGGGGGTCTCGATGAGGCCCTCCCGTTTCGGGTCCTCGCCGATGGCGATGAGGATCTCGCGCACCGCCCGCGCGATGCGCGCCTCGTCCATCCCCCGCTTCATGAGACGCTTCTCTTCATGCACGCCCTACCCCTTCACGAGCGCGGGCAGCCCTTTTAGGTCCGGGACAGTCGCAACAGCCTCCGGCGCCTCCGCGCTACCCCCGCGGTTTACCAGCACGGCGTCGATACCACACGACACTGCTCCCTGGATATCTGATACGGGATCGTTGCCGACGTGCACCACCCGTTCACGAGGAACACCGGCTACTCGCAGCGCCTCTCTAAAGATCTCTTCATCAGGCTTCTCCGAGCCGACCACAGCCGAGGCGATTATACCGCTAAAGTAGTGCGTCCAGCCGAGGTTATCGAGCACGCTTTCGAGTGCTACATCCCAATTCGAGAGGACGTAGAGCGGGAGGCCCATGCGCGTAAGCTCCTCCATCACGTCTTCGGACTCCGGGTAAGGGTTGAAGTGGGTCCTCTTCTTCAGGACCTCCGTCAGAACCTCGGCCGGTGCATCGAGACCCAAAGCATCGGCGGTTTTGCGCGCGTTTTCGCGTCGAAACTCAGCTAGCTTCTCCTTCGTCGGGTAGTCCATGTGCTCGCTTATATGCGCCCGAAAGCTTTGCTGGAGCGGCCCGCGCGCCTCCTCGACGCTCAAGGGGCCGTTCGTTGCGTAAGGGGCGAGGTCCTCCACATAGCCCTCGATATCCAAATCCACCCAGAGAAGCGTCCCGTCGACGTCGAGGAAAACGGCATCATAGCGCACTTATTGCCCCCATACGAGGATCTGAGGCCTCAAGCGATAGTGCACCAGCCCAAATCTTTTGCCAAAGGATCTCGCCCCTATCTCTGCTTCAGAATATCTCCACATCGAAGCCATGCTTCTCGGAGAGCTTAGAGAGTAGGTTGTCCACATCATGGGAGACGTCGATCGAAACGTAGAAGTACGCCGTCTGAGGATACGAGTCATCGGGCTCCGAGCGGACGTGCTCGTAGTTGGCCCCGATCTCGTCCAGGATGTCGCGCACGATCTCAAGTTCTTCTTCGCTTCTGACGTTACCCACCCGTAGCATCGTCTCACCCGTCATCATGCGCTACCCAAAATCATAGTCTAGGAACTTGCCGTCTTTTTGCAGTAGCTGCCCGTCGGCGTAGAGCTCGCCACCTTCGCGGAGGTCCGAGATCAAGTCCCAGTGCACGCTAGACTCATTCTTGCCCCCGGTCTTCTCGTAGGACCGGCCTACCGCCAAATGTACCGTACCGCCCAGCTTCTCATCGAAGAGGATGTTCTTGGTGGCGCGGGGAATGCCGTAGTTCGTCCCGATCCCGAGCTCCCCCAAGTAGCGCGCTCCCTCGTCGGCGTCGAGCATCGCGTTTAGATACTCCTCCCCCTTCTCCGCGCTGGACTCGACCACCCGGCCTTCCTCGAATTTAAGGTGCACGCCGGAAACCTCGCGTCCGGCGACCGCCACGGGGATCCCGAAGAACACCTCGCCGTTTGCCGAATCCTCGACAGGTCCCGTAAAGACCTCTCCGCAGGGCATGTTGTGCGAGCCGTCGCCGTTCAAGAACTTTCGGCCCTTTACGGAGAGCGTCAGGTCCGTTCCGGCACTGATGATGTGGACCTCGTCGGCCAGCTCCAGCCGTTCTATGAGGCGCCCCTGCTCCTCGGCCTTCCCACGCCAGTACCTAACCGGGTTATCCTCGTTGAGGGCCATCGCCTCGAACACGAACTCCTCGTAGTCTGCGAAGCTCATCTCCGATTCCTGGGCCAAAGCGTTCGTCGGGAAGAGCGTTAAAGCCCAGCGATCCTTGCCGAGGATTACCTCCTGCAACGCCTTATCCCGCTTGCTAAGGGCCTGCTGCTTTTGCGGATCCACCGCCGCCAAGGCTCGGGTGTTCTGTGGCGCCATGATCGAGATAAACGCGTCGGCCCCCTCGTAGAGGGAGCGCACGATGGGGGGCGTTCTCTCGTAGTGGTGCTCTTTTGCGTGCTCGAAAAAGAGCTCCTGTATCCCAGGCAACACAACCTGCGGGATAGGGATAGCTCCCACGTCCAGAAGCCTCGTATAAACTTCCTTGATGAGAGGCTCGGCGCCGGCGCCTCCGGAGACCACCACCTGCTCTCCTTCTCCCGCCTCTATAGAGTAATCTACCAGCACTCGTGCCAGCTTCTTCAGCCGCTCGTCCCTCATACGATCTCTCCTTCTCGAGGAATCTCCGGCAGAGCTTACCACTAACCCGCAAGGTCTGGAGTAGACTCTCAATGTGACTGGCATGGCCACGGTTTGCGAAAGTTGCATAGGGTGAGCCTTTTGAAAAGAACAATGGCAGCTCTCGAAGAACTGCAGCCGGTGTGTCTAGAGCCGCGAGAGCGGCACGCAGTCGTCGCCCTGATGCTCCGGGAGCGTTCTGAGGGATTGGAGCTGTTCGTGATAAAACGCGCCGAGAAGGAAGGAGACCCCTGGTCGGGGCACATGGCGCTCCCTGGCGGTGGTAGGGAGCCCGGGGATAAAGATGCCTACGATACCGCCCGCCGAGAGACGCTGGAGGAGGTCGGGATAGACCTGAACGAGGGCAGGTTTTTGGGCCGTCTGGACGACGTCGGCCCCCGCACGATGCCCGGACGGCTAGTTGTCTCAACCGTGGTGGTGGCTATCGACGCCGAGCCCGGCCGGCTCGACCCCCTGGAGGTCGTCGAGGCATTCTGGGTCCCGTTAGAGCAGCTTGTCGATAAAACGGTCGAGATTCCGGACTTCCCCGGGAGCTGGCCAGCTTTCACCTACAAGGACCGCTACGTCATCTGGGGCCTCACCCACCGCATCCTGATGCAGCTATGGGCTTTAATCTCTGCGTAGATTCGACTGTCGAACACCGACGGCCTCTTCGACGTTGCTAAGAGCGAGGTGTCAAAACCCACGTCAAAATCTATCGCCAAGAGCATGTTCAGCACTACCGTAACGAGAACCAGAAAACCTATGATGGGGGCGAAAGGCTGCTTCAAGGAACTGGACTCGCTTCTCGAGCCAGCCACGGCACTGCGAACAGCAAGCCGACCGAGATGCGATATTACTGTCCCAGGATACTGGCGACCCTCTCGATAGAGAGGAGCAAGATTTAAAGAAAGGTTGGTAATGGCGGGCTTCGTGGAAGGTATATTCCTTGCCCCAGAAGGTGGTGCACAGATGAAGGGGACCGAGGCGATCACCGCTCTCGAAGGCTGTGGTCTAGAGGGTGACCGTTACTGCGTTGGGACCGGACACTGGAGCCCCTTCGGCAGGGTTTGCGAAGTAACCTTTATGGCAGCCGAGGACCTCGACGACATCGAACGAGAAACCAACGTGGGTGTGAAGCACGGCGAGCACCGGCGCAACGTCGTCACCAGAGGTATAAGCTTGAAGACCTTGCGTCGTGGTGAGCGGTTCCGCGTCGGGGATGTTGTCTTCGAATACCGGGGGCCACGCTCGGTCTGCCGGTACATCGAACGTCTTACCGAACCGGGTATGACGCAGGCCCTAAAGGGTCGTGGTGGCATCTGCGCGAGGGTAATCAAAAACGGCACGGTCCAGGTGGGTGACGAGATCGAGATACTGTAGCCCTCCGAAGAGCGTCTACAGAGGCAAAGGTATAGGCGGTGAGTTGCGTAGAAGGGGTACGCTGAGAAGCGCGATACCCCAAAAGGCGCTGCTTATCATAGCTTTGGGCGCTGTGCTTTCGAAGACGAGACCGCGCGCAGGCTCGCCAAGGACAAGGCGAATGCGACGATCAGCTACGTGACCTCAACGGATCGGGCCGAAGCAGTCGCCACGGAGTGACCTAGGTGTTGACCACGCCATCGCTGTGGTCGATCGCCAGCACTCCATCAACTTTACCGGCGTCATCGCGGTAGAGACCTAGCTCAAGGAGGCTAGAGAGGTAGGAAAGAGTATATGCTCCTATGGTCTGTGATCTACGTACCGCGTAATGCTGTTAGAAGCGCTTCGAGCTTGCTTCGGCACTCCTCGCACTTGCGGAGGTGATCGCCAACCGGGGGCATCGCTGTACTCGCCTTCACTCCGGAAAGCTCCGCCTCCGCAATACTATCCAACCACTCGAAACACTCCTCACAGTCAATCTCGGTCTCACGAGTTTCAGCTACGGCTCGGACCAGTTTGACGATATCACCACGCTTCAGCATCGCAAAACTCCTTCTTCTCATGCTCCAGACTCGCTGTATCCTCCGGATCTTACCCCTCGTCGAACGCCGCCAGCACTTCGTGTGACGAGAGGCCCGCGACCTCCATCCGCCTCTTCAGCTTTCTGCGGGCGTCGTGCAGCAACTTATAGAGAGCGTTCTGGTTGGTACCCATGCGCTTCGCCACCTCGGAGATTGGCATGCCCTCTAGTATCACCGCTACCACTGCCTCTCGTTGCTTGTCCGTTAGTTCTTCATCCACTATGCGCCGTAACTCTTTAAGCACCATGTTCTGGAACGCCAGCTGTTCGGGGGTTAGACGAGGGTCTGCTGGCCCCCGATCGGCCGCCTCGCGCCGGGCGAAAAGGTCCTGCAAGGACACATCGCGCCAGCGCCTGCGCTTGAGCTCGGTAAGAGCCACGTTCATGGCGATCTTCTGAGCCCAGGTGGTGAAACGGCTCTCTCCTCTAAAGGAGTCCAAGTTGCCCGTTGTCTTGATCAGCGCCTCCTGAGCAAAGTCCTCGACGTTGGCGTCTACGCCAGCCTCATAGCTACCGAGGGCTGCCCTCAGCCCGCGTACGAGCAGGTCGTAGAGGTCCGCAAGCGCCTCGTCAGGGTTCGCTCCTCGCAACTCCATGAGCCATTGTTCGTTGGTACGATCTTTCACATAAGGCCAATACTATGCTGCTGTCGCTACCCACCGTAGCACTGATCCCCTGGAGGAGCAGGTAAGCCGCTGGGATCGGCGCCGGTTAGGACAACGCAGATTGGGGCGAGGAGGGGTAAGAAACCAGCCCCTTGAGTGGTCTTATAGGTGAGGGCCCAGAAAGGAGCGTTACGCACGGGACGCGGGTAGAGGATGCTCTGGAGCATCGGGCAGCGCGCCGATAGCACAGAGCATAACGAGCAGGATTCGAGATAATAGCACGAGAGGCGGTAACTAGAATGACGGATAAAGAGATCCCAAACCCCCTTGCGAGGTACTTGAGGCAGATCGGCCGTGGGAGGCTCCTTACACACGAGGAGGAGATAGATCTCGGCAGAAGGGTAAGGGACGGCGACGAGACGGCGCGGTCCAAACTCATTGAGAAGAACCTGCGACTCGTCATCCCGGTCGCAAAGAAGTATCGTGGAATGGGCCTGCCGTTCGGGGACCTCATCCAGGAGGGCAACACCGGGCTCATGCGAGCGGCAGACAAGTTCGACCCTGAGAAGGGCTTCCGCTTCTCCACCTACGCCACCTGGTGGATAAGGCAGGCGGTTCAGAGGTCTGTCGCCGACAAGAGCCGGACCATAAGAGTGCCTGTGCACATGGGAGAGAAGATAAGGAAGATGGCCCGGACCTACAACGAACTTTCCACCGAACTCGAACGTGAGCCCACCGACGAAGAGGTTGGCGAGAGGCTCGCCTGGGACGTCGATCGGGTCAAGGAAGTGAAGAGCGCCATACCAGACGCTATCAGCCTCAACCAGCTACTTTCCTCCGAGGAGGACAGCTCAGAGCTCGGCGACTTCGTCGAGGACGAGCGCGAGTCGGGGACAGTTGATGAGGTGGTGCGGGAGCTGGAGATACGCAGCCTTATGGAGTCTGTCGAGCAGCTCCCCGAACGCCAGCGCCACGTCCTCGTCCGCCGCTACGGCCTGGACGGCGAGAAGCCGGCCACGCTTGCCGACTTGAGCGAGGAGCTTGAGGTCTCCCGCGAGAGGGTCAGGCAGATCCAGCGCGAGGCTGAGCGGTCACTCAGGGATGAGGGCGAATACGGACAGGAACTCCCGGCAGCCGCTTGAGCCCCGCCAGTGACGCTGGTTTGGAGGGGAAACGCGTCCAGCGAGCGGCCCCACACGGTCTAAGATAAGGAGGCAAAGATGAACAAAAGAGGCTCTTAGAGAAGCTTGGGCTTTAGACCAGAGAAGTCAATGGTGAGGAGGTAGTAAGAGAATGCTCTTTAGTCGCCACAAGACCAAGATGATCACGCCCACCGAGGCGCTTCCCGGCCGGGAGCAGCCGGCGTTCACCGTGCCTGAGAAGCACGCCGTGCTCGGCACGCCCCTCAGAGCTCCGTTCCCCGAGGGTCTGAGCACCGCGGTCTTTGGCCTCGGCTGCTTCTGGGGAGCCGAGCGTAAGTTCTGGCAGATCGACGGTGTTTACACGACCGCGGTCGGTTATGCGGGAGGATTCACGCCGAACCCGACCTACGAGGAGGTTTGCGGCGGTCGGACTGGGCATACCGAGGCCGTGCTCGTCGTCTTCGACCCTGAGAAGGTCTCTTACCAGGACCTGCTCGCGGTGTTCTGGGAAGCCCACGACCCAACGCAGGGCATGCGCCAGGGTAACGATGTTGGCACACAGTACCGCTCGGCGATCTACTACGCCGACGACGAGCAGCGCCGAGCCGCCGAGGAGACCCGCGACGCCTACGAGGAGTCGCTGCGACAGGCCGGTTACGGTGCGATCACCACGGAGATCGCACCCGCTGGCACGTTCTACTACGCCGAGGGCTATCACCAGCAGTACCTGCACAAGGTCCCCAATGGGTACTGCGGTTTGGGCGGGACCGGCGTGAGCTGCCCCGTCGGGCTCGGCGTGGGCGAGACGGGCGATGAGCTGCCCCGCACCGACGAGGAGTGGCGGAAACGGCTCTCACCGGAGCAGTACGCCGTCCTGCGCGAGGCGGCGACCGAGCACCCGTTCTCCGGTGAGTACGTGGACACCGACGAAGACGGCCTCTATCGCTGCGCTGCCTGTGGCAACGGTCTTTTCGATGGGCGTGCGAAGTACCACTCGGGCACCGGCTGGCCAAGCTTCACTGAGACGGTCTCGCCGGACGCCGTCGAATTGGTCGAGGACCGCTCATACGGGATGGTGCGCACCGAAGTGCGCTGCGCACGCTGCCACTCCCACCTCGGCCACCTCTTCAACGACGGGCCCACGGAGGCCGGTGGGCAGCGATGGTGCATGAACAGCGTCGCCCTCGACCTGGAGCGACGCTAACCCTTACGCTGGGAAGGAGTGCTGCTGGGACTCTCTAGAGCCTTGCAGCCTCTCCCGGCGCGACCATAGACAGTTTCCGAGACGTTAGAAGGTATGAGAAAAGCCTTCACTGCCTTCGCACGACAGAGGTCGCTGGTTCGATCCCAGCATCGCCCACTCAAGAACAAGTTTAAGACTCTGAGGTGTGGAGGTTGCGAGCAAAGCCAACTTTCCGCTCACGATGACATCCAGGAGACCTCGTAACCAGCCATTTTAAGACTCTGCATAACACTCGAAGGGTCTACGGTCGTCAGCTGAAATACCATGGTGCGATGACCAGATCTCCGATCCGGATCGGAAAGGACGCTCACTATATCCACCCCAAGATCCCGGATTTTACCTGCTACCTCGGCTAGGATCCCTGCTCTGTTCGGCGCCCTGACTTCGATCCGACAACCGGGGTTGGGCAACCCAGCGAGCATTACTAGGGCTCGCATCACATCCGAAGACGTGACAATCCCCAACAGCTCCTCGTCGACCGCTGCCCGCCTCTCATCCGCTGCGGGTCTTTCAGCCACCACCAACAGGCTTTCTATCTTCAATTCGTACATCTCCTGGGCGGCATTCTCTATAGAGTCCTGCGGGTTCGCCGTGATCACCTCCCGGGTCATCACATCTCCCACCCGTATCTCCTGTAGAGTTCTTGTTCGCTCTGGATCGCCTAAAGCAGGGCTCGCGTCTCTAAGATCACGGTCGGACACTATCCCCACCAGCCGCCCTTCCTCTAAGATTGGTATGTGCCTTATTCGCCTCTCCCGACAGAGCGTCAAGGCTTCGGCCACGCTCGCCTTAGGTGAGAGTGTTAAAAGATTTTGGGTCATCCAGTCTCGTACCAGCAACATTATTTCTAACCTCCTTCAGATATCGCTGGCCGTGCGATGGTAAAGCTGGCATAAGGCTATCATCGTCAAGCGGCTCCGGTCGGCGAAAAGCTGGGCCCGGGGTTACTCACGGTCTCTTCGGTCATGGCTTTGCCCTCCTTCGTCGCGCCTCTGCTCTTACTGGTCCTCCGCTGACTCGTCGGCCACTACCCCTACCGCATATGGCCCCACTTCTCTAAGAGTTCCGTACATCATCAACAAACACCCTCGCCGTGGTAACCGTAAATAACGGGAACGCCATGCGGCTGGCGCCCCAAGTTGCCCTCTTCCCAGCCAAGCGTCTCCTATACATAGAAGTTTGTCCAGAGCCCTGGCATGATAGACTAGACCGCCGTTGCTTTGCTTTAGGCACTAGGCTCGCCACCCTAAGCTGCAACTTGATATCCTGATATTAGTCACTATGTTCAGCTACTCTAGGCACTATGTACGGCATACGCGCATCCTACCCGAGCTACACGTCGGATTAGCAGGGTTTTTAGGCCTTTTCAAAGAGCCCACTTTCCTACTGCGTATTAGCCTGTACCAGCCCGATTGCACTATGTTCGTGGCCTGCAAAGAGAGCGATAAGGCGTGGTAGAGACCAGAATGACAGAGGCAACGGCCGCCCTTAACTAATACATGTAAGCGCTAAGTCAGATAACAAGACTATGGCAGCAAAGCGGATTGTCGGACGAATCATTCCAACGAGGAGCCACGTGGGTAAAGGATGATCTGCGTGCAGCGGAAGAGGGCGAGACGCTTGCCGCTATCGGCGTCGGTAACGACCGCGTCCCAAATCTGGGTCGTGCGACCGCCGTGAGCCATGTTCGCCTCGCACTCTATGATGCCTGCGTGTTTGGTACCTAGGAAGTTGGTCTTCAGTTCGAGGGTCGTGAAGCCCTCTGCGCCTTCGGGCAAGTTCACGAAAGCGCCGTAGCCGCAGGAGGTGTCGGCGAGGGCCACGACCGTGGCGCCGTGCAGGTAGCCGTTGGGGGCGAGGAGCTCGTCCCGGAGTTCGAGGCAGCTCCTGAGACGTCCTTTCTCTGCGTCGAGGATTTCGATGCCGATGAGACCCGGCAGCGTCTCGGTTCCCCAGTCGTTCAGTTCCTCCAAAAGCGACACCTGTTACCTCCTCCGATTGCATTAAGGCCTGCTTATTCTCCCAAAGAAGCGCCGCGGCGCAAAGAGGACGAGATCAGCGTGGTGCTGCGCCACTGACACCGAGAGGGAGAGGTTCCCGCCTCACTCGAACCTCAGTCCCGGTGCGAGGGCAGGTTCTCGGTGAAGCGCAAGAAGCCCTTGTTGAGCGAGGCGCCGCCATCCATGGTCAGGGTGGCTCCGGTGACGTAGTCGGCGTAGTCCGAGACGAGGAAGGAGGCCGCGTCCGCTATCTCCTCGACCTGTGCGAAGCGGCCCGCTGGTATCTCTTTTGTCATCTCGTCGATGTATTCTCCGCTGCCGAAGAGCTGTTCCATGGTCTTGTCGGTGGCCATAGGACCTGGAGCTATGGCGTTCACTCGGATGTTGTGGGGTGCCCACTCCACAGCCAGAGTTTGGGTCAGGTTCAAGACTCCGGCCTTCGCCGCGCCCGAGTGGACGACACCTGGGGCGCCTGTTTCGGCATAGGTCGCTACCACGTTCAAAATAGCGCCACCATGGCCTTGGGCGATCATCTCTCTTGCGGCCGCTTGAGAACAGAACCACGTGCCGTTAAGCACTATGCCCACGACGGCGTTCCAGGCGTTCGGCGAGAGGTCGACGGCCCGGGCTAAGAAGTTCCCTGCGGCGTTGTTGACGAGTATATCTACGCTGCCGAAGCGTTCTTTGGTGCGCGAGATCAAGGCGCTCACCTGTTCAGGGTCGCGTACGTCGGTCTCACCTAGGGGTAAGACCTCGCCGGCTACCTTTTGCCTGATCTCGGTTGCCGCCTCCTTGAGCCTTCCGGTGTTGCGGCTCGCGATAACCACCTTTGCTCCCAAAGCAACGAGCCGCTCTGCTATGGCCTTGCCCAGCCCCGTCCCGCCACCGGTGACGATGGCGACACGGCGCTCTAAAGCCTCCTTTGGCAGCATCATCTTCCTCTCCTCGTTCGCATACTACTCGGCTTTTGTTCGGTTCGAGCGGCCTCGTCGTCCTTCTCTGGTTCGTCATATATCCCTTGCGGACTATCGCTCGTGAAAGGTGGGTCAGAGCTAGCCTTTGGCTACCGTGTAGTCCCTGAATCGCTCGCGCAGCTTCATCTTGAGGAACTTGCCAGTTGCGGTCTTCGGTATCTCGTCAACGAACTCATAGGCCTCGGGGAGCCAGAACTTGGCAAAATCTCCTTCGAGGTGCTTCCGCAGCTCCTCGGGGGTAACCTCCTCCCCTTCTTTTAGGACCACCACCGCCAGAGGACGCTCGTCCCACTTCTCGTCGTCTATGGCAATCACGGCGGCCTCGGCGACAGCCGGATGGGCCATGAGGGCATTCTCCAGCGCAACCGAGGAGATCCACTCCCCGCCCGACTTCACAAGGTCCTTGTCGCGGTCCTGGATCTCGATGAAGCCGTGCTCGTCTACAGTCACGATATCGCCGGTCCTGAACCAGTCGTCCTCGGTGAACTTCTCGGCGCCTTCTTCGGTGTTGAAGTAGCTATTGGCGACCCACGGTCCCCTCACCTCTAGCTCACCCATCGTCTCTCCATCCCACCGCACGAAGCCCTCATCCGCGCGAGCCCTTACCTCTATGAACGGCACTGGGGGGCCCTGCTTGGCCTTATAGCCGAGCTGCTCCTCCTCGGGGAGCTTCAGGAGGTCCGAGGTGAGTTTTGAGACCGTGCCCACCGGGCTCATCTCCGTCATGCCCCAGCCGTGGAGGACGTTGATATCATGGCGCTCTTCATAGGCTTGAATAAGGTCCTTCGGGGCCGCCGACCCGCCGATGGTCATCCCCCGAATGGCCGATAGGTCGTACTTGCGCGGCTCCTCGTCCAGCTTCCGCAGCACCGCCAAAAAGACCGTAGGCACCCCAGACGTGAACGTAACCTTTTCCTGCTCGAAGTCTTCCAAGAGGCTTTCGGCATCCAGGTACGGCCCTGGCAGCACCTGCTTGGCCCCGACCAGCGCAGAGGCGAAAGGCAGCCCCCAGGCGTTCACGTGAAACATAGGTACGACCGGTAGGATGCAGTCGGACTCGGAGAAGGAGAAGACGCTACCCATCGCCAACATCATCGAGTGCAAGACTATCGCCCGGTGCGAGTAGAGCGAGCCTTTCGGCCTCCCCGTGGTGCCCGAGGTGTAGCACATCGCGGCGGCCTGGTTTTCGTCGAAGTTCAGGTACTCAAACTCGCCCTCGTCGGCATCCGCGAGCAACTCCTCATAGGAGACCGTCCCTTCGGGCAGCTCCCCTTCGCTGTCGCCCCCATAGACGATCACGTGCTCTACGTTCACCTCCTCCCGGAACGACCCCAGGACTTCCACGAGGGTCTGGTCCACTAGGAGGACCTTGTCCTCCGCGTGGTTGGTAATGTATGCTAGGTCGTCCTTATATAGCCGCGGGTTGATAGTGTGCAGGACTCCTCCCGAAGATGGGATACCGAAGTAGGCTTCGAGGTGCTGGTGGGTGTTCCAGGCCAGGGTGCCGATCCGGTCGCCGCTCTCCACCCCGAGCCTCTTTAGGGCAACGGCGAGCTTCTTGGCGCGAGAGACGAAGTCGGCGTAGGTGTAGCGGTGGAAGCTCCTGTCGGGCTTGCGGGTTACGATCTCCCTGTACCCGTACAGCGTCTCGGCGCGCCTTAAGATGGCGGGCAGCGTCAGCTGGTAGTCCTGGATGAGCCCTTCTAGCATCATCTCCCCTTCCTTTCGGCTTTCTTCGGAGCGTCGCGTCCACGCCGCCCCTCTTTCCATGCTCAAGATCGAGCACCCCTTCGCCCAGAGCAAGCGGTCCGTACCGAGTGAGCTTGAGCCGGGCGAGGGGACTCCTCATCCTGCGGTCCCTTCCCGAGAACCGGCCATTAAGGCTGCGGCTTGTCCGGCAATTAACGCGTAACCCCGCACACAAACACCCTTTCCCAAAAGCTTTGTGCCCCTTAATGCTAGCAAGCAAAACGCGAGAGGATCAAGGTAGCGGTCGAAAACAGAGACGTTTCAAGCACACCGCGTTGCGAGTGCTCCTTACCTCCGTGCGCGGCAACTGGGGTGCATGCTAAAGTGCAAAGATACATGGGGTTCGGAACCCCGGGAAGCCGTGGGTGGGAACTGAGGTGAGAAGGAGAAGACGTTGCAGCCGTTGATAGCCGACGTGACCCAGTCTTTGGAGACTGACTACTATCTCATCGAAGAGCTCTTGACCAACGAGGAGCGCAAGCTTCGCAACAAAGTTCGCTCTTTTGCCGACCGTGAGGTCATACCCATAATCAACGACTATTGGAACAAGGAGACGTTCCCGTTCGAGCTCGTGCCCAAGATCGCCGAGTTAGCCATCGCCGGCACCACAATCCAGGGCTACGGGTGCCCGGGGCTAAGCCACCTAGCTGCCGGGATGGTGGCCACAGAGATGGCCCGCGGGGATGGCAGCCTCAACACCTTCTTTGGGGTCCACTCGGGGTTGGCGATGGGCTCTATCGCGATGCTCGGGAGCGAGGAACAAAAGCAGAAGTGGCTGCCCCCGATGGCGAAGCTGGAGAAGATAGGGGCCTTTGGGCTTACCGAAGCCAAGCACGGCTCCGACTCCGTGCGGCTAGAAACCAGCGTAAGACGCGAGGGCGACGAGTATGCCATAAACGGCGAGAAACGCTGGATCGGCAACGCTACCTTTGCTGATGTCACGATCATCTGGGCGCGCGACGAGAAGGGGGATATCGGGGGCTACCTGGTCGAGAAGGACACCCCTGGTTTCTCCACCGAGCTCATAACCGGCAAGATGGGCAAAAGGGCTGTCTGGCAGCCGGACATAAAGCTGGAGGACGTACGCGTCCCCCTAGAGAACAAGCTCGAAGGGGCCAACACCTTCAAGGATACCAACAAGGTTCTCACCGCCACACGCGGGAACGTGGCCTGGGAGTGCGTAGGACACGCGGTCGCCTCCTACGAGGCGGCTTTAACCTATGCCAAAGAGAGGGAACAGTTTGGCAAGCCCATAGCCTCGTTCCAGATCATCCAACAGAAGCTAGCGAGCATGCTAGCCGAGATCACGAGCATGCAGCTCCTTTGCTTCCGCCTCGCCCAGCTCCAAGAGCAGGGGAAGATGACCGGCCCGATGGCCTCCCTTGCTAAGATGCACAACGCCCGTAAGGCCAAGCAGGTCTGCGCTGAGGCGCGCGACATAATGGGTGGCAACGGCGTCTTGCTGGAGTATCACGTCGCGCGACACCTCGCGGACATGGAGATCGTCTACACCTACGAGGGGACCGACACCATCCAGGCGCTCATCATAGGTCGCGACGTCACCGGCATCTCAGCGTTCGTCTAAACCTAGAAAGCGAGTACACACCCTCCCCTTTCAAGCCAAGAACGGCTTCCCGGACATGGTACAAGGGGCTAGCAAGATCCGGCGCGCGGTTAGGAGGTTGGAGTCTTCTGCGCAGCCACCAGTTCGCGTTTTAGGATCTTGCCGGTTGCCGTCTTCGGCAGCTCGTCCATAAAGGTCACTCGGCGCGGGTACTTGTAGGAAGCCAACCGTTCTTTGGTAAAGGTGATGACCTCCTCTTCTGTGGCCGACGCGCCCTCCTTCATGGCGACTACAGCGGCGACCTCCTCGCCAAGCTCCTCGTGCGGCACCCCGATCACGGCGACCTCGGCCACCCCTTCGTGCTCGTAGATGACCTCCTCGATCTCACGCGGGTAGACGTTGTAGCCGCCACGGACGATCATGTCCTTCACCCGGTCCACTATGAAAACGAATCCATCCTGATCCATCGTCGCTATGTCCCCAGTGTGGAACCAGCCGTTCTTCATTGCCTCTGTGGTTTCCTCAAGCTTTTTGTAGTAGCCCTTCATGACGTGGTGGCCTTTGAGAACCAGCTCCCCGCGCTCCTCGGGTGGGACCTCGTTGTCCTCGTCGTCCACCACCCTCGCCTCAGTGCCCCAGATGGGGAGCCCTATAGAGCCAACCTTGCGCTGCTCTTTAGAGCGGTTGAAGCAGGCCGTCGGGCTCGTTTCGGAGAGACCGTACCCCTCAAGTATGACGATCCCGAACCTCTCCTCGGATTCCTTGAGCACCTCGATCGGCATCGAAGCCCCGCCCGACACCCCGAGCCGCAAACTCGACGTGTCGTACTCGTCGAGCTCTGGGTGTCTGAGAAGATACTGGTACATGGTCGGTACGCCTTGGAAGACGGTGACGGCCGCGCTTTGTACGGCCTTCAAGACGGCTTCCGGCTCGAAGCGCGGGACGAGGACGATCGTGCTGCTGCTGTAGACAAAGGCGTTCATCACGCAGGTCTGACCGAAGATGTGGAAGAGCGGCAAGACGGCTATGCCTACGTCGTTTTCTTTGAGCCCGAGAAGCTTGTCAGCGTTGCAGAAAGCGTTCATAAACATATTTGAGTGGGTGAGCTCGGCGCCCTTGGGCCTGCCGGTTGTACCGCTCGTGTAGATCACAACCGCTGTATCGTCCGGCATGGGCTGCGCCATCTCGTACTCAGATGAGCTCTCCGTCAACAGCTCGTCAAAGCTACGCGTCCCCTCGAACACTCCCTCGCCATCAGGTTGCTCCACGACGATTAGGTTCTTACACCCTTCGGCCTCGTCGAAACCTTTCTTCGCCTCGTCGAGGGAGTCCTCCCACGCGACGAGGGCTACGGCATCTGAGTCGTCGAGATGGTAGGTGACCTCAGGGCCTTTGAGAAGCACGTTTAGCGGTACCACTGACGCCCCGACGTTAAGGATGCCGTAGTAGGCGATGGCGAATTGAGGAACGTTCGGGACCATCAGGGCGACCTTGTCATCCGGCTCGATGCCTAAGGAGACGAGAGCATTGGCGAACTTCTTCGCAGCCGCCCCCAGCTCGGCGTAAGTGAAGATGGTGTCGTCCAGGATCAACGCCGGCTTCTCAGGCCTGTTCTTGACGCTATCCTCGAGTATTACCGCCAGATTCAACGTCATGGTTGTTCTCCTCCCTCACCAGGCCGTCTGACCCCCGTCAACGACCACCGTCTGGCCTGTCATGTATGCGGCGGCGGGAGAGGCCAAGAAGACTATCGCGCCCTTCAGGTCCTCAGGCCCGCCGAAGCGGTGCATGGGGATGTCTTCGAGCATCCGGTCTTCGAATTGCTCGATCAGGCCGCTGCTCATCTTGGTTGGGAACCAGCCCGGCGCGATGGCGTTGACGTTTATGTTGTGCCGCGCCCACGCGGTGGCGAGAGTGCGGGTCATCGAGATTATGGCGCCCTTACTCGTGTTGTATCCGATCGTCTGCATGTAGTCGGGGTGACCACCGACGAGCCCAGCCACCGAGGAAACGCTGATGATGCGCCCACCTTCGCCACGCTCGATCATACGCCTTCCCACCGCCTGGCTCATCAGGAACGTTCCGTGCACGTTGACCCGCACCACGAGGTCGAACTTCTCAAGCGGCATCTCCTCCGCGGGAGCTCCCCAGGTCGCCCCGCTGTTGTTGACGAGGATATCTATGGCGCCGAAGGTTTCTTCGGCCTCCTTTACGGCGTTCTCAACGTCTTCGCGATCCGTGACGTCGCAGGCCACAGCCAACGCCTTACCGCCACGATCTTCTATCTCTGCCTTCACCTCCTCCAGCGTCTCTAGCTTGCGAGAGCACAGGACTACGTTCGCCCCGACGTCGGAGAGGGCCTCAGCCATGTATTGCCCCAGGCCCCGGCCCCCGCCGGTGACCACGGCTGTCTTACCGTCGAGGCGGAACAGGTCTAAAACGTTCGTCCGCGCGTTTGATTCGGTACCCACCCTCGCGTACTCCTTTCTCTCTTATCCAGCTCACTCTATACATCTCGATCACACGATCGGATTGCCCCGCTTCTCGAAGATCCTGAACGATCCCGTGCCCATCGCAACCAAGTCGCCCTGTTCGTCGTAGACTCTCCCTTCGGCGGTCGCCGTCCTGTGAGTTCGGTGCACGACCTCGCCATAGCACGTGATCCGTCCCTCGCTGACGGATCCCAGGAAATGCACGTTCATCTGCGTCGTCGCCGTCCTCGAGTTCACGAGCGACACCACAGAGAGCCCCATGGCGTTGTCTATAAGCGTGGCGTAGACGCCGCCGTGCAGGCTCCCATTGCCGTTGAGGTGTATCTGCCCGGTGTCGATGTACAGGATAGCGCGCCCCGGCTCGACATCTTCGACCCTGGCCTCGATGTGCTTCGAGAACTCGACCTTCTCGTCGAAGTATGAGACCAGTTGTTCGAGCTGTTTCTGGTTCAGCACGCCCTTGCTATCGTCGGTCACGATCCTCCTTTACGCTGGCCCTGCTCGTCGTACTCGTACCAGCCCTTGCCGGTCTTACGCCCTAGCTCGCCCTTCTCGTACTTCTCGACGACCGACTTCTTAGGCTTCATGCTCTCGTCACCGGTGTCCTCGTAGCGATCCATCCTGACGTGGTAGTTAACGTCTATGCCGGTAAAGTCCATGAGCTCGAACGGACCCATCGGATGGCCCAGGGCCGTCTTGCACGCTGTGTCTATGTCCTCAAAGGAGGACACGCCAGCTTCGTAAAGATCGACGGCCTCGTCCATGAGGGCACCTAAGATGCGGTTCGCGACGAAGCCGGAGACCTCCTTCTCGAGCACGACGGGCGATTTGCCGATCCTGCGGGTCAACTCGACGGCGGTTTCTATGGTAGCGTCCGAGGTTTCGGGGTTCCTGACCACCTCGACGCACTTCATGACGAGCGCGGGGTTGAAGAAGTGCATGTTGCACACTCGATCGGGCCGCTTCGTAGCGTCGGCGATGCGGCTGCTCACGATGGTCGAGGAGTTGGTCGCCAGTATCGCGTGCTCGGGAGCCGCCTCGTTGAGCTCGGCAAAGATCTCGCGCTTCACGTCGAGCCTCTCGACGGCGGCCTCGATGACGTAGTCGGCGTCTGCGGCGGCGCCTTGGAGGTCGGGGGTAAAGGTCATCCTGTCGAAGGCCGCGTCTACCTTTTCTTGCTCGATTCGACCCTTCTCGACGTTGCGGGACATGCGGTCCTTTAGCTGCTCCTGCGCTTTCTTCAGGGCGTCTTCGTCTAGGTCTTGGACGGCCACGTCGTAGCCGGCTAGGGCGCAAACCATCCCGATCTGGGAACCCATCGCTCCCGCCCCGACGACGAGAATCTTGCGCACGTTCTCAATTCTCGGCTCCGCCACCTGCTACTTCCCCTTGAACTCTGGCTCGCGCTTCTCGAGGAAGGCCGACGTGCCTTCCCGCTTATCCTCGCTCGTGAGGAGTACGGCCTGGGCCAACCTCTCGATGACGAGGCCCGTCTTCAAGTCAGTCTCGAAGCCGGTTCGTATGGCGAGCTTGGCGAGCCGTATCGCGAGCGGACCTTTGGACATTATCGACCGGGCCGTCTCTCGTACGGCGTCCACGAGCTCGTCAGACGAGATTACCCGCGTTACCAGACCCACCCGGTGCGCTTCTTCTGCGCCTATGATCTCGCCGGTCAGGATCATCTCCGTAGCCTTGCCCTTGCCGACGAGCCGAGCGAGCCGCTGGGTGCCCCCCGCGCCAGGGATGATGGAGAGGTTGACCTCCGGCTGCCCGAACCTCGCGTTCTCCGAAGCGATCCTTATGTCGCAGGCCATCGCCAGCTCGCAACCACCACCCAGCGCCAGGCCGTTCACCGCCGCGATGGTCGGCTTCTCGTAGTCCTCTATCTCGTCGTAGACGGCCTGCATGAGGGAGGCAAGGGCGTCTAGGAACGTGCGCTCGCGCAGCTCGTTAATATCCGCACCTGCGGCGAAGGCTCTGTCGCCCGCCCCGGTAAAGACCACGACGCCTACCTCGTCGTCGTACCTGAACTCGGCGAGTGCCCCGCGGACATCGCCTAGGACCTGCGTGCTTAGGGCGTTGCGGACGTCGGGGCGGTTTATGGTGATCGTGCCAACGTTCTCCTCGACCGAAGTGAGGATCGTCTCGTACTCGGCCACTCTTTCGCTCCTTTCCTAGCGGACGATGTCGCCGTTTTCGCCGTACTCATAGACGCCACGGCCCGACTTTTTGCCGAGGTGCCCGGCAGCGACCAACTTGTGGAGCAAAGGCGAGGGACGATACTTCTCCCCGAGCATCTCGCGCAGGTACTCCAGGTTTCTCAGGCGGGTATCGAGACCAACGAGGTCGGCGAGCTCTAATGGGCCCATCGGGTAGCCCAGACCGAGCTTGAGAGCCTTGTCTATATCCGCGGCGCTCGCCACACCCTCGACGAGCATATTCATCGCCTCGTTACCTACCAAGCAGTTGATTCTGCTTGCCACAAAACCCGGGAATTCGTTGACCTCAACGGTCTCCTTGCCCATCTTCTCAGCGGCGTCCCGAGCAATCTTTACCGTCTCGTCGGTCGTCTCTAGGCCTCTGATCAGCTCCACGAGCTTCATCCGGTGCGCAGGGTTGAAGAAGTGCATGGCGATACAGCGATCGGGCCGGTTCGTCCCGGCAGCGATCTCCGTCGGGCTCATCGTCGAGGTGTTCGTCGCCAGGACCGTCTCCGGCTTGCACAGCTCGTCGAACTTCTTGAATAAATCGAGCTTGAGGTCCATCTTCTCGGGTACAGCCTCTATGACGAGATCAGCTCCCGAGACGGCCTCCTCCGGGTCTTCGGTCGTAAAGATGCGGTCCAGAGCTTTTTGCATCTCCCCCTCTTCGAGATTACCCTTCTCGACCGCTTTGTTCATCTCCTTCTCGATACTCTGCGCGGCACTCTCGAGGGCTTCGCCGCTGACGTCCTGCAACCTCACCCCGAAGCCGCCTACCGCCGCCGCGTGGGCTATGCCCCTACCCATAGCCCCCGCCCCGACGATGGCCACCTTCTCGGCTTCCATGCGCTTATCCAGAGCTCCTTACTCCTTCGGTTTCGAGCGCCTCCGTCGCCATCTCCTTCAGCTCCTCGCGCTTGACCTTGACGCCGTTGGCGCTTTCGGTCTTCGGGAAGTCGGGGAGGGCGATGACCCGCTGCGGCACCTTGAACTTCGCCAGGTGCTTCCGGCACAGCTCCAGAATCTCGTCCTCATCGAACCCCTGGCCTTCTTCGGCAACCACGAAGCCGATCGCTACGGTGCCTCTTTCGGCGGTAACCCCTACCACCTGCGCCTCGGCGATGCTAGACAAGCTTTCGAGGTAGCCCTCGATCTCCCGAGGACTTACCAGAAAGCCCCCCAGGCGTAAAGCGTCCCCGATCCGGCTGAGGTAAACGAAGCCGTACTCCGTCAGGTAGCCTAGATCGCCGGTGCGCACGTACCCGTCGTCGGTAAAGTTCTCCTTCTCGGCCTCCGGGTCGCCCATGTAACCGATCATGATGTTTAGTCCCCGGACCTCCAGCTCCCCGGACTCCTCCGGAGGGAGCAACTCATCAGTCTCCCGGTCGCGTACCCGCACCTCGATATCCTCAGAGCTGGGGACACCTCCCGCCAGAGCCCGCCGTTCGGCTTCAGCCTCCGCAGGCTGGTGGGCCATCAGGGCTTGAACCTCGGTGGAGCCGTAGCATTGGTAGAACCTCTTGCCCCAAGAATCGCCCATTGCGACCGTCTCCTCGCCCCCTCTGTTGAAGCTGGCGAAGCCCGCCTCTTTAAGCGACGAGATGCGCTTGGGGTGTGGGCTAGCGGCCTCCAGGATGCGAAGCAGCATCTCGTCGGAGCCGTTAAGATGGGTGATCCGGTGGGCCTCTATGAGCCGTACAGCCGCCTCCGCGTCGAAGACCGGCATGAGCACGCAGGGTCTGCCGGCGGCGAGCGTGCCCATGATCGAGTTGAACCCGAAGACCCCGCAGAAAGGCAGCACGCCTAAAGTTACGCAGTCATCCTCTCCATAGCGGAACGCGCCCGCGATAGCCCGGGCGTGGCTCGCTATCCCTCTCTGAGAGTGCAGGACGAGCTTCGGAGCGGAGGTAGTGCCCGAGGATGTGAAGACGTTGCACGAGGCCTCCGGGAAGCTCAGGTCCTCCTCGAGGGGCTCCGCATCAAGCAGGTCCTCGTAGAGGACCGCATCTCTCCCGGAAGCCGGTGGCTTCCCTCCACCCACCAGGATCTCGGTCCCTAGCTCCGGCGTGCTTGTGGGATCCACTTCCTTCAGGATGGAAGAGAAGTCTATGCCCTTAAAGTGCGGCGCGTAGACGAGCGCCCGAGCATCGGAGCGGGACAGGATATCCTCCACCTCGTGGGCGCGGAACCTCGTATTCAGGGCCACCGCCACCACCCCGAGGCGCGCCAGGGCAAACTCCAGCTCGACCGCGGCGAAGAGGTTCGGCAGCCAGACTGCAACCTTATCCCCCGCCCCAATCCCCAGCCGCGCGAGGCCGCCGGCAAGAAAGTGGGAGCGCTCCTCGAGCCCCGCGAATGTCAGCGTCTCATCATCGCAAGTCAGGGCGGTCTCGTCGCCGTGTTCGCCGGTGAGCTTTGTCAGAAGGTTGGGCAAGGTCTCGGGTCTTTCCCCCGTCATCCTCTTCTCCTCTTGATCGTCGCGCGGCTTCCGTCTAGCCGAAAGTCCGTATGCCCGTCAAGTCCGGTGTTCGTGCAACCCGCCCGATGGAACGTCGGGCCGATCACGCCGCCTTCTCCACGATCATGGCGATGCCTTGCCCGACGCCGATGCACATGCTCGCCAGACCAAACTGGACTTCGGGCCTACGCCCCATCTCGTGCAAGAGGGTGGTGAGTATCCTGGCCCCCGAGCAACCTATGGGGTGACCGAGCGCGATAGCTCCCCCGTTCGGGTTCAACCGTTCGTCCTCAGGGCCCATTCCCCACTCGTAAAGCACGGCCAGGACCTGTGCGGCGAAGGCCTCGTTAAGCTCGATAAGGCCTACATCGTCCAATGAGAGCCCCGCCCGCTCCAAAGCCTTCTTCGTAGCGAGCACCGGCCCTATCCCCATCACCTGCGGCGGCACGCCGGCCACGGCCATGCTCCTTATCCTGGCTATGGGCTTGAGACCATGGGCTCGGGCGAACTCTCCCGAGACCACGAGCGTCGCCGCAGCCCCATCGTTTAAGGGGCTGGAGTTGCCAGCCGTGACGGTCCCGCCTTCCTTGAAGGCGGGCGGGAGCTTGGCGAGCTTCTCCTGGGAGGTGTCGCGCCTTGGGACCTCGTCGGCCTCGACCAACTCCTCGCTCTTACGGGTCTTCACCGGGACGGAGACGATCTCCTCCCTAAAGCGCTTCTCGTCGGTAGCCTCCACGGCCTTCTGGTGGCTCCTCAGGGCGAAGCGGTCCTGCTTCTCCCGGGAGATATCGTACTTACGGGCAAGGCCTTCGGGCCGCTCCTGCTCGGAAGTAACAGCGTAGCGCTCCTCGGCCAGGTTCTCGGCGGTCTGCCCCAAAGAGTCGGTATACCCCCTCTCCTCCATCTTTGGGTTGACGAAGCGCCAGCCTAGGGTCGTGTCATACATGGTCATACTGCCGGTAGGGAAGCCGCGTTCGGGCTTGGGCACCGCCCAGGGCGCCCGGCTCATAGACTCAACCCCGGCCCCGATATAAGCGTGGGCCTCCCCGAGCATGATGGCCCGCGCTGCGTTTGCCACGGCGTCTAGCCCCGAGCCGCAGAGGCGGTTGATGGTCGTTCCGCTAACCTCTTCTGGGAAGCCTGCCAAGAGAAGGGCCATTCTGGCCACGTTGCGGTTGTCTTCTCCGGCTTGGTTGGCGCAGCCCATGTAGACGTCTTCTATCTCCTCGGGCAACACGCCGGTCCTCTCCATGAGGGCCTGTAGGACAAGGGCGGCCAGATCGTCTGGCCGTACGGGGCTTAAGGCTCCACCTTGCTTGCCCAAAGGTGTGCGTACTGCCCCCACGATGAGGGCTTCCTCTAAGCCTCTGTCAGCCACTTGCTCTCCCTTTCCTTGAGCTTTCCGATAACCAAGTTTGCCCAGCCCCGGGAGGTTTAAAGCTCGCCTCCTCCGGATGCCATAAGAAAAGAATCCGGTGAGCATCCCGGCACACTTTCACGCCCCAAGCCTTGCTAGAGACATCCGATCACCGGTCCTCGTAAACCAGGAAGCCTACCGTTCCCGAGGCCACGCTCTCTTCCCCCCTGTTCGTGTAGACTTCGAAGTCGTAGAGACATCCCTCATCCGTATCTTTAGCCCCGATCGTTCTGCCTCCTACGGTGAGCTCGTCGCCGAGGTAGACCATGCCGGAGAACCGGGCATAGAACTCTCTCACGTAGCCGTGTTTCAAATAGGACGAGAAGAGGAGGCTCATCGTGGCGGCGGTAAGCATACCGTGCGCTATGATGCCGGAGAGGCCGGCCTCTTCGGCGGCTTCGTCGCTGGTGTGGATAGGGTTGCGATCCCCTGACGCATCGGCGTACCTTTCGAGCTGTGACCTCGTGATCGGCGACAGCTTACGGCTCTCGAGCTCGTCGCCGGGGTTCCAGGCCGGCCTCGTGTCGTTCACAGCTCGAGGCCTTTCCTGAGAGCCGGGGTGAGAATCGCGGTGTCCTCCATGGTGAAGATGCGTTCCCCCGAGGTACTCTCGCCGACGCGCTCGGAGATCACGAACCCCAGCAGTTCTCCGCGACTCTCTTTTTCATAATAGTCTTTGAACACTGTGTAACAGAGGACCTCTTCCCCCACCCGTAGCGGCCGCTCGTAGCGTACCCGGTGCTCACCGTGGATGAGGCCTTGTCCCGGGAGCCCAACGCCTTCTATCTCCCCATACTCGAAGGTGCGCGGGAAGGTGGGCGGGGCGATAAGGCCGCCGTAGCGGCTCTTCTTCGCCGCCGCCTCGTCTACGTACAGCGGGTTGAGGTCGCCTATGGCCTCAGCAAACTTCCGCACCGCCCCCTTCTCTACGACGTTCGAGACCACCTCGGAGCGCTCCCCGACCAGCGCCCTCCAGCGCTCGACCACCTCGTTCACGCCCGCGGCTCCCCGGCAAAGATGTTCTCAGGCTTGCCGGGCCTGACCAAGGGCGTACTCTTGGCGACCCCGGCCAAGAACACCTTGTAGTCTACACTCATCTGGGCTGCTGCCGCGCAGATCATCCCAGCCCCGACGCGGCCGAGGGTCATGCTGTTAGGGGTCATCAGAGGTGGCCTCTCTGGGCGAGTTCGTGGGCGCGGAAGATCACCCTCCGGACACGTCGGTCGAAGTTTGCGAAGCGCTCGTCTTTGGTTTGGCCCTTCTTCCAGCGAGCGTAGATCTGCTGGATGATCACGGCGAGCTTGAAGTAGCCGAAGACCATATACCAGTGCATGTCCGAGAGGTTGCGCCCGCTTTTTTCGGCATAGTAGTCTATAAATTCCCTGCGGGTCCAGAAGCCCGGAGTGGAAGTTGCCGTCGGCATAACCTCTTTAAGCTCTTGCGAGTCGTCGGACTGCATCCAGTACGAAAGCGAGACGGCTAGGTCGAAGAGCGGATCACCGATAGTCGTCATCTCCCAGTCTAGAACGGCTCGTGCCTCCGTTAGGTCTTCAGGGTTGAGCACCAGGTTGTTAAGCTTGAAGTCGTTGTGGACGATCGTGGCCGGCGGGCTTTCGGGGATGTCCTTGGAGATCCAATCGGTGAGCGGTTCGGCCTCTTCTACCTCCTCGGTCCTGGCTTTGTCGTAGCGAGAGATCCAGCCCTTCACCTGCCGCTCCAGGAAACCTTCGGGCCTCCCGAGCTCTTCTAAGCCCGCCTCCTTCCAATCCACGGCGTGCAGCTCTATCAAGGTGTCTGCAACCATCCGGGATACCCCGCGGCACAGCTCTTCGGTGGCCTCCACTTCTTCCGGGAAGGAATCGTCCACGATTACGCCCTCGCGAAGCTCCATTACATAGAATTGCGCCCCTATGATCGACTCGTCATCGGTGAAAAAGTAGGGCTTGGGGGCAAGCGGGTAGGCCTCGTGCAGCTTCATCAAGAGCCTGGACTCGCGCCTCATGTCGTGTGCCTTGGGCGGCACCGGCCCCAAGGGCGGCCGTCTGAGAACGCCCTCCCAATCCCCAAGCTTTAGGAGATACGTGAGGTTCGAGGCCCCGGAGGGGAACTGCCTAACCTCCATCTCCTCACCCTCGGCGAGGCCTTCTATGTTCTTCCTCATGTACCGCTCGACGGCGGCGCGGTCGAAGTCCTCATCCTCGCGCACCTCTATTGTCTTCTCGGCCAAGCCTGCTCACCCCCGGCCTCTAAATGCTGTATGGTTTATGTACAAGTTCTGTAGCTAGCAACGCAAACCTCTAAGGAAACATTGGCCTCGTGGGACTGGGCCGCCGTCATGCTTGTTGGTGTCATCTTAAAACCTCCCGTGAAGAACGAAACGGCGGCCCTCCCCCGCTCCATACGCTTCTTTGGGCTTACTTCGTCTTCGCCATCTTCCTTTGCTCTCTCTCCTGAAGCTCACGCCAGAGGATCTTGCCGGACCCGCTCTTGGGCAGCTCATCTATGAACTCGACCAAGCGCGGGCACGTGTAAGAGGCCATGTGGTTCTTTGACCACTCGACAATGTCTTCCGCCGCAACATTCTCCTTTTCCTCTTCGCGCAAGACGATCATAGCCTTGGCCGCTTCACCGCTGCGCTCGTCGGGGACACTGATCACGCAAGCTTCTTGTATGGCGGGGTGTTTATACAGCGTGCTCTCGACCTCTGCGGGCCACACCTTATAGCCGGAGACGTTGATCATGCGCTTGAGCCGATCGACCATGAAGAAGTAGCCTTCCTCGTCGCGCATCCCGATGTCTCCGGTTCTAAAGAAACGCTTGCCGTCCCGCTCAAAGAAGGCCTCCTCGTCGGCCTCGGGCCGCTTCCAGTAGCTCTTCATCACCTGTGGACCGCTGGAAACGATCTCGCCCTCCTCTCCTACTCCGACCTCTTCGAGGGTCTCCGGGTTGACGACACGCGAGTCTACGTCGAAGGTGGGGACCCCAAGGCAGCGGAGCTTGGACCTATCCGGGGGGTTAATGTGGGTGTGAGACATGGTCTCCGAGAGACCGTAGCCCTCCATATACCGTATGCCGGTCAGCTCCTCGAGCTTCTCGCCGACCGCTTCCGGCAAGGGGGCGCCGCCACCGCCGACCACCATGAACGAGGAGAGGTCGTACTCCTCTATCCGCGGGTTCGAGAGAAAGTCGACAACCATCGTGGAGATATTGTTCCAGTGGGTGCATCGATGACGCTGGACCAGTTCCGCGGCCACTTCTTTATCCCAGCGCGTCATAAGGACCATGCTCGCCCCACAATAAAGCGGCGCGTTCATGCTATGCTGCATCCCCGTCACATGGAACAGCGGCAGCGTAGTGAGGATCACACTGTCCGACGTCATGCTTCCCCAAAGGCCTGCGCTCACGAGGGTCGCCTGTAACGTCCGGTGGGTGTGCATGCATCCTTTGGGCCGGCCGGTGGTCCCGGAGGTGTACGGCAGGCAAGCTAAGTCCCTGGGGCCGGGCGTGTGCTCCCCAGGCAGACGCCCGGCCTTTAGGGCCTCCCCAGGAGATCGCACCCTCCGCCTCCTCTCCCTGCGTGGGGAGCGCATCTGGCGGAGCAAGGTCGGTCTCCATTTCGAGGTAGTCCGAGTAGGAGGCGATGATTACGTACTCGAGGTCGCTTTCGTTAGCAAGCGGGGAGATCTGGGAGTAGAGCTCCTGACCTACAATTGCAACCTGCGCCCCGGAGTCCTCGACGTAGTGCCGAAGGTCTTTGGTGAGGTGCATGGGGTTCATGGGGACGACGACAGCGTCGTTCCGCAATGTGGCGTAGTAGGCAACAACAAACTGCGGGCTGTTCTGCATGTACAGGACGACCCGATCGCCCTTCTCGACACCGAGGTCCTCCTGTAGGTATCCGGCAAGGGCATTCACCTCGTCGTGGAGGCGCTTGTAGGAGATCCTGGTCCCGTAGTAGACGATGGCCGTTTTCTCGGGATACTTCTCCGCCGAGACCTTAAGATTGTGGCATACGCTCGTCCTAGGTAGCGTCAGGGTGCGCGGCATCCGCCTCGGCCAGCATTCGAGATGTCCCTCGCTCATGCTCCTCCTTCCGTTGGCCACGTGGTGTAAGCAAGGCACCCCGCACCGGGCTGCCGGAAGGCCTTCGTGCCTCGACCATAGAGACCAGTTCTAGAGCTGGTCGCCGGGACTTCTACCCTCTCGCGGCGACCCCCTCCTCTAGGGCCACATCTTCGGCCATCTCTCCCTCGTAGGTCTCCGTAACCAGGTACACAGAGACGAAGGTGACAACGGCCATCGCAAGTATGTAGAAGGAGACCGACAGTGAAGTACTCGTCCACGCCAGAAGCGAGACCATGATGATCGGGGCGAGCCCGCCCGCGAAAACCGACGCGAGCTGGTAACCTATCGAAGCCCCGGAATAGCGCACCCGTCGGCTGAACATCTCCGAGAAGAGCGCCGCCTGCGGCCCATACATCATGCTCAAGAAGACCTGCCCGATGGTAAGCGCCACGGTGATCAGCACAACCGACTTCATATCTATGAGCCAGAACATAGGGAACGCCCAGAGCCCCAGTAGCACCGCTCCGCTCAGGTACACCGGCCGCCGCCCGACGCGGTCGGTGAGCGCGGAGAAGGCCGGGAGGGCGAAGATCTGAAGGAAGCTGGAGATCAGGACGGCTATCAGCATATCACTCCTCGAGAGGCCTAGGTCTCTGGTACCGTAGTCTAGGATACCGGTGATCAGTATGTAGTAAGCCCCGTTGATGACGAAGAATGCGCCTCCCGCCAAGAGCACCTGCTTGGGGTGATTGAGGATCACCTCCAAAACGGGCGAACGCTCCCGACCTTCGCCCCTCTCCTGTGTCTCCTGCATCCTCTCCTCAAGGCGCTTGAACGCTGGCGTGTCTTCTAGCTTGAGCTGGATGTACAAAGCTATACCGATAAGGACGACGCTCGCCAGGAATGGTACGCGCCAACCCCAGGCCTCGAACGCCTCGGAGGAGAGCGTCGCAGTGAGTACGAGGAACAACACGTTCCCGAGCACGAGCCCGACGGGAACCCCCATCTGGGCGAAGCTTCCGTAGAAGCCCCGCTTGTCGGGCGGGGCATACTCCGTCGCCATAAGGACCGCTCCTCCCCACTGCCCGCCGATGGCCAGCCCCTGACAGAAGCGCAGTATGAAGAGCGCTATCGCCGCCCAGACACCGACGGCGGCGTAGGTCGGCAAAAGGCCCACGAGCGTCGACGCGACACCCATCGTTAGCAGCGCGATCACCAGGGTCGGCTTGCGACCGAGCCTGTCTCCGAAATGGGCGAAGACTATGCCTCCAATCGGACGGGCCACGAAGCCGACCGCCGCCGTGCTGAACGAGGCTAGTACCCCTGCGACAGGGTCGATATCCGCCGGGAAGAATAGCCTAGGGAAGACCAAGGCCGCCGCTGTTAAGTAGACGAAGAAGTCGTACCACTCGATGGAAGTGGCCGCACAGGCCGCCACGAGCACCTTGGCTATGGTAGATGTGCTTGGCCTCGCAGCCTCCGCATTAGAATTGGCCATACGTTCCTCCTATCATTCCTACCAAACAATATCTCGAGAACGCTATCGTTGAACCTGGTTCTATAAGGCACCTCCTTTCCCCGGGCTTCTCGGCCCTGAGGTAACCACCCTGTAGGGTAACCAAACGTGGAGCTAGAATCAATAGTTACACTTACGCGCTCCACCGTCCAACTATCGCCGCAGAACGGCGCCACCCGGTTGCGGCAGCACCCTCCAACCCTGTATGAATGATGGCTACCCAACATCCGGAGCGGATATGTACTACATTTTCCGGCATGAGAGGTATACCGGACCAAGAAGCGTGTGGGGAGGGACGCAAGAAGTGAAGGTCTTCTATTCAGACCAGTTCGTGCTCCCGCTGCCGGAGGGACACCGCTTTCCGATGAAGAAGTACTCGATGCTCCGTGAAAGAGTTGAGCAGGGAGACATCTGCGAACCCGGGGAGCTGCGCGTCCCCCATGTGGCCACAGACGTCGAGATCCTGCGCGCACATAGCCCTAGCTATCTGAGGAAGGTGACTACAGGAGCGCTCACCCCGAAAGAAACGCGCCGGATCGGCTTTCCCTGGTCCGAGATGATGGTCGAGCGCTCGCGCCGGGCGTCGGGGGGTACTCTGGACGCCTGCCGCGCTGCCCTCGAAGAGGGGCTCGCTGCAAACCTCGCTGGGGGCACCCACCACGCCTTTGCGGACCACGGCGAGGGCTTCTGCGTACTGAACGACTCGGCCATCGCGGCACACACCTTGAGAGACGAGGGGCTCGTAGAAAAGGTCATCGTACTCGATACCGACGTACACCAGGGCAACGGCTCGGCGGCGATCCTGCAAGAAGACCCTTGCATCTTCACCTTCTCCATCCACGGTGCGAAGAACTATCCCTTCCGCAAAGAGACTAGCAACCTCGACATCGCACTCCCAGATGGAACCGACGATGGCGCTTTCCTCGAAGCGCTCGCGAAGGGGTTGGAGCAGGCCCACGACCACGCCGGGGCGGAACTTGCAATCTTCCTTGCCGGAGCAGATCCATTCGTGGACGATCGCCTTGGTCGGCTCTCGGTGAGCAAAGAGGGGCTAGCGGAGCGTGACCGACTCGTCTTCGCTTCTTGCCGGGAACGCGATATTCCCGTCGCTGTGACGATGGCCGGCGGTTATGCCCGAGAGGTACCCGACGCTGTGGATATCCACTTCCAAACGGTACAGACGGCAGCAACACTCCTCCGGTCGGAGGCTCATCAGAAGGAGCACTTAGCGTGAAGTCCTGCATAATCGTCGGCGCCGGCCTCTCGGGCCTCGTCGCCGCACGTACCCTTGAAGATGCAGACATCCGTGTCAAAGTACTCGAGAAAGAGGATAGGGTCGGCGGTCGTATGAGAACTGAGCATGTGCAGGAAGGGGTCTTCGACAATGGCGCACAGTTCTTTACCGTCCGTGACGACCGCTTCGAGAGGAGGGTTGAGACCTGGATCACTGCTGGCGTTGCCGAAACGTGGACTCACGGTTTCGCCGATCAAAACGGCAAGAAGCACGACGACGGGTACCCCCGATACCGCGGCACACACGGCATGACCGCTATCGCCGAGCACCTCGCCCGCGGCCTTGACGTGCAAACCTGCGCGGAGGTAACTTGCCTTAGAGCGGACGAGCGAGGTTGGAAGGTATTTACCGGGGATCTTAGCCATACCGCCGATGCTCTCGTACTCACCGCTCCCGTCCCACCCACGCTTGCGCTGGTGGACAGCAGCGGCATCATCCTTCCGATCGAGGCGCGAGAGGCTTTAGAAGGCATAGACTACGATCCGTGTGTCGCGGTGATGGTGCTCCTTGGCGCTCCCAGCGGGGTGCCGGAGCCGGGCGGGGTCCAGATCGGGGGCGAACCCCTTTTCTGGGTCTCCGATAACCAAAAGAAAGGCATTTCCGAGGTTCCGGCCGTTACTATTCACGCCGGTCCGAAATGGAGCCGCGAGCACATACGCAGCGACGATGATACCGTCGTCCGCCTGCTCCTCGACGAAGCGAAAGGTTACATAGGGGCGAAAGTAAGGGCTACCGCGGTCTATCGCTGGGAGCACAGCATGCCTCTCGAGCCTTACGAAGAGGCATTCATCTACGTCGAGGGCCCGCCGCCCTTAGTATTCTGTGGCGACGCCTTCGCAGGCCCGAAGGTAGAGGGGGCGGTGCTCTCTGGCCTTGCCGCAGCCGAGAAGCTGCTCCGGAGTACGATCCGCCCTAACAGCACGCGGGCACTCTGGTGAAAAACTAGATGTCACGGGTACCCTAGCAGCAAACCGCTAGAAGTGGTACATATAACAAGGTAAATATAAGTTAAGACAATAAGGAGGGCGGGGTTTGGGGAACAGGAGAGTAGCGCTAAAGCCGCATGCGGCCAGGATCCGACGCTGGGTCGAAGAAGGGCGAGGGGACGATTGGATCGCCCAGGAGTTGAACACAACACCATCCAGCGTGCAGAGTTTTCGGTCGCGCAATTCGATTTACCGCCGCGACCCTGTCCGCCGGGGCCGCCTCTCGGAGCATCCTGTGGTTCTCGATGAGAACGAGGCGGGTATCGTGCTCATAACCGACGCACGCGAGTCCGAGGTTTTTGCCAGCGAGTGGCGCGACTACCTCCACCGGGGGCCGGAGGACCTGCAGCTCATCGTTACCAGGGACCGCATCTATCTTGAGAAGGTTCGGTAGCTTCGTTGAGGGGTGACGAGCCCACGGTGAACCTGTGTCTCCCGCTCGAAACCGCTGAAGCGCTCCACGCTGCCCTCGAAGACCTACTCGAAGGCAGCCACCCCGAAGAAGCAACTCTAGAAAAGGTTTACCGCATCCTTACCTGGCGTATCCTGGCCGTCAAGGGTGGCACCGGCCTCACGAGCTGGATGGCCGAGCTCGCCCGCCAGACCGAGAGCGTCGAAGAGTACGAGGCCGCCCGCGATAGGGCCTTGGGGCCCATACTCGACGGCTTGGAGAACGCTGAGAACCGTGACCCCTGAAACAGAAGCTGGGTATTGTATATGCTTATTGGCTTCTCTTTCCGTTGACTGGTCTTTGGACAGTTACAAGTACCCAGACGTGGTCCGACCTGGTTGTCGCCCCCGAGGCGCTGCTGATCACGTTAACGCTGACGTCCATCTCACGGATCTACTGTGAGAAAAGAGTTGTGAAATGGGAGCGCTCTTTCAAATATGGGGATGACGTCAGTTAAATCGCTATAACTGTTAATTTTCGTAGTGCAGCGCTACCTTCACGAGCCGTTAGCAACGGATAGCAGTAGTTGTTAATATGGCTTGTAAACTTCTGCGCGTCTCAGGCAGCCAGCGTACCTTCAACGGGCGTTGCTGGGTGAGCCTCAGGCTTCAGGATGCCAGCAATTCGGAGGAGAAGGTCCCCCATCTCGACACCCAAACCTTCGGCAATACTTTCGAGCACTCGAGAAGAAGGATCCTTCTCACCGCGTTCAATCTCTGCAAGGTATGAGATGGAGACGTGCGCGCCTTCGGCAACCTGCCGCAGGGTGAGCCCACGCTCGGTGCGGGTTGCTCTCAACGTCTCGCCGATAGCCGAAAGCAAATCCATCTTCCTCTGCGGGGGGTGGATCTCCAGCGTCTCCATGACGTAGATTCTATACCCCATAAGGCGAAAGAGGCAAACCGCCCGCTAACTCCTCGACAATACGCACCTACTCGACGTTCGCCTCCGGCGTTGCGTATGGCGTCTCCATCAGCACCGGAACGTCCGCCAGCGCTGCAAGGAGCGCCGCCCACACTCCTTTCGAGATGTGCGACCTTCCCTCATCCTTCTATTGCCTGTCCCGCCGACTACCGAGCCCGTTCCTGGCGTCGTTCAGGCGATGATCGAAACCGTGTCATCTTCAAGCGCCTGCCGAAGGGTCGGAAGAAGTTCGTCAGCGGCTTCGATCCGATACCCCTTCGCGCCGTAGCTCTCCGCCTGCTTCACGAAGTCAGGGTTGGTGAACTCGACGAACGCCGGACAGCCAAGCTCGAGCTCCTGCTTCCACTTGATCAGGCCCTCTGGCATAGCCATGCTTCAAAAAATTTAAGAAAAATATGCAATACTTAACGCCTTTTAGTATACTAGATGCGGTAGCTCTCTCCAACCGGGCTACTATAGTCAGGCCCTTTATGTCCTGGCTGTCTGGGCGGTGGGGGTCCCCCCTCCAAACAATCTCCCACCGCCCGGCTCTGGAATGTCCTCGCTTTCTTGTGGTATGCTGCTCCCTTCTGGAGGAGGGATTATTAGCGGTGGGGATCCCGAGAGTGCCATCTTCCCCCACCGCCTTTCTTGCTATTACTTGTGTCTAGGGGATAGTCACGTTGTAAATTGAGTAGTGCACCGAGTAATTGCTACTCGAGACAAGCTCAGGTGAAGGCTTCGGAGTCCACCCGCACTATATCTGTCTCCGCGAAGTATTCTTGGATATACTTCTCGCCCTCGTCACACAGCAAGGTCACCACCGCTTTGAGCTCAGGGTAGGCAGCAGGGCGCGGAACCTTAGCTAACGTTTTATGGGTTCAGGCGTTGTACAAAAAATCACTTTTGTGCAGAAAATAGTTGCTCGAGCTACTAAACAGATCGGAGCAATAAAAAGGCACGACGTATAGTAGCCTCAGTCGTTGTACTGCTGAAGACGGCTATGGAGATTAGCTTCCGAGCTGGCCTGATTCGGGCATAAGTTCGAGCTGGTGCATCATGCCCAAGGCGTCGAAGTTAGCCCAGCTTTCCACTATCTTTTGCCATCGGTGAGCCGCGATAGAGCAACGACGCGACCCGGTCAGTGAAAGCTTGAGGCTTTAGAGGATCCTACGAAGAGCGCTGGGGATTCTGCCAGGATGTGTGCTGTGCGCTTCGCAGAAAGTCGAGCAGCAGGGCATTAACCTTCTCGGGCTGGTCGACCTGCACCCAGTGGCTAGCGTCCACCAAACGCTCGACCCGCACATCCGGTACCCAGGTCCGATCCGGCTGGGCCAGCTCCGTACCAAGATAGCGGTCCCGCTCACCCCAGATCACGAGCACGGGTATCTCAACCTTGCGCAGCTGCCGCCGTACCTGCGCGGGAGTCTGGCGGAGAAGTGCCCGATAATAGTTCATGGCCGCCGTCAAAGCACCAGGCCGGGAGAGTGCTTCCACGTACCGCTCTATGTCCTGGGGGCTGAAAGCCCCCGGCCGCACCGGATCGTTACGGAAGTTGGACCGCAACCAAGCGAAGTCGCCCGCCCGCACGAGCTGCTCTGGTAACCAAGGGATCTGGAAGAAGAACATATACCAGCTCTTGCGCAGCTGATGAAGGGTCCACAGCCCCTGTAGAAACCGGTCCGGGTGAGGAACATTGAGGATTGCTAGCTTCTCAACTTGCTCTGGGTAGTGCATCGCGACCATCCAAGCTACCACCCCGCCCCAGTCGTGGCCAACCACCTTTGCCCTCTCGGCGCCACATGCCCGGATCAGGCGCGCAACGTCCCGTCCGGGCAGCTCGGCGCGGTAATTATTTACACCCTGAGGCTTGTCGGAGAGGTTATAGCCGCGCATGTCTGGGGCAACCACGCGAAAGCCAGCCTCTGCAAGGTTAGGAATCTGAAAGCGCCACGAATACCAGAATTCTGGGAAGCCGTGCAACAGTACCACCAGGGGTCCCTCCCCCATCTCGACGTAGTGCAGCCGCACTTCACCTAGATCAGCATAGTGATGTGCTACTGCAGGACCTCTTGGTGTTGTGCTGCTCATAATGCCCTCCTTCCTCTGTACTCAGATTTAGTTGCTGCGGCAGCGCTTCTAAGAGGGAGAATTCGTCTCCGTGCCCCACGCTTTAGCTATCGTAGGTCCGCTGCTTCCAAGCAGATCTTCTCGGGGTGCCTCCGACAGTCTTACGCCGGCTCGGACAGCTTGTGCTCGGGCTTTTGCTCCTCTTCCATCATGAGCTGAGTAACGGCCTGCCGCAGTACCTTGAGGGCAATGACGGGGCCGAAGAGCGCAGCCGGTGGCTTGAGGATGCCGAGCACTTCCAGCAGCACCGAGCGCACCCTAGCATCCTTCGTAGAGAGTAACGTTACCCGGTCCATATAGCGGTGCAGCAGTCGGGTCAGGAAGTCCGGTCTGCCGCCCTCGGTTCCGCGATAACGGAGGTCCTCACCTGTAGCAAGCATCCAGGGCGCCGAGGTGACCTTCGCCAGCTTCCTTTGGAAGCGCCTGTTAAGTCCGGCGAGATTCCCATCGCTCTTCAGCCGACGTTGCTCACGCAGGCACTCGTCAAGTGCCGTGGCACCCAAGGCAGCGGTGGTCATGCCTTGACCGTAGATAGGGTTGAAGGCACAGGCCGCGTCACCGGTAACGAGAAAGTTATCGGGCATACGAGAAAGCTTCTCATAGTGGCGCCTGCGGTTCTCCGTTGCCAGGTAACGATGAATGGGCGAAAGCGGCTTCGCATCCTTGATGGCCTTATAGAGGAGGGGGGTGCGCAAGGAGCGGGCATACTCTAGAAAGCCTGCCTCGTCTGTGGGTGGGTAGTCCGAGTCCCCGCCGGCCAGGGTGACGATCCAGCGGTCCCCCTCTATTGGGAAAAGTGCCCCGCCACGCATAACGTTCGGTGGTGCCGTCTGCACGAAAACCACCTTCCAGTCACACTCAAACCTGGCTAGGCGCTGGTAGATGCGGCTAGCGTAACCCAGGTGGGCGTGGATCTTCGTCTCCCGCGGTCGGGGATAGCCTAGGGCCTCAAGCCACCGAGGAGCCTGGGAACCGCGCCCACTAGCATCGACCACTAAGTCTGCGTACAGCAGTTGTTCACTTCTCCCGTTCGATTGGTTGCATGGGCTCACACGCACTCCAGCGATGCCCGTGCCGTTGGCATTCGCAAGCAGTTCCGTTACCTCGTGCTCCTCGAGGAAGCGTACGTTGGTGCAGATACCCAGCCGGCGGCGGACCCCCCAGTCCAACAGGTCGCGACCGAACGAGATCGTGTCAAGGTCCGAGTAGAAGCGAACCCCCCACCCAGCGGGAGTAAGCCACGCCGCATCCGCTGCTATGTCCACAACCGGGGCACCAAGCGCCACAAGCTCATTATCCAGGCCCGGGAAAAGCTGGCCCAGAATGATTCGGCCTCGTTTCAACAGAACATGAACGTGGCGAGCTTGCGGGATGCCCTTGCGGGGCTCGGGGCCATCAGGAAAGCGGTCCCGCTCGATTAGCGTAACCCACCTGAAGTGCTCAGAGAGCACACGGGTGGCCAAAAGCCCAGCCATGCTGCCGCCCATCACGACGGCGTGGCCTTTCCAATCGCTTGAAGAGCCCGTGTAGTCTAACCTTTCGCTTCTACTTTCTATCCTCTGCCCCCGTGTACCTTATAGCCTCGAGGTCCGGGTCCCAGCGAGCCCGTAACACACGCAAGAGCCCAGTCTTGCTCTCCTCTACCCGGCGGCGCAATTGGTCGGCGCGCGCCTGCGAAAGGTAGCCAGCGCCGGTCATCACGAGCTCGTAGCCCGTAGGATCCGCTGCCTCTTCCTTGACGCGCAACCCAAGGCCCAGAGCCCTGAGCTCTAGGTAGAGGGGCCTGGCCCTCTTGCGCTCGTGTGCCATCTCAGCGTAGCTCGTCATACCTTTTGGCCAATTCTACCCCCGCTCGACGCGCACCTCTGGTGCCTCGTCAGTCAGCAGGGCGCGCAATGATACCTCGGGTGGTTTAGTATTTCTCGACTGGTACCCTAGCTTTTCTTACTTCGACCTCAAGGCAGTAAGTACAAATGCAAGCCTGGACGAGGCGTATACGTAGGGATCGTTCGATGACATTGTCTACAGGGCGTCTGAGGGTTCGACGATTCGATCCGCACGTAGCCGTGTACCCTCAATGATTTCTGCATTCGGGAAGTCCGTTGAGGCTATCTTCTTCTCGGCATCTTCGCGGCTCCGCCCTGCCTTCATGTGCCTCTCTAGAAGGCGCTGGGTTACCACATCTCGTGAAGCGTCGATGTACCATACTTCATCTAACATCGGGCGTACGTGGCTCCAGGGTGCTTTGTTGTAGAGTAGATAATTCCCCTCAACTACGATAAGGCGATGATGGGGCTGGATACTGATTCCGTCATGCACAGGATCGTGTAACGCTCGATCGTACAAGGGGGCAGTGACCGTTTGCAACGGGCTCTTGTGCAATCGCCTTAGCAGCGTGATAAAGCCCTCTACATCGAAGGTGTCGGGGATGCCCTTCAATGGATATAGCCCGCGTTGGTACAATACTTTGTTAGGGAGATGAAACCCGTCCATCGACACCATAATCGCTATATCTCCATGTACGCGCCGGTTGACCGCGTTGGTAAGCTCATGCGCGAGAGTACTCTTCCCCGAGGCGGGATTCCCGATTATTCCCAGAAAGTACCGCGCCTTTGGTGGTACTTGAGCTAGTTTATCCAGAATATCAGTAGCAAGCTGGTAAATCTGAGTCGGCGATCGCACCATAATCTGCGGTTCGTCCTATGGAAACTGAGTAGACGACTCTTGCATCCACCGGCGTGTGCCGAATGCCTCACACGATTTGGAAGCGGCCTGAGCAACCTCATTCAATGAAGAGACAGAACCTCTCGAGGCTGCATAGTAGTAACAAAAGCCCCCGTGGAAAATGTCGTCTGCGCCTAGGGTGTCAACGACATCAACAGCTGGTACGCAGATCTCGCCGGAGCTGTTCCTGAAGCTATATAGGATAGGCCCGCCGCCACCTGTGATTGCTGCGCACGGCACACTTTGTGTGCTCAGATAGTCGAACACGGATGTAGCGGGAGAGGAGCTTGGAGAATGAAAGTTTTTAGAGCAAATCGCAATATCCACATAACACAGCCTAACTCCACTATCTGGCACCGAGTAGGCCCTTACAAGCGATTCTCGTGGCTTTGTGAGTCAGGCGCTAGACAAATGCCAACTACGCTTCTCGATCCCGAATGCCCAGGAGCGTACTAAGGTGTCTTTCTCTTCTGTGGTGAGGTCCAGGGCATCAGCAACTCGTATAAAGAAGTCTACAGGTATCTGCCGACTCTTCCCCACTATAAGGTTATCTAAAAGAAGAGGATTGTAGCCGGTATGCTCAGCTAAGCTAGCTACGCTCATACCATGGCGACTCAGGATGTTCATGAGGGTCCACTGAAACTCGGTTGCTGCCATTGGTCGTTACCTCCTCCTGGTCAACCAGACCTGTTCACCTTCACAGCTTCCGCTTCGGCGCGAAGGGGGTATATATTAGCTCGTCCTTGGAAGTGCCCACAAGCATAGCAAAGAGCCCTGTTACGCTACCGTTCTCTTATGGAAGAATGTAGTGAACGTAAGCTAATCTGCAAAAAGATCGAGTCATGTATCGAGCAGTTCTTTGCGTTCAGCCGCACCGAAGAGGGTTCGCCACCAAGTGGTTCGTTTGTATACTAGCTTCGCTTGGCTTGCTCCCTCTCTACGTCTTCAAAGCGTTGTTTGTCTTCAGCAGGAGGTGTGCCTTTGGAATTCAATCCTTCTTTAAACTCATGGATACCCTGACCGAGACTCCTGCCCAGCTCCGGCAAGCGTTTGGCGCCGAAGAGTAGCAAGATTACCAGAAGGATGAACACCAGGTGGGTAGGCGATTCGAGGCCCGTAAACATAATTCCGTTTATCCTTTCTTCCCAGAGTGCTTTTTCTCAAGATCGTCCTCGGTGGGGATGCTCAGCAACCCTTCCTTGAAGTCCTGCCTATACTCCTGGACATTCTGGATGATGCGGCCGAGATCCCGGCTCATCTCCACCAAGCCCTTGGGACCGAAGACTAGCAGTGCTACCAGAAGTACGAACAGTAAGTGAGTGGGTTGGAAGAGATCGAGCATAGGAGAGCAGCTTTCTCTCTGCTAGATTCAGCTCAACGGCTTTATTGTATATTGCTTCGTGGGAATTTGCTCGCACCTCGACCAGCTCACGCATATTGTCCTCATTGTAGAATTCAAATTATCCGCCTTAGGGCCCTTGTCCGTGGGCACGTTTAGGCGAAAAAGAGCGAGCGCATGCCTCCTCCTAGATAGATTCGCCTGATCTCGGGTGAAAGGACAAAATGGTGTCTCCTAATATCTGAAAAGAAGGGTGTGATCGTCATGAGCGGAACCACATTCGTAATGATGGTCATCACGATTCTGGTACTGCTTTTCGTCCTCATAAGCGTAGGGGCCCTCGTCTTCTTCGACTGATCGACCTGCTACTACCCCACTCCCACGAAGTCGACGCTATCTAAACCTCATAGGGCTGCCCTGACGCCATAGGGGGTCGACCACAAAGAAGAGGGCCGGGACAACGAAGAAGATCCGGCCGTCAGGGTGGTCACGCCTTCTTACCCCCTGGGCTCTTAAGCTACACCCGATCCCCTGGTTAAAGGCAAAAGTCTTATGTAATAAAGGGAGGCTTGCCCAGGATTAGTTACATAAGACAAGAATGAGAGTCAGAGCCTCTGTTCCATAAACGGTCGTTTCTGGTACAAGCAGCGTGTATCAGAAACCACCGTTTTTGTTACATAGCAGTAGGCTGAGTTCTAGCTAGCCACACAATCCCCGTTGTGCGAAGACCCCTCAGTAAGTATTAAAGTTTCGCTGTCTCGGGTAAGGCCTGGATGAGTAAGCCAAAAGTGTAAGGAGTAACTAGCATGGCATTAAGTGCTCGTAACCGCCTTCCTGCCCAGATAACCGAGGTAGTGAAGGGCGAAGCGGCAGCTAGGGTATCTTTGCAGGCTGGTGATTGGCAGATGGTTGCTCTTATCACTCGCGAAAGCGCTGATGAACTAGGCCTTGAAGCTGGCCAGCAGGTGACGGCCTTAATCAAGGCCACGGACGTCATGATCATGACACAGGGAGATTTAGCCTAGTACTACATATACCTCGCGATTAGAGGGGGCTATCGGCTCTTGTCTTACCCTGAAGGCGCCCCTTCGAAGCCGTACTTCCCCAGTATGCGCTGTCCTTCGTTGCTGAGTACTAGGTCAACCCACTTCTGAGCTAGCTCAGCATTGCGTGCCTGCTTTAGCGTGGCTATCGGGTAGGTAGCTACGACGTTTAGCTCCTTGGGTATTTCTATAACTTTTACCTTGTTTGCAATGTCCAGCGTTACATCGGTGACGTAGGCGAAGGTGGCATCTGCCTCTCCCAAGGCTACTCTGTTGGCTGAAGCCCGCACGTTTGCTTCCCGCGAGACTATATTGTTCAAGACCTGCTGCTCAAAATCTCCTCCGTATGCGGATTCAGCGTTTGCGAGGATGTTCTTGGCATACTCAGCGATGGGTACTCCGTCTTGAGCTAGCACAATCCTTATTCTGGGCTTAGCGAGGTCCTGAAGCTCTTGAACTGAGGCTGGGTTGTCTTTGGGAACAATCAAAACTGGCCGGTTCCTTGCGAAGAGCTGTGGTGTATTAACGAGATCGTCTTGTACAGCGGCATCCATCTTTACCTCATCAGCTGAGGCAAAGACATCTGCTGGTGCTCCCTGCTCAATTTGGGTAAGAAGCTCAGAACTTCCACCGAAGCTCGTATTGACGTTCGCGCCTGGATTGCGCTCCTCAAAGATCGTGGCCAGCTCACCGAAAGCGTCTGTGAGCGAAGAGGCAGCAAGCACGGTAACCGTGCCACCGCTTGTTTGCTCTTCACCGGTAGTTTGAGAAGAGCCTTCGCCTCCTGATGGGCTTGCATCACCACCGCACCCCGTAAGGCCGAAGGTCGGCCCGAGCAGAACCAAGAACAGCAACGATGCGAGAAACCCTCTCTGGCCAGCCAACTTCACTCTATGATTGTCCTTCTTGCAAGCTTTTAGGCTACAAGAAGGGAGAGCCGAGTTCTTTGGGTAATATGCACAGACTTTCGTTTTAATATCAGGGCAAGGAGAGAGTCTTCGAGAAGACCTTAGGCCCGGCAATCGGAGGCATAGGCAGAGAGTGTGTCATAAACGGTCGTTTCTGGTACAAGCAGCGTGTATCAAAAACCTCCGTTTTTGTTACATCTCCCACTCTCCGCTCAAAACCTGCTGTTGACGCTTACAAATCTGTTTCAAAACCCATATCAAACACCGAGGAAGAGTGGGAAGCGTTTATGGATGACCTCCAGCAATCGCTGGATAAATTCGCAGTGCCCCAGCCCGAGCAGGATGAGGTGAAAGCTATAGTGGAGAGCACCAAGGAGACTATAGTAGTAGAACCTCTCCAAGAAGGGCCAGTGGAAGTGTCCTAGCTGCTTCGCGTACTCACAAGCTATTCCACTTCTGGCGTTACGAGACCCAGGATCGCCGGTGTAAGCATTTGTAAAAAATAGTCCATTTGGGTCATGCACTTCCTCGTCGATCCCACCACAATAAAGAAGAATCGGGCTGGACTTCTGGTGTGCGTCAGAGGGTGTGTGCCAGCCCGAATATAAAAGCCGGGCTGGCCTTCTAGGTGTGTAGGAGGGGGACTAGCCCGGCAATAATCTAGTGATCGTCCTTGTTACCCTCGAAACAAAACCCTAAACATGAAAAAGGCCAGAGCCCCTGATATAGGACCCCGGGCAGGTGTGTAAGCAGGCTACTCACTAAACGACAACCTAAAAAGCTACTTCCAGGAGATGCAGTATCAGGACGAACAGCCACCCAACTACACCACCAACGGCGCAGATGAGTATGGTGAAAGGGTTTATGAGAATAGGCGGTATAAGGACTAGGTTCGTCACGAACAGTAGGACCACCCCAACGATGGTGTTCATGAGAAGCCATGGCACCACAGCCTCGCTCCCCCTCAGCATAACGCCCAAGACCATCAACACCATC
>DASQSI010000065.1:0-6977 GCA_035642415.1 Rubrobacteraceae bacterium
CCGCCTCGACGTGAACGGGTTGCCGGAAAACTAGCTATCTCGCCTCTCCAGGCTCTCGTGTCAAGCGGTCTGGTTGCCCAACTCTTCGATGCGCCTCTCGCATAGCGCTATGTCGCGCCGCAACTCCTCGCGCAACGCCTCGGCCTGCTTCAGGTCGTTTTGCATCCGCTGGATGCGTACCGTAGCATCCCGTTCGCGCTCTTTTAGACGCCTGGCTACCTCTCTCAGAAGGGTGGCCTTATCGGCCTCCTTGGCCGCGTCCCTGACGGCTAATAGCTCCCGGATCGTGGCGAGCGAATACCCTATCCCCTTTAACCGGAGGATGCGCTCCAGCCGGCGCACTTCCTTCTCGCCGTAGAGCCGGAATCCTCCTGATGAACGGGCCTCGGGCTCGATCAGGCCCAGCTCCTCGTAATACTTGATGGTTCTAGGGCTCACCCCAAGCCGCTCGGCAATCCCTCCCACTCTCGATAGCTCTTTCTCTCTTAAGACGCTCACGCCAACCTCTCTCACCCACGTAGACCCCGACTCAGTCTGCCTTCTCCACGTCCAGAGAATACTTTCACTCACATAATCGTACGTGTACGTATAGGTATGGTAGCATGATTTGGGTGAGCAGGCGAGATTTAAGACGGTGCAAGGTCGCATAAGGATAGGAGCTTTCGTATATGGCGAAACCGACAGGAGAACCGAACGAAAGCGCGAAGCGGAACGAGGAGCTAGACGGCGAAGGCAGCATCTTGCGTCAGCCGAAGGCCGTTTGGGCGGTAGCGTTCGCCTGCGTCATTTCGTTTATGGGCCTAGGTCTGGTAGATCCCATCCTTCCGGCCATCGGTGACCAACTCAATGCAAGCCCGAGCCAAGTCGAACTACTATTCTCCAGCTACATCCTGGTCACCGGTCTGGCCATGATAATCACGGGAGTCGTCTCTAGCCGGCTCGGTCACAGACGGACCCTGCTCGCGGGGCTAGGACTCATCGTCGTCTTCAGCGCCTTGTCGGGCGCTTCCGGCAGCCTCGGCGAGATCGTGGGCTTCCGGGCCGGTTGGGGGTTGGGCAACGCGCTCTTCATCGCCACCGCACTCGCGGTCATAGTCGAGGTGTCCGGCGCCGGGACGGAGAAAGCGGTTATCCTCTATGAAGCAGCGCTCGGTCTGGGGATCTCCGTCGGTCCCCTGCTGGGCGGCGCGCTCGGCGGGTTAAGCTGGCGGGGTCCGTTTTTCGGCGTTGCCTTGTTGATGTCGGTTGGGTTCGTCGCCATCTTCTTTCTCCTACCTCCCATCTACAAGGTAGAACACAAGAGCTCGGTCCTCGACCCGATCCGGGCCCTCAAGCACCGCGGGTTGCTCACGCTCGGGCTGACCGCGCTCTGTTACAACTTCGGGTTCTTTACCATGCTCGCCTATACCCCTTTCCCGCTGCGGCTAGACGCCCATGGCCTCGGTTTGGTGTTCTTCGGCTGGGGGGTTCTGCTAGCCATAACCTCGGTGTTTCTGGCTCCCAGGATACAGGCGCGGCTCGGGACGCTCCCGACGATATGCGCGATGCTTTTTTTCATCGCGCTGGACCTGCTGATCATGGGGCTTGGGATCTCCTCGCACCCCGTGCTCATAGTTGCCGTAATCGTCGGCGGGGGCTTCCTTGGAGTGAATAACACCCTTATAACCACCGCCGTCATGGAGGCGTCGCCTGTCGAGCGCCCGGTGGCCTCCGCCGCCTACAGCTTCATCCGGTTCGTGGGAGGGGCGATAGCCCCCTTCCTCGCCGGTGTGCTGGCCGAGTGGTTCGTTCCGAGCGTCCCGTTCTACGTGGGGGCCGCCGCTGTTGCTGCCAGCATCGCGGTCCTCTTCTCGGGACGCTCGTATCTGAAGATGGTGTAACGATCAGTGCTGCGGCACGTGGAAGGATTGCTGGTGTTTGGTGGTACATGGCGGCCTCAAGCTCGCTTCACCAAAAATTGCCGAACGAACTCGCCTCTAGGCCATTTGCTCCTGGAGCTTGTCCAGCTCCTCCCGCATGCCAGCTAGATGCTCCATCTCGGCCTCGTGGTGCTCTAAGAACAGCCTCAGGTAGGTGTCGTGGTGCATCCCCTTTGGCCTCTCGGGGAACGTCTCCATCATGTTCGCGCTGCCTTATCTTCTTCGCCCTCCTCGAAGCCCGGTCTTTCTTGTTCTCTCGTTTGCTCTCGTAGCGTAGGTCATAGCAGTGTCGGCATAAGAAGTACTTCCCCCGCCCGTACAGGATCGCCACCCTCCGGCCGCATACGACCCCGTTGACCATACCTGGGCAGACGAACCAGGGGCGCTCTCCCCCGAAGTTGCATGGCGTCCACTCCAAGGGCACTAACTCCTCCACGTCCTCCCACTCGCCGCCTAGGCGGCTCCGGTGGCGGTACGAAAGGATGAGGCGATCGCGGCCAACGGCTGGGACTTTTACCAGCGTGGTCTAATAGACAGCCCGTGTCGCAACGACGCCTTCCGTTACCTCTACGCCGACTGGTTCGGCTGCTAGCCTCATAGCCCCGGTCCACTACCTATGTCAGGGGCTCTAAGCTTTTTGCTGCTATGATACGTAGGTCACTAATGGGGGGCCGGGTAGTGGATGCTCTTCCGCCCGGCCCTTTCTTTGTGCGCACACATCCTTGGTGCGCTGGGATACATGCCTCGGAGGTTTAACCAACGTTTTACGGTTGTTTAACGCAGAGTAGCCGCCGAGTGCCGGCATTGCTATAGCCTAGACGTTTTCAGCATTACACTCGTCACTTCTAGGAGATGGTAGCAAAGTTTATCTGTTCTCCATTCTCCGACTAACCCTCCCTGTGTCTGCTTCGAGGGCTCGATTTACTCTTTTTCTTAGCAGCGCTATGCTGGTAGCCGAACTGTTGTACAACATCGGCAGCCCGCAGATAGCCACCGGCATCACGCGCCGCTTTTTGCATGTGGGCGACGCGGCGGCGATAGCTTGCATCGTCGCTGACGGTATTGACAGCGTCACGCATTGTGCTGGCGCTGACCTGCTCAGGCTCCAAGGAGACCCCAAGACCCAGCTCAGCTATTCGAGCAGCAGTCATTGCCTGCTCAGGTTGTTGGGGTACGACGACCATAGGCACGCCATAATAGATAGCCTCCATAGCGGAGTTCATGCCGCCGTGTGTGATGAACGTATCAGTGTTTTGGAGAATCTCCAATTGTGGCAGGTGTGGACTTATAACGAAGTTATTAGGTGTCTGGCCCAGCGAGGAGGGGTCAATATTTGTTCCAATAGATAGCACCACCTGCCAATCGCTGTTGGCAAAGGCATCGAAACAGGCTGCATAGAATCTGGGATCGGTGTTGAAGACAGTACCTAGCGAAATATATAGCAGTGGTCGCCCAGTGAGCTTATCTAAAGGAAACGTAGATTCATCGCTGCGGGGGGCGATACACGGACCAACGAATACATAGCGTTCATCGAACGTATCGGCATCTGGTTGGAACTGACGCGGTAGGGTGACGATGTTTAACTCCTCCTCAGTAGCAAACAGATCGGTGAGCTCTATTTGGGATAGACCGTAGCGCTCATGTAGGTCTTTGGAGGTCTCTTGGAACTCGCTCATTGCTTGTGCAGCTGCTCCTGAGAGCTCTCTGTTTAGAATAAAGGACCATCTAGAGGACATCTGTCGCCTTAACGGAGAGTTCTCGTTCATCGCATAGGTAGGGCTGAAGGCTATAGCGGGCAGACCTAGCAGTTCGGCAAGAGCTCTACCCCACAAACACATACGACCATAAACGATGTAGTCGGCTTCCTCAGCCTTTACCCTGTCGATCAGCCTGGGTACCAGCCGTAGACTGTCTGTCATCATCGGTAGGAAGAAGGTAGCCATCCTCTGCTGCAGATTTGAGTCATTAGCTTGTAGTCCTTGGGCAATACCAGGAGGAATCCTAAAACGATGCTGGATGCCGTTGACGCGGCGAAAAGTGGCACCACTGTGGCGAATCTGCGGCTCGAACTCCTCAGTAAGGTAGTAGACGATGTGCTCACCGCGAGTAACGAGCTCACCAACGACAGGCAAGGTCGGATTGACGTGACCGTATGCCGGGACGTTCAACACTAAGATCTTAGACACCACTGCGCTCCTCTACGTTTAAGTATGCTACTTCTCTACTCTGGTGAAGCTCTCGTTCAGAAGAGATACGTTGGCCACGTAATCCTCCTGCCGATAGTACCCTACCCTATAAGGAACGAGCAGGAGCTCGCCCTTTATATGCACAACACTATCCTGCCGGAAGGTTATGAACGGTCAACGTCATGGACCCAGGGCGAAGGCACGCAACCAGATAGGAACGAATAAACCCAGTGTCGGGGTACCCTCCTGTCCGAGTCCTAGCCTTCGCGCTCATTAAACCTGAAAGCGTGCTCGTCCAGGTAGCGAAACAGATGGCACGGCTCGACACTCACACAGGTTCCGTAGAAGCAAAGCCTTAGCAGGCTCCAGAGGTTTGGTGCAAGGTCCGTTGGTGTATTAATTGGTGTAGTATAGGCCATGCCTCGCTCTCGCGTCACTGTCTTTCTGCTGTTTTGCAGGTATTTTAGGGAATGTGGAAGCAATTGTCGCTCATCTATTACATAACGTTGTATAAGGGAGGGGGCGCGGCCGTTACTGGGTGAAGCGATGTTGCCCTGTGCCTGTTGTATAAGCTAGCGTATGCAGATGGGCGGCAACCAAAACGAGAGAACACTTCAGAATTTGCGCAGTGCATCGAGCTTGTAGCTCAGATGTCAACGCTCATTTTCGCCTTTATCTATGTCACTGTGTTCCTCTTGGAGTACTTGCTTGGTATTCCGCCCAGTAGCCTATGGGAGGCAGCTTTGAAGGAGGAGTAGTATGGCAGATAACAACAAAACCAACATTACCGTGCCTGATATGAAACTTGAGTTGGTGCCTGTGCCGGTTTCTGACGTTGACCGTGCCAAGGCTTTCTATGAGAAGGCTGGGTTTGAGTTAAACGTCGATACCCAGCCGACCGACACGATGAGGGTTGTCCAGTTCACCCCGCCTGGCTCAGCTTGTTCAATTGTAATGGGGACTGGTATGCCCGAAATTTCTGATATGCAGCCTGGATCTGTTAAGGGGTTGCATCTGGTTGTAGCGGATATAGATGCGGCTCGTGAAGCACTCGTTAAACGCGAACTTGAAGTCGGCGAGATCACAGATTTCGGTGGTGTGAAGTATGCCGGCTTCAGCGACCCCGATGGCAATATGTGGCTCTTGCAGGAATTTCCGCCAGACCTTAGACAGCCTGGACAGAGCTTCTATAGGACATAAGAATAGTATGGCAAAGACTAGTGTTGTGGTACGAACGCCCCGCTGACTCATAGTACCGGCGATGTGACTCGAGCCCGCACTCCCCGAAAGGAACCGAATTTTGAGCGCGTCCTGCCTGAAGACATGCACCGATACTTAGAGACAAGAAGCGACAAAACAGCGCTCTTATCGAGTATCTGGAGCCTCCAAAGGGACAGCGAGGGACACCCACTTGCGGTCTGAATCTGTGTCTTTCGCATGCACCTTAACGGCAAGGCTCCAAGAACAGCCTTAAGGCAACCTTCCCACCCTCTAGGCGCTATAACTCTCGCGAGAACGCGCCCGCCTTCGGTCGGGCCTACCATTGGTGGAGGTAAGGTCCATACTTTCTCAGCTTCCTCTGGAACTTTGGCGGGTTGGAGCTAGCCCAAAATGTACCCGAATGACTCTTGTGCGGAGGGCTCTCTAAGTAGTTGGTAGGCTCTACGCTAGAGAGACAGTCGTTTTCGCGCACAACCCCTCCCTAGATAAGACCCTTTATTAAGTAATCTTTACCAAATTGTTAGCTAAGGTTTATACGCAGGGGTAACAACATAGCATGCAAGATCATGTCGTGTTCCGAAAAGCGGTTGTTGGTAGAAGGAGGATGAGCCTTATCGCCCAATGAAAGGTATGAAGGCTAAGAGTCGTTCCAACAAAAGGCCAACGAAGTGATCGTTGGAAAACCCCCCAAAGGAGGAAGCACTAGATGGAGCATGAGCACAGAAGCGACAGGTTCACGGCGATCGAGGACCAGTACGCAGGCTACGAGGTCTACGACCGCAACGGCGAGAAGATCGGCAAGGTAGACGACCTGTTCGTCGACGAGAGCGAGCGGGCCGAGTACATAGGCGTGAAGAGGGGCTTCTTTGGGCTTGAGGGGACGAGCCTTATCCCCTGGGAGCTTGCTAGGGTCGACAAAGAGGGACACCGTATAGAGGTCTCGGTGGAGAAGGCCCGGGTCAAGGAGGGCCCCTCCTTCAACGACGACAGGGACATAACCGCCGAATACGAGGAGCGGGTGCGCAGCCACTATGGACTGGGTGCTATGCAAGGTGCTCCTGAGAGGGGCCGCTACGGCGAGTATTACGCCGACGAGGAACGCACTGGCGAGGTGGGGCCTGGCCTGAGAATGGGGGACACCGAGACTGGCGAGTTCCGCGGGCACGGCCGTCATCAGGAGGGCGTAAACCAGCCTGGCGATGACCTTGAGGACGAGGACGAGCTTAGAGTGCAAAGGAGCGAAGAGGAGCTTAGGGCCGGCACCCGCGAACGTGAAGCCGGCGGTGTGCGGTTGCGCAAGCGGGTGAGAACTGAGCGCGAGCAGCTTAGGGTGCCCAAGAGGCGCGAGGAGGTGCACGTAGAGAGGGTGCCGGTTGAGGGCCGAGAGGCCTCAGGGGCCGAGATCGGTGAAGACGAGGTGTTTATGCCCGTCACCGAGGAAGAGGTTGTGGTTGAGAAGCGCCCGGTGGTCAAGGAGGAGATCCGGGTTCGCAAGGACGTCGTCCAAGACGAGGAGCTAGTCGAGGAGGACGTAAGGCGCGAAGAGGTCGACATCGACGATCAGACCGAGCAGCGTGGCCGAGGGCTTGGCAGGGACGCTGGGCGCACCACCGACCTCGACGATGAGGCCAGACGCCGCCGCGGTAGGTAA
>DASQSI010000066.1:0-9186 GCA_035642415.1 Rubrobacteraceae bacterium
GAGATAACCGATCCTTCACTGCTCGTACGCATCGACGACGCCTACGAAGCAAAGTACGGTATTCGCCCCGGCACCCCGGTCTGGGCCCTGCGTCCCCGTGTGGCATACGCGTGGAACGACTTCCCAAAGACCGCGACCCGCTGGCTCTTCGACAACCACTGAACCTCGCTTCGCAACTCACCTGCCACGATCCTCCGGTACACGCCCCGACCATTGCTGCCGCGTGGCGCGGAGCAGGCCGAGCCCGGCGGCCAAGCCGCCCCCGGTCGCCAGCGGCCAGGCAAGCAGGTGTGGGTAGCGGGTGCCAAGGACCGAGACACCCAGCAAGCTCGCGGCGAGGGTCATGCCGAGGGTGCGTAGGGGGAGTGCCGCTTGCCGTAAGAGCTGGACATCTCCTTACAAGTGTAGCTTCTGGTACGACTTTAGTACTTGAGGATTCTCAGACGAATCGTACTGCTTCCTCATGACGCCACAAAAGATACAATAGTGATCGAGAACCACCTGTTACCTGATGGAGGTGGAAGTTGCCGCCGGAGACCAATTCCCGTGGCGTCGGCTACCCGACGAACGTGGAAGCGCTTGAGACGTTTCTCGAAGAGAAGATCCAAAAGAGCACCATCCCGGGACTGTCGGTTGCCGTGGTTAGGAGCGACGGCGTCGTCTGGGCGCGCGGGTTTGGCTTCGCCGACCTGGCGAGCTTGGCACCCACTACGCCCGCAACGATCTACCTGTGGTTTTCGATGACGAAGATTGTGACGGCTACGGCGGCATTGCGGCTCGCCGAGTGCGGAAATCTCGACCTCGACGCTCCGGTCATCGAGTATTTCGCCGACTTCTCCGCTGTCTCCCAACCAGGGCCCCTGACAGTTCGTCACCTTCTAAGCCATAGTTCCGGGCTCGCCAACCCTATACCGATCAGGTGGGTGCGGCCTGCCGGTGCTCCGGCCCCCGATCAGCGTGCCTTCGTCAACGGCCTATTGGCCAAACACCGCAAGCTGAAGTTCGTGCCCGGTGAGCGCGCCAGCTACTCCAACCTCGGCTACCTGGTACTGGGGGAGGTGATCTCCGAGGTCGCTGGCATGAGGTATGAGGAATATGTGCGTGACAATATCCTCGTTCCCCTTGGGATGAACCGCACAGGCTTCACCTACCCAGAGCTTGCGAGACACGAGGCTGCCACCGCCTACCAACCCCTCTGGCGGCCGCTCACCCCGCTCCTCAGGGCCGTGCTGCCAGACGATGTAGTGGGTCCTCGGCAAGGTAGGTACGTGACGTTCAACCCCTTCTACGTCAACGGCGCGGCCTACGGAGGGCTGTTAGGGAGCGTCGACGAAGCCATCCGATTTGTCCTGCTCCATCTGAACGGTGGTCGGCTCGATGACGCGCGGTTAGTATCGCCGGAATCGGTGGCGGTGATGCAGCGGAGCACTTCCAGAGGGGGCAAGCGAGACTTCGGCTTAGGCTGGTTCCGCCCCCACGGGGCTGGGCAGCTACGACCTGCTTTTGTCGAGCACCTCGGCGGTGGGGCCGGTTTCTGGAATGTGATGCGCCTCTATCCTGAAGAGTCGCTCGGTGTGGTAATGATGGGCAACACCACACGCTACGATCACGAATCCATTCTGGACGCCATCGTTAGGGTCGTATGGACATGAGCATCAACCCTGACGGTAAGTTTATGGACTTAGGATCCGCTTGTAGGTTAGCCAATGAACTTTCCGACGAAGCGCCCCTGTAGCGATACGACCCTGAGCGTAAAGCTGTAGTAAATGTAGGCTAGACGGGAGTCGCGACATGACAGAGCAAAAGTTGCACCCACCGAAGATCACGCACCTCTCCTGGGGTCACCTCGAGGTCGAAGGCCAGGATACTCCTTTCAAGGACGTCAAGCTCTTCCCCGGAGGCGTGAGGGCATGGGACTGGAACGAGACCGGCACCGACCACGAGTTGGGTATTCAACCCGCCGACGTCGAGGAGGTGCTGGAGCACGGCGTTACCACGGTAATTCTCGGTAAGGGCTTCTACGAGCGCCTGCAGGTTCACCCGGAAACCTTGCGGGAGCTAGAGGAGAGAAACGTCTCTGTGCACGTAGAGCAGACCGAGGAGGCGGTCCGGCGCTATAACGAGTTGAGCAATAGTGAGAAGGTAGGAGCACTCATCCACTCAACCTGCTAGCGCCGTTCGAAGTTACTCTTTCAGCAGCCCCGGTCTCAAGACCGACGCGAACGTTGTGGTTTCAGGCGAGCTCATCCGATGGAAGACTGAGGAGCAGCGCGGCGAGATCGTCGAGTCTGGAGAACATCGGCCAGTGACCTGTAGGTAGCTCGAGGTACCCGCCACTGCGGTCCAACGATTCGCGAGCCCAGGTGAGCCCGCCGTCCAGCATCTTCAGTGAGCGTGCCGAGCATACTGGCGTGCCGCTAAGCCGATCTTGCTCGTGCGACCTATTGGAGGGGCAAGGGAGGCTCGAGCCAAGCCGGATCGCGGCTCACCTCCAGCTCGTCGATCCACTTAACCCAACCGTACCCGCGGTAGCCCGGTGCGACCAGCCGTAGCGGGAAGCCGTGACCGGCGGAGAGCTTCTCGTCCTCGACACGGGTTGCTAGTAGGAGGTCACCAGCCTTGTCCAGCGGGAAGCGGCGAGAGTAGCCGGTGGTGGAGCGGAACAGAAGGCTGCCCGCGCTGTCTTTGAGTCCGGCTTGCTCCAGCAAGCCGGCCACCGGGACCCCGCCCCAGTTCTGGACTGTATACCAGCCGCCGGTGCAGTCGAGCGTGGCCTGACGGACGGCGCCGCCGAGGGCCAGGACTTCATCATAGGAGAGGTTGGTCTCGCGCTCGACCTCGCCTCTGATACTGAGCCGCCAGCGATCAGTATCGATACGCGGTACCGGATCGCTTAGCCAGTTGGTGAAAGGGTGGCGGTTACCGGCGAAGCTACCTTCCTCGCGCGAGCCGGTGAAACGGCGCCCCGATCCGGAGGGGGCGACGAGCGCGAGGAGGATCTCCTGGACACTCCAGACAACGAAGCCAACCCCCAGCAAGCCCAGCATGCGGAGCGCCGCCCGCCGACCGATCAAGTCTGCCCGGCTCGGTTGCGGCCATCGCAGGAACGTGTGCGCCAGGAACAGTGGGATCAGGAGCACAGAAAGCGCGACGTGCAGGCTCAAACCGGTCCAGCTCCCCAGCACCGGTACCGGGACCTGCAGCAGCCACCCGAAGACCCAAAGCAACCCTGTCGCCAGCGACCCGAGAAAGATGACGCCCCCTGCTGCCGAGAGCCCTGTACCAACGCCGAGCTTGCGGTGACGGTAGGATCGCAGCGCAATCCCAGCCTTCCAGACCAACAGCACGACCAATGCAAGACCACCGGCGCGGTGTAGCCAGAAGAGCCATCGGCCATCCGGTTGCCCGACCAGGAAGCTGCCTAATCCCGTAGTCAGCTCGAACACTAGCAACAGTAGGATGGCGACATTAACCGCCCGAGCGCTCATGTGGCAGGTTTACTCCTTAGTAAGCCTCGAAACCGCACTCGCAGCTATAGTATCAGCCTGGGATCACTCGACTCTAGTTTAACGGCTGTTAAGAGGTCAAGCGTCCAGCACCACGTCCGATAGTGGGCTGCCAATGCAGATGAGACGGTAACCTTTCTCCAGCTCCTCGTCGGAGATGGCGAAGGCCATGTCCTGATCTATCTCACCCTCCAAGCACTTCTGCATGCAGGTCGTGCAGGTGCCGCTGCGACAGTCGTAGGGGAGATGCATCCCGGCATCCTCGGCAGCTTCGAGGATGTACTCGTCCTCGGCGCACTCGAGGGTCACACCTCTCTTTTTGAAGGTCACTTTGTGCTTCTTCGCCATTGTTCTCCTATAAAAAAGCCCCGACCCCGACTTGCGGGACCGGGGCCTCCGGAAGCTTCCTCTCTTTTACAGCTCCTTTACCTCGAAGTCTTCGGGTGGGGCGCCGCAGACAGGGCACTCGTCGGGGGGCTGGATACCTTGCATCTCCTCGTTGCAGACGCTGCAGACCATCGTGACGGTCATCGGCGGGTGCGGGATCTCGCCATTGTCTGCCTCTATCTTCTCTCCCGTGTCGCGGGCAAGCTCGGCGATAGAGATCTTGCCCGTGATCACATCCTCCATCGTATTGCGCGCACCCGCGAGCGAGTCCTCGACCAGCGCGAGGTCTATGTGTGTAACGCTCCGCTTGCGCGCCAGCTTCTCGGTCATGTTGCGCGAGATGTTCCGCATGAAACCCTTCGGCGCCCGCTCCAATCGTGCGATCGCTTCTTGAGTCCACGTGAACTCCTTGGAACCACCCTCGGGAACCAGGGCCTCTGCCTTCTTGAAGGCGTTGTGGTCTATCGGGCACTTCCCGCCGGTCTGCCTCTCGACCTTCTGCTTGACGTGGCTGACGGGGCAGCCGCTGCTCTTGGCCTCCGGGGCCTCCCGCCCGGTCTCCTCGCGGTACTGCTGCTCAACGTACTCGCGGGTAATCGTGGTATAGCCCTTCTTCAAGGCGCTCTTCTCGACGCGAGCCTTGACCCGGCGCTTCTCCTGCCACTCGGGCAGAGCGTCGAGGAGAGTCCTGGCCTCGTCGGTCCAGTGCAGCTCGCGGCCGTCGTAGATCTCTGAGAGGTACAGGTCACCCTCGGAGGCATCGGCCTGTGTGATCTCTGCGTCCACCGCGTGGAAGTGGGTGGGGCCGGAGCCGCACACCGGGCAGCGGGCGGGCTTGCCCTTCGCCACGTAGCGGCAGACATCACACTCGAAGCGGTCCCTGCCCTGGGCGGCGCGATGGATCTCTTCCTGCACCTCCTCCGAGACGCCCTCTATATCACCCTGATCCTCTGACTGGCCATAGCCGCCGGCGCCTGTCTCGAAGATCTCCTCCTTTGTTACCTGCCCGTTGCCGTTCGCGGAACCGTTCTCCTGGACGCCCTCGCCGTCCTTGGTGCGCTCGTCGAAGTCCTTGAAGAGGGAGTCTATCGGCTTGTCCTCGCCCATAGCTTCGGCGGCCCGTATCTGGTCGCCGATAGCTCGCATGCTCTCCATAGCCCCCGGCGGCAGGATGTTCGTGATGACCTCATCTATGACGCCCGCTGTGATGACCGTATAGCCCTTCTCGATGGCGTAGCGCAGGATCGCCCCGGTCGCCATGCCCACCACGAAGCCTGGCACCCGATCCATCCGCTCCAGAGCCTCCTTGGTCCACGTCATGTGCTCTTCGGCGGTGTAAAGGTCCGGTGCCTGGTACTCGTAGTTGGTGATGAGGACGTTCGTCGGCAGGTAGCGCATCATATTTTCGGTGTTCCCGCCAATGTCCATCTCATCGTCAGAGTGGTAGCCGATGCGCCCCATTACCACCATCGTCGGGTTCACCTCGCGCACGTACTTCATGGTCTGCTCGAATGGCTTGCCGGCCAGAAGCGTCGTCTTCAGCTCGACGCCTTCGTCGGCGGCGATTTTCTTGGCAACCTCTAGATGTGCTGTGTAGATCTTGGCCAGCCCCGAGTCGATGATCTCTTCGTGCAGCTTCTCCTGCTCCTTGAAGCGGAAGACCTTCTGCGCCTTCGTGCTGAGAACGCCTGCTATGGAGTGGAACATCGCGTAGTGGAAGTACGGGTCGAAGACCGAGATGGCCTCCACGTACCCACCGAACTCCCGCGCCAGCTCTATCGCCCTCTTTAGCCCTCCTATGGACTTCGCGCTCCCATCAATGGCCACGACGATGTGTTCGAACGGCGAGCGGTCGAGGTCTTTGACGATCAGGGTGTCGGCCTTCTTGAGGCGACGAACGACCCGCTCGGTCACCGTACCGAGCACCGTATCCTTTACGGCGGCCATGCCCATGGCGCCTATAACGACCAGGTCGTAGTCGCCGGCGTTCACGTCCTCGACGATCACCTTGAAGTTCTTACCCTCAAGCGAACGGCGGACCAACTCCACGTTGTACTTTTCGCAGAGGGGTTCGAGGATGTCTATGTACGAGTCGGTAATGATCTCCAGCCCCTTGGTGATGAGCTGGTCGTGGATCTTGCGCTGCCGCTTCATCTCGTCCTCGTCGCGGAACTCCTCGGGCAGCCCGCTCTCCATCTGCCTGAAGCGCACGTCGTGCATCTTCGCCGCATAGGCGTGGCAACCCGCGACCCTCCCGCCAAAGTGCCGTGCGACGTCCACCCCGATCACGCACGCCTGGTTGGAGTAGTCCGAGTTGTCCACTGGGACGTAGACTTCTTTATACATAAACTCTGCTCTCCTAGCCTTTAGGACGCCGACGAAACCAGCAATTTCACGCGGGTTCGCCCACGTAATGTACCCTCAACCCCAACCCTCCGCAAATAAAAGCGTTCACACAATCGCATCATCGACGTCGACACTCCCGCAAGTCACCTTCTTAAAGTAGTTTTCTCCTACGCCACGGCAGAACGCGGGAGGCATACGTCAACAGGTGTATCGCAGCATGGCCGCAATAAGTATGTTTAGCGGGTAGCTCAACACCCCGGCGAGCAGCCCGACTCTCATCCCGAAGATCCAAACTACCAACACTACGGGGACAAGTACCAGGGTGTTCGCCACGCCTCCAAGTGCCAGGTACAGTAGCATATAAATCGGCACGTAGGTGATTACTAAGCTGCTTACGATGAGCCCCCTCTTGCCTCTTTCGAGTGTAATGTAAAACGTTTTACCTGTCCGCAGGAAAGAAAGAAAGTAATTGGTGGCGCACAACGGAGTATGGTTTGTTAAACAATCATATCTAGCCGCCCTGCTCCCCTTTACTACTCAATCTTCTACCCGCACCGGCCAGAAGCCGAAGGCGATAATCCGGGCGGGAAGGTCGCGTAGGATCGGCACGCGAAGCAACAGGCGGGAGAGCTTCGGCGGCGTGAACGGCCGGTCGTCCCCGAGAGCGGGGGCAAGGATGCGCTGCTGGAGCAGGGACTGGATCCCCTGGATCAACCGCGTCGGCCATTCGCGCCGGAACTGCACCGCCGCGAGGTACTGTACGTCCAAGTCTTTGAGCTGCGTCTGGGCGGCCTTGAGCGGCTTGCTAAGCACGTTCGTCGCGACGACGGCGTCCTGTATAGCGTAGTTGATCCCCACCCCGCCGACCGGGCTCATCACGTGTGCAGCGTCCCCGATAAGGAGCAGTCCCGGACGGTACCACCGCCGGCATCGGCTCGACTCGACCGAGAGCAGTGAGGCCTGTCTCCAATGCTCAAGATGCTCCAGGCGGGCGGCAAACTCCGGTATCAGCTCGCCGAACGACCGCCGGAACGCTTCTATGCCGGCAGCGCGCAGCTCTGGGTAGGTACCCTTGGAGATGACGTAGCCAGCCTGCCAGTAATCGAAGCGGTCGAGCAGAATCGCGATGTGTCCCCTACCGAAGCGCCCTATCGCTCCCTCCGGATCGCCCTCTTTTCGGGGCAGGCGGAACCAGAGCACGTCCATCGGCGGCGAAGTCTTGATCGGTTCGAAGCCCGCCAGCCGCCTTATGCGTGAGCCGCGCCCATCCGCGCCTACGGTGAGGAGTGCGCGCACCTCGTGAGTGCCGTCATGGCCCTTGTAGCGCACGCCCCGGACCACACTTTCCTCCTCGACTAGCTCCCGTACGTGCGCCCTCATCACCAGCCGGAAATTCGGGTAGCGCTTGGCTTCTTCGGTAATGAACTCGAGGAAGCTCGTCTGGGGCATCATCGTGATGTACGGGAACCGGGTATTGAGGCGGGAGAAGTCTGCGGGTGTGAGGGGACCCGCGGCGGTTTGGATGGTGAGGCTCCGGATCTCGGTATGCCTGAGTTCTAGCAGGCGGTCGGCGAGGCCCAGCTCGTCTATTAGCTCCATGACCGAAGGGTGGATCGTGTCCCCGCGAAATTCGCGCTCGAAGTCCGGATGGGCCTCCAACAACGTGACCTCAACGCCCTTGCGTGCCAAGAGCAGCGCCAGAACCGCCCCGCCGGGACCTGCTCCTACGATGCAGCAGGTCGTCCGCTTTACGTCTCGGACTTCGTCCGGTGCCACTACTTCTCCGGAAGCCGGCTCTGCCCCGGCGACCGTCTGCGAGGCTTCTCCTTCTGTCGTTGTACTCGCCATGACAAAATTGTAACGGCTTTCTTCGGTTACCGCGCTCTATCCGGCGGGGACATGCTACGGCTCGTTGTTGCCCGGGGCGAGCGCACAGTTTGTCGGCTTGGGCGCGATGCGCTAGCGCCGAGGACGTTATCTCCCAGCCTACAAATCCATAGTACAGGGCTACTCGCGACACAGGAGGGCGGATCTGCGGCTGGTAGCATAGGTCTGAAGCCTGATAATCTATTCAGCTTCGCTGACGTCCGCCGGCTCGATGGCGCCCTCCCATCGTAGAAGGCAGTATAGCCGACAGCATTACCGCTCTTTTCTGTGGAGGAAAGCAGTGGCACCACACTATCCGGGAAGGACAACGCGGGGCGCATATTTAGTAGTATCTGCAGCATGGAAGAGCGCCACCTTTTACTACTCGAGAGTGCCGTAACCGCCATAGAAGAAGCTGCTGCTGCCGTCGGACGGGAGGTAGAGCGCGACAGGCTCGGAGAGTCTGCCCTCGCGCGCCTGTCCACGGTGGAGGCCGAGCTGAGGCGCAGCCGCCTCGCGATAGAGGAGATCATCCAGGAGGAGAGGCGGTAAAGCCGCCATCTCTTAGAGAGCGCACTCCTTGGTATCGACGGGGTTCTGACGTTCCTTGGCAAGGTCCACTAGTTGCCGGACGACGTTGGAGGGGATGCCGTAGCCGGTGTTTTGGGAGTTGGCGCGGCTGGCGAAGATGGTGGCTATGACGGCGCCGTTCTCGTTCACGGCCGCCCCGCCGGAGTCGCCGGGTTGGACGAAGCCCTTGAAGCTTGTCACCGTACGTTCCACCGGGCCTCGATTGTAAGCGTCTGTGGATATCACGGGCTGCGTCCCGCCGGCGCGCCCAGCCCGCATAGAGAACGGACCATCCTCTGGGAAGCCCAGGAGGCCAACCGGTTCGTTGTCTTTAGGCTCGGCGAGGGAGAGGGGTGAGAGGTCCAGATTACTTACCCGCAAGACCGCTATGTCGTTACGCTCGTCGAAGACGACCGCTCTGCCCGTCAGGGGCACACCCACGCCTTCGGGTTGGACCTGGGTCGCAAGTTGCCCAGCCACGACGTGGGCATTGGTAACGACGAGGTCGGGA
>DASQSI010000067.1:0-18787 GCA_035642415.1 Rubrobacteraceae bacterium
GTCCTCTGCCTGGGTGCGAAGGTTCTCTATTACCCTGTTGAAGAACTCCTGGGTAAGCTGAGCGTTGTGCTCCTGGACGTTCACGCCCAGATCCGCTGCCGCTCTAGAGGACTCCACGAGGGCATTAGTGAACTCTTGTGCTGCCTGGTTTAACCTCTGCTGCTCTTGCTCATCCATTTGCTTGTATGCTCCTTTCTGTTGTGCCCCTTTTTGGGGCTTTGCCAATGTGTCAGGGCTTCTATTTCTATATTCATACCGCACATAGCCTGTACTTAAACATAGGGAGGAAGCACTAAGCACCGACAAGCAGCCTCTGATACACCCTGCGCAAATGGTGCCACAGCCACGGGTGCCGGAATTCTTAAAGGAGCTTTATCAAGAAAGGAGCACGAATTGTTTGGCACAGTAGGTCCCGCTCCCGGTTCTGCTATTACTATGTGCCCTGTTGTGTCAAAAAGCATGTCTACGGGCTAGCGGGTTGCCGCCAGGCGCAGCTATTGGGCAAGACAGGACCGGGCTACTTGTTGGGGCTCTGGCCCTCCCATCTTTTACCACCGTCAGCGCCCTGCCCTCCTAGCGTCGCTCATGTTAACTATGGAGTGCGCTGTACCCGCTCGAAGCGCACCTCTCGCGCGCCTTCGGTAAGCAGAGCACGGAACCTAAGCTCAAAGGGTTTTGCGTTTTCGAACCGCGATAAGGAACAGTCCCCGGGTCAGCTCGCGGCGGCAACCTTGGGTAGGAGGTCGCGTAGAAAGCGGCCTGTATGTGAGGCTTCGACCCGGGCGATCTCCTCAGGGGTGCCGGTAGCGATCACTTCGCCGCCAGCATCGCCACCCTCGGGGCCGAGGTCTATGACGTGGTCGGCAGAGCGGATCACATCCAGGTTGTGCTCGATGACGATGACGGTATTTCCTGCATCTACGAGACGATGCAGGATGCTGAGGAGCCTCTCGACATCAGCGAAGTGGAGGCCGGTGGTGGGCTCATCGAGGATGTAGAGGGTCTTGCCGGTGGCCCTCTTGCCAAGCTCGCTGGCAAGCTTGACCCTTTGCGCCTCTCCGCCGGAAAGGGTGGTGGCGGGCTGTCCGAGCCGGATATAGCCAAGACCTACGTCGCGTAGAGTGTCCATGCGGCGGGCTATGGCGGGCACCGCCGCGAAGAACTCACAGGCCTCCTCTACGGTCATCTCGAGGACGCCGGAGATGCTCTTCCCCTTATAGGTGACGCGCAAAGTCTCGGCGTTGTAGCGGCGTCCCTTGCAGACCTCGCAGGGAACGTAGATGTCGGGGAGGAAGTGCATCTCTATGCGGATCTGTCCGTCCCCCCGGCAGGCCTCGCACCTGCCACCCTTGACGTTGAAGGAAAAGCGGCCCGGCTTGTAGCCTCTTATCTTCGCCTCCGGGGTGGAGGCGAAGAGCTGCCTTATGTGATCGAAGACCTTGGTGTAGGTAGCGGGATTGGAGCGCGGGGTGCGCCCGATAGGGCTCTGGTCTATGTCTATGACCTTGTCCACGCCCTCAACGCCCCTTATCCCCGCGTGCCGGCCCGGACGGTGCTTGCCACGACCGACGGCGTTGGCGAGCGCCTTATAGAGAATCTCGTTGACCAGCGTGCTCTTCCCCGAACCCGAGACGCCTGCCACGCAGGTGAAGATACCCAGCGGAAACTCCACGTCTACGCTCTTGAGGTTATGCTCCATCGCTCCAAGGAGCATTACGGTGCCGATCGGCTCCCGTCTGCTTTCAGGGGGTTCGATACGACGGCGCCGGGCCAGGAAGTCCCCGGTTACGGAGTACTTCTCGGCCTCTATGTCCGCCACGCTGCCTTGAGCCACGATCTCGCCGCCGTGCACCCCCGCTCCAGGACCCACGTCTACGATATGGTCAGCCGAACGGATCGTCTCTTCGTCATGCTCGACGACTATGAGGGTATTACCCAGATCCCGCAGCTTCGTCAGCGTCGCTAAGAGTCGCCGGTTGTCTCGCTGGTGCAGCCCGATGGAGGGCTCGTCGAGGACGTACAAAACGCCTACCAGGCCGCTCCCGACCTGGGAAGCGAGCCGTATGCGCTGAGCCTCCCCGCCCGAGAGAGTTCCAGCCGAACGGCTCAATGTAAGGTAGCCGAGACCTACATCAACGAGGAAGCCAAGTCTTTCACGTATCTCCTTTACGACCCGCTCCGCGATGATCCACTCACGCGAAGTGAACTCGACGGTGTCGAAGAACTTCTGCGCCTCGGTAACGCTCAGCTGCGTGAACTCATAAATGTTCTTATCCCCCACCGTAACAGCGAGCGCTTCCGGTCGAAGCCTCGCCCCCCTGCACTTCGGGCAGGGAACGTGGCTCATGAACTCCTCGATCTTCTCCCGTCGGTACTCGGAGTCGGTCTCGATATAGCGTCTCTCAAGGTTTCCTACCACACCATCGAACCGGGTCATATACTGCCGCCGCCTACCGTAGCGGTTGCGATAGGAGACGTAGATGCGCTCGTCGTCTGTGCCGTAGAGGATGAGATTCTTGTGCTTATCTGGGAGCTCCCGCCACGGCACGTCGAGGGCAATCCCGTACTTCTCTGCGAGCCCTTGCAGAACGCTCCCATGATACTCCGTCTGGGAGTTGGCCCACGGTACGATCGCGCCCTCGTTCACGCTGAGCTCCTCGTTGGGCACAACGAGGTCCGGGTCTATTTCCAACCGGCTCCCGAGCCCATCGCAACGAGAGCACGCCCCGTGTGGGCTGTTAAACGAGAACGTCCTGGGCTGTATTTCTGCGATGGAGGCCCCACAATTCGTGCAGGTAAAGTTCTCCGAGAAGAGCATCGTCTCACCCGGCTTGCCATCGCTTTCGACCGTCTCTACGAGAACAAGTCCCTCGGCCAGCTCCAGAGCCGTCTCGACAGAGTCGGTGAGCCGGCGTTCGATGCCCTCGCGCACCACGAGGCGATCCACCACGACATCGAGGTCGTGCTTGTAGTTGCGGTCCAGGTTCAGCTCGACCGGCAGCTCGTAGAGCTCACCGTCTACCCGGACGCGGGCGTAGCCACTCTCAGCCAGGTCCGCAAGCAGCTTCCCGTACTCGCCCTTGCGCCCGCGAACCACGGGCGCAAGCACCATGAAACGGGTCTTTTCCGGGAGCTCCAGCACTTTCTCGACCATCTGCTGCGAGGTCGAGGAGGACACGGGGAAGCCACAGACGTGGCAGTGGGGCCTGCCAGCACGGGCGTAGAGGAGCCTCAGGTAATCGTAGATCTCCGTTACGGTTGCCACTGTGGAGCGGGGGTTGTTGCTGGTGGTCTTCTGGTCTATGGAGACGGCCGGCGAGAGACCCTCTATGTGATCCACGTCGGGCTTGTCCATCTGGCCCAAGAACTGCCTCGCATAGGCGGAGAGGCTCTCGACGTACCGCCTCTGGCCTTCAGCGTAGATGGTGTCGAAGGCGAGCGAGCTTTTACCACTTCCAGAAAGGCCGGTTACCACGACCATCACGTCGCGCGGCAGGGAGACGGTTATGTTCTTCAAGTTGTGCTCGCGCGCCCCATGGACGGCTATCGCTCTCTCGGCGATCTTTGGTTGCCCCTTGTTCGAGAGTTGCTCTTACGAGAAAGTATACGGCCCCCACGCGGGAGGCCAAGTGCACAAAACGCTCCTTAAATTTTACCACCCGCTGGCTGAGTGTACAGAGTCAGAGCCTCGGCCGTACTCCCCTTCTATCCAAGCTAGTACTCCGAAAGCGCTAAAGCCCAGAGGCGCGGACCATGAGGATCCGCGCCCCTAAGCTGTCTGGCTGACATACGGACCAGCTAAAGAATCGGTAGGAACTTCTGGATCTCGTACGGCGTTACCTGCAGCCTATACTCCTCGAACTCCGCGCGCTTAACCTGCAAAAGTCTCGCGTAGACGTGCTCGCCCAGGGCCTTCTGCAAAAGTTCTGAGTTCTCTGCCTCCCTGATCGCCTCCCCGAGGTCGACTGGCAGGGTCTCGATGCCCATCTTCTCCCGCTCCTCGACGGAGAGGTCGTAGAGGTTACGCTCCATCGGCTCGGGCAGCTCGTAGCCTTTCTCGATACCTTCGAGCCCCGCGTGCAGGAGCGCCGCAAAGCATAGGTAGATGTTCGATGAAGGGTCTGGACAACGGAACTCCGCACGCTGGGCCCGTGCTTCACCAGGGTGATAGACCGGTACCCGTATGAGCGCCGAGCGGTTGCGACGGCTCCAGGCCAGATAGACAGGGGCTTCATAGCCCGGAACCAGCCTCTTGTACGAGTTTACGTACTGAGCGAAGACGACGCTGATCTCGCGCGCATGCCTAAGCTGTCCTGCGATGAACTGCTTCCCCACCTCGGAGAGGTAGTACTGATCATCGGCGTCGAAGAAGGCGTTCTCACCGTTCGTGAAGAGGCTCTGGTGGGTGTGCATCCCCGAGCCGTTCTCGTCCCGTAAGGGCTTAGGCATGAAGGTGGCGTAGACCCCATGGCGGGTGGCAATCTCCTTGACCACCGTCTTGTAAGTCTGGACCTTGTCCCCCATCTCCAAAGCACTATCGAACCTGAGATCTATCTCGTGCTGGCTGATGCCGACCTCGTGGTGCGAATACTCTACGTCGATCCCCATCTCTTGAAGAGCAAGAATCGTGTCGCGCCTGAGGCTCGTTGCTGCATCCAGCGTGGTCAGGTCGAAGTACGAACCATGATCCAAGGGCTCCAGAGACTGATCATTTTTGAAGTAAAAGAACTCGAGCTCCGGTCCACAGTAGAAGTTGTCGAAGCCCATCTCGCTGGCCCGCTCCAACGCCCTGCGCAAGACATGGCGCGGATCGCCCACGTAGGGATCGCCATCCGGGGTCATCACGTCGCAGATCATGCGCGCCGTGCGGTGCTCCTGTGGGCTCCACGGTATTACCTTGAAGGTGGAGGGGTCGGGCAGGGCGATCATGTCCGATTCCTCGATATCCTGGTAGCCCGTGATAGACGAGCCGTCGAAGCCCATCCCACCCTCTAGGGCGTCCTCGAGCTCACCAACCGTTATCGAGAAGCTCTTCAGCATCCCCAAGATGTCCGTGAACCACAGCCGAACGAACTTGACATCGTTGTTTTTTGCCTGCTCCAAGATGTTTTGCTCGGTCACAGTTTCCAACCGTGCCTCCAGTCTTTTCGCTCTTTTTCACCAGGCGCTGCGTCCGTGGTAACTTATACATACGAAGCCTTCGCAGGCTGCTGCAGCTTGCCGCCTATGCTATAGACGCGCTTTTCACTAGGATAGAGCCCGCCGTATAAGATAAACCCCCAGGAACCTTTGCGTTTTTGTCCACGAGTACACCCGATCTTGCTCGGGGCGCGGAAGTCTGCCCACAACCCACCGACGCCGTCGAGCAGGGGTAGACAACGAACCTGTCTTAGGAAGCAGCAGGAGCGACGCTACCATCGCTTTCGAGCCCCGGGCCAAGTTTGTAGCGGCGCTGGCAGGCGAGTCGCCGGGGAGACGCGACAGCAGGATATCAGTTGCTCATCTCTGCACCACCATACCTCTCTTGTGGGAAGTGACAGATCTAGATGTTTTTGCGTTGCCGTTCGGCAACTATTCAGCAGCTGGTACAGCACTGTGGTGTCAGGCGTCAAGATTGAGACACCACAAAGATGGGATGTAGGGGCACTAGCCGACACCAGCGCACCAGGTGTCCTGTTCAGCACCGCGTGCAACATTTTAGCTAGAGGCTCAAGGTCTCGTGGCAAGAGCACGTATACGAGCCCCAGATACGAGTACCCACCAAACGGCTCACCGCCTGCAAGAAGCTCAAAGCCATTCATAGTTCCGATTCTTACTACTCTGGAATCAAAGTGCCTCGAATCTCTTCGCCGAGACTCGCCTTCGAATTCTCCCTGGTGGGCAAGGCATCTATGAACGGCAACAGCTCCACCTTGGCCACCTCGTAGATCCGCCGGAGATCGGCGACGGGATCCTGATGCTCATCTACCCTGAGATCCAGGTACGGGTAGGGTTGGCTCTCTATCATGCGAATCGCAGCGCTCTGGCGTCCCCGCTTGTCCCCACCGGCCTCCTGCCCCGCCTCCAACGCCCGCACTAGGCGCTCCGCGAGGGGCTCCCCCTCTGAAGTTTCGAAGGCTTTGGCCATCGCGATGACGACCTCTTCTCCGGTCAGCAGGTTGCCCATCACCGTGTATCCCTCCCCCCTCAGGTGCCCACGCCACGAGTCCGTCAGGGCGCCGGTATGGGCGGCTGTATTGCCAAGAGAGTCCACGATACCGACCTGCCTCCTCTCCACTTCGGGATCCGAGCTCAGAAGGATTCTCAGGGTCTCTTCGGCATCGTGACCTTCTTCCAACAGGTCCAGCCCGTCACAACCTAAGAGGGGGTTGACCCGTGCCTGGCTAGCTATGGCCCCTACACCGGCACGAACATAAGGGACAAGGACCCCCACTGCGGGAACCTTGGTGCTAGCACCCACCCCGAACATACGGGAGGCAGGATCGTAGGCAACGATAGAGAACGTGTTTAGGTGCAGCGGGGATTGCGTAATTCCCAAGTTTCAGATCCCTTGTTCTTGAAGCCAGAGCTCGAGGAGGGCGATCTGCCAGAGCTTGTTGCTACCGAGCCGGGTGAAATGGTCGTTGGGTTCCGCAAGTAGACGCTCGACGTACTCCTCCCGGAAGATGCCGCGCTCTTTAGCAGCCGGGGCATGGAGCGCGTCCTTCACGAGCTCTAAGTATGGCCCTTCAAGGTGCTTGAGAGCCGGGACCGGGAAGTACCCTTTGGAACGATCGATGACCTTCGAAGGGATCACGCGTCGGGCCGCCTCTTTCAAGACACCCTTGCCGCCTCCTTTAAGCTTGAGCTCGGGTGGGCAGGCGGCGGCCAGCTCGACCAGCTCGTGGTCGAGGAAGGGGACACGAGCCTCAAGGCTCCAGGCCATGGTCATGTTATCCACGCGCTTTACGGGATCGTCTACCAACATGACCTCCGTATCGAGCCTCAAGGCACGATCGAGCGGGGTGTTTGCACCCGGGCGCCCGAAGTGCCTCCCGACGAATGCTCGGCTGACGTCTTCTTCGAGGCGGTACTCGGAGTTCAGGACCTCGGACATCTCGGCGTGCGGGCGGTCAAAGAAATGGGCTTCGTAAGTATCGAGCCCGTCATCCTCCACGTCCTGTAGCGGCGGATACCAGTCATAACCTGCGAAGATCTCGTCGGCCCCCTGGCCCGACTGCACCACCTTGATATGCTGAGCGACCTCCTGGGAGAGCAGGTAGAAAGCGACAACGTCATGACTCACCATCGGCTCGCTCATCGCCCCTATAGCCTCCTTCAGGGCCGGCAACATGCGCTCGCTGGAGATGTGGAACCGGTGGTGGTCGGTGCCGTAGTGCTCAGCTATGAGGTCTGAATATTCGAACTCGTCGCCCTGCATACCTCCGACAGCATCGAAGCCTATGCTGAAGGTCTTGAGACCGGGCTGGCCGAGCTCTGCAAGCAACCCGACGATTATGCTCGAATCGAGACCGCCGGAAAGGAGCACGCCAACAGGCACGTCAGCTACCATGCGACGTTCGACCGCCGCGCGAAGCACCTCGAGAACGGCGTCCTCCCAGTCGCATGCCGTCATCCCACCGCGGTCGGGATCCCGGGTAAAGCTCGGGCTCCAGTACGTAAAGCTACGGCGGCTTCCATCGGGTTCGATCACCAGCATCTTCGCCGGCGGCAGCTTGCGTACACCCTTCAAGATGGTGCAAGGTGCGGGGACAACAGCGTGGAACATCATGTAGTGGTGCAACGCCACGGGGTCTATAGAGGTATCGACACCGTCCCCAACCAGTAGCGCCGGCAACGTCGAGGCAAAGCGTAATACCCCCATGGACTCGGCCAGGTACAAAGGTTTGATGCCAAGGCGGTCGCGGGCCAGCACCGTCCTTCCTGAGTCGCGCTCGTGAATACAAAAGGCGAACATCCCTTTGAGGCGATCCACGAACCGGTCGCCCCAGCAGTGGTACGCCTTCAGCAGTACCTCCGTGTCGCTGGTGGAGAAAAAGCGGTAGCCCTCCCCTTCCAGTTCCTGACGAAGCTCTGGGTAGTTGTAGATACAGCCGTTAAAAACTATGGCCAGGCCCAGCTCGGGGTCGACCATGGGCTGGGCGCCACGATCAGAGAGGTCTATGATCTTCAGGCGTCTAAGGGTGAGCGCAATCGGCCCGCTGGCCCACGCACCGCTGCCGTCCGGTCCGCGGTCCTTCATGGTAACCCCCATCCGGGCGACCGTTGGCACGTCCGCCAAATCTCCTACCCGCAGCTCACCGGCGAACCCGCACACCTCAGTGCTCCCCCTGCTGGATTGCAATTGACAGGCAGTACGGCCCCCGGGATGAGGTACCTTCGAGGTTCTCCAACCCGGGCCTGCACTTCCTCCACACGTCTACGTCCTTCGACAAAGTCATGAAGCCTCCAGGACCCAGGTGTCCTTGAAACCTCCCCCGGCCGAGGAGTTCACGACGCGGGTCCCAGGGGTTGAGACCCGCGTCAGGCCGCCAGGCATAACGTATCCAACAGCCGGGAGCACAAAGGCCCGTAGGTCTATGAAAGCTTCCTCGGGCTCATCAGACGGAATGCCCACGATGTGGGTCGAGAAGTCCAGGGTCTCCTGGGCCACGAAGTTCATGGGGTTCTCCTCCACGCGTCGCCGGGCGCTTTCTATATCCTCCTGGCTCGCCTCAGGCCCCACCAACACGCCTTGGGCACCGTAGCCCTCCCGGGGTTTGAGAACCAGCTCCTCCAGGCGCTCCAAGGCCCCCTCCCTTTGCTCGGGCTCAAAGAGGGAGAGCGTGGGGGCGTTGGCGAGGATCGGCTCCTCTCCAAGGTACCGCTCTATCATTGCCGGAACGTAGGGAAAGACCGCCTTGTCGTCGGCAACCCCAACCCCTAAAGCGTTCACGAAGTTGACCTTACCTTCGCGGTAGACTCCTTCGAGTTCGGGGAGGTCGGTAGACAGGCGACTTTCCTCGAAGCGGCGGTAGATGACGTCTATCCTGCGGCCTTCGGACTTCGCCCGTACCTCGCCGTTGCGGACGTGGAGGTTGTCAAGCGCTAGCAGCCGAATATCACACGCCTTGGCTATGCGTCGGTGCTCGAAGAAGGCAGGATCATCGGCGCCGACGCTCACGACCGCAATGGTCGGGTCCTCTACACCTGGGGGCGCCGCATCCTCGAGGGTGGCACGGAGCATCGTGTAGTAGGCGCAAATATCGTTTACCTGGTAGGAAGAGAACAGCTCCCCCATGACAGCCAACCCAGCTTGACGTATGGCCTGCGAGTAAGCGACGCCGCTCGGTACCCGCACGTTGTCCTCCAGCACTACATACTCACCGGCTCCCAAGTGGACCACGTCGGGGCCATAGACGTGGATCGGGGTCGGGACGGAGCAATGAGGCAATGGATGTACACTATAGAAGACGCTGCTTCGAACTATGTCCTCGGGCACCACATCCTGATCCCCGTTGTAGAGGTCCACGAGCCAAGCGTTGATAGACCGCCCTCTCTGCAAAAGTCCAGCCGAGAGATTCTCCCAGTGGCCGTGGGGGATGATCCTGGGCGTCCAATCCGCCGGAAGTACGCGGTCCTTTCCTTCGGAACCGCCAGGCAGAGGAAAGGTAGCTCCAAGCTTGCGTAGCTTCTCGTTGGCCCGGGCGCGCCTCTCCACGAGCATCCCTGATCCCAGGAGTTCGAAGGTCTCAAACAAGGGACCATAAAGCTCGTGGACCTTATGTTCTCGCTCAAATGTCTCGCTATAGTACGACTTTTTAGTTTCCATTCATCCTCGCTTTCATCGCCTCCCGATGACGCCGCGACGCCACTTGCTTTTCCAGCTCGTCGCAAGCTTCGCACACGAGCTCCAACCCCCTCTTATAGGAGAGCCGCCTGGAAGACGAGGGAGGGTATCTTCGCAGGATCTCGGTCTCCGTACTCCGGTAGGATCCGGCAGTCCTAAGGGCTTCTACGCTACCTACCCCTGAAGGCTCTTGACCGACGTAAGCGAACTCCAGAATAGAGTCCAGGTAAGCGATGATGTGTGGGCTCTCGCCCCCTTCTATCATCGCAGCGTCGAAGAGGTCCCTGCTCAAGCATCCGAAACCCGGCACAAGGAGCGTGTCCTCTACTAACTCAAAGGTGTGGACGTCCTCGTGCGGAAGCACCGTTAGTCGTTCCCGGCGAACCCTCTCGGCGGCGCTACTCACGAGCGAGGCTACCATCAGGATCTTCTGCGGGTAGTTGCTGTCTAACCCCCTCAGTTCCACCGTCCCCAACGGGTTAAGACGTACAGGATTCCAGCTTGAGGCCTGTAGCAAGCCGCCACCGGTCTCGAAGAAGAGCCGACGCTCCACGCCAGCGCGATCCATCGCCCCAAGCCAAGCGTGGTAGCGGGAGAACTGCAGTTCCACCAGTTGCTCGACGCTGCCGGCATACGGACGGAGCCCTCCGACTTCTTCGAGCCACGCGTAGAGCCCATAAGGGGCAAGCTTGGGGTCGCCGCGGTAATGCGCCGTACGTGTCGCCAGGCCGGTAGTTTTGCCCGCGTAGTAAGGACATGACCGGGTGAGCGCTATGATAGCCGCGTCCAGGGCCGTGGCCAGGTTGTACAGGTTCAGCAGCTCCTCCCGCGCGAGCCTTGAAGCGTCATACGATACGCCAGCCGTAGGATCTATTGTCTCCCCGGCTGCCTCCAAGTGCAGGTGAGCCCCGGCGCAGCGCCCGGCGTGCACGAACCTCTCCGGACCCACAGTGCGAGCCTGGATCTGGTAGTGACGTTCGTTGCGGATTGTGGGCTCTACGTCCAGTGGATAGGTCGCCAGTGGATAAAGCCGGAGCCCCAGCTTTCGTCCCACCTCCAGGGCCAACTCAAGACTCTCCAGGTACGTACGCGACAGCTCGCTCAAAGAGTAGGCTGGCGGGACGTTTATCTCTACCATGTACGTGGCGCACTCCGGGGCGAAGTCTTCGGGGTCTCGCCCCAGCGTTTCCGCCGCCTCGCGGCAGAGCGTAAGGAACTCGCTCGCCCGGTTCGAGAGGACACCGGTCGCATCCACTAGAAAAAATTCTTGCTCTAGTCCTATGCAGCGTTCTCCAAAAGGGTTCAAAACGTCAAAACACCTCTCACGATGCTCGACTTCAGACTTGTTAGTAACCGAGTAGAATTTATCGTTACCACCGGTGTGCTGTAATTGGCCCGGTGGAGGAAATTATCAACCGCTTTACTATGGATTTGTGGTCAACGAGGCACCTCTAGGCGAGATGGCGAATGCCGGGGGTTGCGATGGCGTGTGTCGCCTCCGCTCTAGGGAGACTGGGAGGCAGCACCAAAGCCCGCCGGGACGCCCTCCACCGCAAGCTGGAGCCAGTACGCCTCGAACCGTTCCCGAAAGAAATCCTCCTCGGGAAGGTCAGCATGGCTTGCGGGCCATGTCACGACTTCACGCGGTCCACCGAGATGTTCAGCAATGGCGTACACGGTTGGAGCCGGGACCACGTCGTCTGCCAGGGCCACGCTTACGAGGGTAGGACAGCGGACACGAGGCGCGAAGTTCATTGGATCGAAGTAGCGGAGGACATCCATCAAGGCCTCCTCGCGCTCTGGGTGCACTTCGAGGTAGCGGTCGATCTCACCCCACGAACCCTTGCTGGCCAAAAGGCGCCGCCCCTCGACCCATCCTAAGCTGGGCACTGCCACGGCGAGCAAGTCGGCGGCTTGGAGGATGGCCTCAGCCATCACGGCGAGCCCCCCGGCGAAGCTCACGCCTGTCAAGACCGTACGGGAGGTATGCAAACCCAGGAACTCCTTACCGACCTCGGCCGCGCGTACGTAATCGCACACGGCGCCCCTCAAAACATACTCTTGGGGGGACTCGATTCCGGTTAGTACGTAGCCCCACGGCGACCGCGTGGGGAGCGCGTCTTTCGAGCGTCCGTACCCCCGAACCTCTACGCCGAGCACGTTCACACCCCTCTCGGCCCAGTGCCACATAACGTCGAAGTCACCCCCGTATCCGTGGCTATGCACGACCAGCGGCCTCTCGGCATCGTCCCTCCACCTGAGCGCGTAACCCGAGATGCTGACCCCTCCCAAGGAGCCGAAGGTCAGCCTCTCGAAGAGAAGAGCAGGATTTGCTGTCCGGAAAGGTTCACGGGACATATCGAGCGGCACCTTCTCGACCTCCGCCCTTGTCTTGGCCCAGAAAGACTGAAAATCGGGGGGAGGCCCCAGATCAGCCTGCAAAGGCGCTTTCAGAGATGCGTCTTCCGCGCTCCGGTCTCGAAACTTGCGGAGCCTCGTCTTATTAGCCTTCGGAGGACGGCTCTCCATCTCTGGCCGTCAATGTTAGATGCTCAGCCAGCCAAACGCACGGCCTCATGAACATAGTCGCGGAAGCACTTGTACACATAGTCGTTGACGAACTCGTAGAGCGACCTATCGTCGAAGGTTCCGCCGATGTGCTCGGAGATGCGGATGGGTTCGTGTACAACCGCGACCAGCTTGGTGCGTGATATATCCTTGTCGAAGTTGGCGACGGCTACGGGAACAAGCAAGGGCTCGGGCCGAGCATATGTCGCCAGGCGAAAGGCCCCAGCCTTGAACGGTAGAGGTGAGTTCTCCGTCTTGGTCGAGATCCCCTCCGGGCAGATGACAATGTTCTTGCCGTCTCGCAGATGCTTGCTCGCGGCATCCAAAAACAACCGATGACGCTCTTCCAGAGTGACACCTAAGCTGTACTCTGCGGGGTTCAGGCACCTGGAATAGACGTAGATGTGACCGAGACGGTCGTAGAACCTCCGATGCTCGTGCTCGCCCGGGTTGGACTTGCGGACGACGCGGACCGGTGCCTCGCCATACTTCCTATACAGGATCATCGCCGAGACGAAGTGAGCGTCAACCGTCGGGACGAAGTGGTCGAAGGGCAGGTCGTCGAGCTGGTTCGAGAGGTGGTTCATGATAAAGACGTGTCCCGGTGTTTGGGGGAGGTGCTCTTCCCCGAAGATCAGGTAATCTGTACCTTCGAACAGCTCAACGAATGCCTCGCAGCTCAAGCGCCTAAGCTCTTGTGGACTTGTTGTGGCGGGCGCATCCGTCACCATCTCGTAGATGGCCCGAAGTTTATGAAGGGTACTCAAAGGCGCTTCACGAGAAGCCGCTAGATCCAACCCTACGTGACGGTTCTCGACGGTCTTTGGCATCTTTCGTCCCCAGACTCGACGGCTACTAGCCTAACTGTAGGCCCTCAGCCAAAGCGTTGTAATTGGCCTGTTGTAGGAAATTTCTCGCCGTTGGGATACAGGTTTATGGTCAACTGGCACGACCGCGACCATACGAGTACTAGAAAGTCATTGAGCTTTCGTCTCGCCTTCTCCTCCCCTCATCTGTCACTGAAAACCGTTTTGCGTCTTGAAGAAGGCCGGGGGTGGCCTTGTGTCCAAACGCTACCTGCGTATTAGAGTTGAACCCTATACTTATGTCTGAAGAATTGTTGCCGTCGGCGCTTGTACAGTGACGTCACTCCTTTCTCACCCCCAGCAAGGGCTTAAAGGCCGAGATCCAAGCCTGCCGGGGGCAATTCAATTCGGAAGGGATCATGTTAGGACTGATCGTTAGGAGGCTGAGATGAACGCCGAGGATCAAACCGCAGGGAATAAGGAGGAGCACCGCAACCTCCTAAAGGTGCTTCACAGCGCACTGCAGGAGACCGATAGGTGTGCTGGGTACGCTCTCGAAGCGGAGGAAACTGGAAACGAGCGGTTCGCCATCTTCTTCCGAGAGGTGCAGATGACATATACGAGGGTCGCCGAGCGGGCAGAAGAAATGCTCGGCGTCAGAGAAGACGGGGCACAATCAGCTAATGTGCGTTCGAAGGCCAACCCGGCCCAAGGCGATCCTGGCGACGTCACGTCAGGCCAAGACGTTGTGTCGCCGGCATGAATTCCGTTCGATTCTCCACGGCGGATGGCTCCTTAGCCACGTCCTTCTTGCGGGGCCGATCGAGAGAACCTCAAACGGAGAACTTCATAGGGTGAGCCAAGCCCTCTTTGAGGATCTACGTCCTGGGCTACCTGGCCCATTGCTCTTCCTGCGAGCAGCCGCATTTTTGGCCCCTTGGATAAGGCATTTGTGCCATCCTCGTGCTTAAGATATAGCTGTAAGGATTCATCGGGGTTCCTAGAGCCTAACACCTAGAGGAAAGGAGGCCACGATGGTGTGGGAATGGCAGATGTGGCGCTGCTTCGAGGATGCCAGGGAGATCTTCGAGGAGAAGGGGTGGGAATCGGGGTTTGCCGAGCGTAACGACAACGAGGTGATGCCGCTTCTGGCGGAGTCAGGTGACTATTGCATAGCTTTCTTCAAGAATAATCCCTACACTGGCGAAAGCTGGTTCGAGCTGCGTGACAAGGTTCGACGCAGGGTGGTGTTCGTACAAGGAGTACGGAACATACCGACGCCGGAACGGGCGGTAACGCTGCTAGCGAACTATGGTGCTCCGTCGGAGATAATCGCTCCTCACAACCGGCCGCTATATAGCCTGCCGGTAGCACCCGTGGTACCCGTGAGAGAGGCGGGATGAAAAAACGAGCCAGGGCCTTGGAGGCTTCGGCCTCATGAACCAAGACAGCGCTTTCCCCTTTGGAACGCTGGTAGGATTTCGCTTGGGGATCAAGGCGCGCGGCGGTGTTTTTGAGGTTTTTCAACCCACCTGCCACTCGTCGTATAGTATAAGGTTATACATTTGTATAAGAGACCGTAACGAGCGCTATTCGGAGACGTATGATCCTTAAGGAGCTGTTTAACACCCTTACCGAAGAGCTTGGCGCCCAGCGACTGACACCAGGAAAACCGGGACGTCCTGTCAAGGGCTTGGCAGTAGATGAGGAGGCCGACGGCTGGCTCGCTCCCGACGAGGTTGCCGTGACCTCCAGGAAAACGCTAGGCATCCAGTTCCTAGCCACCGTCGCGCAAGAGGGCGCGCCCGCGGTTGTGTGGCGCACCCAAAGCAAGCCTTCGGCGGAGGCGTTAAAGCACGCTGAGGAACTCGGTCTGGGACTTGTTGCCGTCCCCCCGGATTTGCCGCTGCGCGAGATGCTTTCCTTATTCGCGAAGAATGGGGAAGGGAGCGGGCTCTTGCGATACTCTCACGAGGCGGCGCGAGCCCTGATCGAGAGCGCAGGAGGCGAGGACTCCATATCGAAGCTGGCCGACAAGCTCGCAGGTCTCCTCGGCCGCTCCGTTGTAGTTGAGGACCCGGTCGGTCGCCTGCTTGCCGGCGGCGATCCCGCGAAAGATAGATCCGGTACGCAAGCTTTGATCTCCACCCTTGAGACGCACGGGCTACGGGCTTCCAGGGGCTCCGGGGTAGAGGAGACCCGCCGCGACCGCCGCGACCGCTACGCGCGTCTGCCCAACGGCTTCCTCTCGGTACCCGTGGAGCGGTGGCGGGTAGCAGAGACGGAGCTTTTCTGGACGCCCATCGGTGCCCACCTCCCGGCGGGCTACCTCTGGGTAGACTTCGCGAACCACCCCCTGGGCCCTGAGGACGTGGTGGTCCTGTATTGGGCCATACGCGCCCTCGAAGCCGAGCTCGGCAAGGAGCGAGTACGGCTGGAGACGGAGCTCGGAGTCCGGGGGGACTTTGTAGACGATGTCATCTCGGGACACCACGGCTCGGTAGACCTGCTACTCCAGCGCGCCCGGTACTTGGGTGCCAACCTCTCCTCAGGTGCTCTGACGGTTGTCGTGGACATAGACAACTTCGCCGGCTATCTGGGGCGGCGGAGGATGAAGGAGTCGGCGATCCAGGAGCTAAAAAGGCGTCTGGCTGACGCCGTGCGCATCCAGACGCGAACCTTGTTCTCGAATTTCCTGCTCGGCCCACGCTCAGACAATGTAATCCTGTTTCTAGGGCCATCCGACGACGTCCCGGCCGGAGAGATCATGGAGAAGGCCCTGAACCTCGCCTCTCTTGTCCAGCGCTACGTGAAGGGCCTACTGCCGGATCTTACGATCTCGGTCGGCATCGGACGCTTCAAGGGAGACCCGGCGCTCCTCTCGGACGCATACACGGAGGCGGAGGTCGCTTTAGAGATCGGACATCGCATCAGCGGCCCCTCTTCGGTCTCAACCTTCGAGCAGACGGGCACCTACAAGCTACTGTTTCGCGTCCTCCAGGAGGACCCCGAAGAACTCGAATCGTTCTACGCCGAGACTCTGGGCCCGGTAGTCTCCTACGACTCGCGCTATGGGACAGAGCTCGTGCAGACCTTAGTGACCTTTCTCGGCAACGATGCCAGCACGGCCAAAACCGCCGCCGATCTCTTCGCCCACCGCCACACCATCCGTTACCGCCTAGAACGTGTCCGCGAGCTGACGCACCTGGACGTAGACAAGAGCGAGGATCGCGAACGCCTCACACTAGGCATCAAAGCCATGCAGCTCCTGGGACGCGCCCCCGAAAAACCTTCCAGCTTCGTCGACCGCTAGAAGGACGTTTTCCGCAGGGATAACGTCGCAATCTATTTTGAAGCCGATGTTTATACATTGGGCCAAAGACCCTGAAAGGATCACGAACGTAGACTATGTTCGGCTTATAGATACGCGATTATTAAGGAGGATCTTTGCTTTGAAGAGGCTTATTCTGTTACCAACTATGGCACTGCTGCTGGTAGCGACGACCCCGGGTCTAGCTCTGGCAAGCGACACACCAACGACCGCGGGTACATCGACGATTGAGGATGTTTCCCTCGCCATAGACACCGTGTGGGTGGTTGTGGCGGCGCTACTGGTGCTATTTATGCAAGCAGGCTTCGCTATGCTCGAGGTCGGTTTCTCCCGGATGAAGAACGTCGGGAGCGTGGTGGCGAAGATTCTGGCGAACATGGGCATAGGGCTCATAGCTTACTGGATCGCGGGCTTCGCATTTGCTTTCGGCGATGGCGACTCCCTCAACCCCATCATCGGCCTCCACGGCTTCTTCACCAACCCAGGCGCGGACGCAAACGCCACCTTCGCCGGGCTTTCGTGGACAGCGGTGCCACTCTCGGCCAAGTTCCTCTTTCAGGTCGCCTTCGCACTCGTGTCTCTAGCGATCGTATGGGGCACGATGCTCGAGCGGACCAAGTTCGCTGTTTATCTGATCTTCGCGGTCGTCTTTGCCGGCTTGATCTACCCGACCGTCTCGCATTGGATCTGGGGCGGCGGTTGGCTCACCGAGCTCGGGATGCAGGACTTTGCGGGCTCGACGGTTGTCCACCTGCAGGGCGCGATGGCGGCGCTGGCCGGGACGCTCCTGCTCGGACCCAGGATCGGCAAGTACGACGAGGCGGGTCGCCCACAGACTATCCCCGGCCACAACATGCCACTTGCGGTGCTTGGGGTCCTGATCCTCTGGATCGGCTGGTGGGGCTTCAATCCCGGCTCGACGTTGTCTGCCGTAGGAGCGCCCTTCGCCGACATAGCTCTCACCACTAACCTCGCCGCCGGTGCGGGCGTTCTGGGGGCGATGACCATGAGCTACATCTACCGACGCAACATCGACGTCGGGATGGCCGGCAACGGCGCGATAGCGGCGCTCGTTGCCATTACCGCCGCCTGCGCCTTCGTGGACCCCTGGGCCTCTATAGTCATCGGGTTCGTGGCCGGTATAGTCATGTACGTAACGTTAGTACTCGTGGACCAGATCGGAGTGGATGACCCTCTCGGAGCCATCGCAGCCCACGGTATGGGCGGAGTTTGGGGCACGCTTTCGTGCGGTCTCTTTGCCACTCCTGCGCTAGCAGAGTCGGTGGGAGCCGGCCAGGGAGGCCTCTTTTACACAGGGAGCTTCTATCAGCTTGGTATCCAGGCCCTGGGTATCGCCACGGCCGGAGCATTTACCTTCATAACCTCCTACGCGGTCTTTGCGGCGCTCAAAGCCACCATCGGCCTGCGGGTCAAGCCCGAGGAGGAGCTCAACGGCCTTGACATCTCCGAGCACGGTGTCTACGGCTACTCCGAGCAGCTCGTTGCCACCGACCCTAACGGTAGTGCTCGCACGCTTCCCGATCCTCTGGAGAGGACCGCCGGAGGAACAGCCTCCTAAAGGGCCCACAAAACTGACCCGGGCCGGCCATTGTTGCGGCCCGGGTTACTCTCCTTACCAACAGAACCCGGAGTGGTCTCCGGGTTCTGTTCGGACGTTTTGTACAATACGGGTCTGTAGATCAGGAAAGCAGGCATGGAACAAAGACCGATAGCGCAAGGTACCGGCACCGGCAACAACGTGCTCAGCGTCTACTCCGATCGGGTAGAGCTCAGCTCCGGGTTTCCAGGCCAGAACACCGCCTCTGTAGGGCTCAAGCAGGTCGCGAGCGTCTCTATACGTGGCTGGGTGAACTGCACCCTCACCATCGAGATCAACGACGGACGCCGCCTCAACCTCGAACGCATGGCGCTTCCCGACGCCCGGCAGATAAAGGCTGTGATCGAACGCCAGAAGCGTATGGCCGGCCTCCACGAGTAGCTTCAACCTAGGAATCAAGACTTTTTACCGCCGTCAGGCTCCATCCGCACGCACGCGTGGGTTACGCAGTAGTAACACGCCGTACCCAACAAAGCCCAACGTGCTAGCAATGCCGAGCAGCAGGATCAGGTACGGAACAGCCCCGGGCGTTGAGATGGCGCTAGCGAAGCTAAACACGGCGTGAACCAACATTGCGGGCCAGACCGAAGCGGTGCGCCACCGCAGCGCCGCGTACATGAATGCCGCGCAAGTGG
>DASQSI010000068.1:0-8274 GCA_035642415.1 Rubrobacteraceae bacterium
CTCTAGAGCGGCAGCGGATCTGGGCGTGAACGTCCAGGAGCACAACGCTCAGCTTACCCAGGAGTTCTTCAACAGGGTAATAGAGAACCTTCGCACCCAGGCAGAGGACACTAGGCAGATGGGCCAGCAGTTAGCCGAACAACAGCAGCGGGCTACGGAGGCTGGGCAGACGCTCACTCAGGAGTCTGTTAACGCCTACATGGACTTTGTTAACTCTATGTTCACCTTTGGCCAGCAAGGTGTGCAGGCAGCTCAGAGGGGTACGGAGAAGGCCCACGAGGGTATCTAGCGCCGGGTCGCAAACCGCGCTCGCTCACGAAGCGAAAATTATATAGGTCGGCGTCCTAAAGCAGAGGCTCCCAGCCTATTCATTAAGACATAAATACCTGAGCCCCTACTACCAGGATTTCTTAATCGAACCTTCACTAAGGTTCATCGTTAACTAACAGAAACCTCAAACAGCTCTCCTATACTCCGCTCCTGTTGCCAGGAGAAGGGAGGAGGGTTTTGGCGCTCAACCAAAAAACTGGAACCGTGGGGTGTTGGTTTAACGGCGAGGGTGGTTACGGCTTCATCCATCCAGACGATGGAGGCGAAGCCGTCTTCGTGCACCATACTGGTATAGCGGTATACGCCAAAGCAAAGTCCCTGACGGAGGGGGTTCGGGTGAGTTATGAAGTAGCCCAGAGGAAGATGGGTGGTATCTGGGCGAAGGACGTTCATAACACAGACTAGGTCATGGGGAGCAACCCAAGCTCAGGGGCTGTGTGCGACCATCGCCGCCACCCCACGACGGTAGTATTCACTGAGTTGGGCTGTCATGCTCGCTGCGTAAGCTGTGGGGCACTCGGTCCGGGGTGCCCCAACTCTAAGGTCGCGCGGCAAGAGCTCTTGGTTCCAAAACACACGCCCACATGGGGTAGGTATTAAGTAGGTCCTTCTCTTACTCGCACTGGGTATGCCCGGCGGAGGTTAAGGTCGGCGTCGGGAATAGGTCTTTCCGCTGCATCCTGTCGGACGATATAGACACACGACCAAAGATACATCTGCTTAGTCTCTCCATTTTCTGCTATTCGGCCGATGCTCGGGTGCCTGCCTCTAAGGTAGGCTTCAGGCTAGTAGAGTACGAAACAAGCACGACAGCAAAAGGAGGAGGCAATGAGAAGCATAGCACCAGCACATGTATCAGTAGTAGACGACGGTAGCGCCCGCGGCGAAGAGGAGCACCGCCTTTACTTGTGGGTAGAGGACTATCTCGAGCGGCTCGAAGGGAAAGCGACGTGTAAGGAGAGCTTAGACTCTTATGAGTATCACGCATTGATAGCGTCGCTCTTAGCGTAGAGCAGACCTTTTCCGTTAGGAGGAGCTTAAAGCACTTTTCTTAGGGCCGGGTGTGCTCACGGAACTTTATTTTCTCCTTTCTCCCTCGCTGTCTACTTACCCTTCCCGGCCTTCTTTTCATGTCCATATCGATGGCTACTACTAGTAGCCATCTGTCTCTAGCTTGTTCAGCTAAGCATGTAGCAAGAGGCCGGGTTACCGGAAGAGGTCTCACTCCAAGAGACGCGCCTATTTTCCGGTCTTAGTAGCTACCGACAACGAACTGCGATAATTAAGAGCTCACGAGTTGCTCGTAGACCTCCCTCCGACTCCGGCCTGACTCCCTGGCTGCCCGGGCCGCCGCTCTTGAGGGACTCTGACCTTGCGCGAGGTACCACCGCGCTTTCTCAACGGCCTCGTCCAAGCCTACTAGAGCCTCCCCTGTGGTGCCGCCTCGAACGACCAGCACGATCTCGCCTCGCGTCCCTTTCGCAAAGTGCTCTGCTGCCTCTCCGGCCGCTCCGCGGAACACCTCTTCGTGCAGCTTCGTCAGCTCCCTGCACACCGCGACCGGCGCCTCTGCGGGCAACTTCTCAAGCGTCTTCGCCAGTCGGTGCGGCGACTCGAAGATGACGAAGGTAGCCTCCTCACGCGCGACGCGCCCGAAGATTTTCTCACGCTCTCGTCCCTTGCGCGGCGGGAAGCCCAAAAATACGACCGTATCCGCCGACAACCCCGAGGCGATGAGCGCCGTGATCGCCGCCGAGGGTCCCGGTAGCACCTCGATCTCAACGCCGGCTTCGATGCACGCCCGCAACAGCCGGTAGCCGGGATCAGAGACGACCGGGGTGCCGGCGTCGGAGATCAGCGCCACCAAGGCTGCGTGGGCGTTCCCAGCAAGCTCCGGAGCGAGACGCTCCTCGTTGTATTCGTGGTAGGCGAGGAGCGGCTTCTTTATCCCGTAGTGAGCGAGTAAACGGCCTGTCCTCCGGGTGTCCTCGCAGGCTATAAGATCCGCCTCCCGCAGGTAACGTAGGGCGCGGAGGGTAATATCTTCCAGGTTGCCTATAGGGGTCGGAACGACTACGAGGGGCAAGGAAGCTTTCTTACGGGCCGAGCACGTACTCGCCCGAGGGGTTGCGCGCCAGGGCGGCGGCGCCGAGGATGCCGGACTCGGGGCCTAAGGTCGCTTCTTTGATCTTCACGAGGTCGCGGGCCGGGGAGCGGGCGCGCAGTTGCACTTCCTTGCGGGCGGCATCCAAGATCAAGTCACCTGCCTTCGAAGCTCCGCCGCCGACGGCGATGACCTCGGGGTTGAAGATGTTCACGAACCCGGCCAGCCCGATGCCGAGCCACACTCCAGTCTCCTCCAAAACCAAGCGTGCTGCCTCGTCGCCTTCGAGGGCAAGCTCCGTAACATCCTCTCCGAGCACCTTTCTCTCAACGGCAAGCCGGCCCAGGGCCGAGTTTGGTCTCTCGCTGGCGACCTCCCGACCGCGGCGGCCTATAGCCGTTCCAGAGGCCAGAGCCTCCAAACAACCGCGGTTGCCACAACCGCACCGTGGCCCCGTCGCCTGGATCGTCACATGCCCGAGCTCGCCACCTGCCCCCTGCGCTCCCCGAAGAAGCAAGCCATGCGCGATCACACCACCCCCCACTCCCGTGCCCAAGGTGAGGAAAACGAGGTGCTCCACCTCGCTTCCCGCTCCAAACCTGAACTCACCCCACGCTGCGGCGTTGGCATCGTTCTCGACGGTAGTCGGCAACCCCGTTCTCTTCTCAAGCTCGTCCTTTAAAGGGATTCCTTCGATGGGGTGCAAATTTGGCGAGTCGATCACCTTGTTTTCGGCCGACAGAATGCTCCCCGGCACCGCCAGGCATACTCCGCCGATCTCGAACCCCTCCTCGACTTCGGTAACGGCGCGAGCGATGCTCGATAAGAGCTGCTCCTTCTTCGCCACAGTCGGGTACCTGACCTCGGCCAAAAGCTCACCCTCCGGCGTTACCACGCCTGCGGCGATCTTCGTTCCCCCGACGTCAACCCCGATGGCGTTCAACCTAACCGGTCTTCCAATCGATTATCTCAAGCTCCGCTGCCCCGGTGTAAGCGTTCCGGCTCACCGTGTACGCTGCCTCGAACGCCCCCGCCGGCACCGTCCCTTCCGGTCCGGCAAGCTTCGCCGAAATCCCCTCCCTAAGGCGCAGAAGGTTCATCCCCTCCCACAATTGCCGCGCGCCGTCGACCCGCAACCCTTCAGCGACGAAGACAGGACGACAATTACCACTCCCGAACGGGGCAAGCCTCTCGTGCCAGTCCAGGAAACCGTTGGATATGTCCTTAAGCGAGAGCTCTGCGTCGATCTTTATGGGAGGAGTAAAAAGCTCCGGATTCTCCTCGAGTTGCGCCCGCACCGCCTCGTTCACCCCGGACACAAAGGCGTCAAAGTTACCCAGCGATATCGAGAAGCCTGCCGCTTTGCGATGCCCACCCCATCCTCCCAAGAGGTGCCGCACCCGAAAGAGCGCCCCATAAAGATCCACATCCGTCTCTCCGGAGCGAGCTGACCCTGCGTAGGACCCGTCCGTGCGCCTGTTCAGCACCGCTACCGGGCGTCCCACCGCTCCCGCGATCTTGCCCGCAACGAGCCCCGCAAGCCCCCCAGTCTCCTCTGTAACCACGACCTTGAAGTCCTCCTCCGGGTTCACCTCGACGAGTGCCCTCTCTACCGCGTAACGGGTCCGCAGCTGTCGCTCGGAGTTCAGCTGGTTGAGAAGAGATGCTATCTGCAGAGCCTCACGGCGGTTATCGGTTAGGAGAAGGTCCAGGGCAGGCCGGGGGTTTTTGATCCTCCCTATGGAGTTCAGGCGCGGACCAAGCTTCCATCCCAAGTCCTCCTCGTTCAAGGTGTCCTTCACCCCCGCCACCTTCAGGAGAGCACCAATGCCGGGTCGAATGCTCCTGGCGCGAAGCGAACGGTTGATGTGCCGGAGACCCATACAGGCGAGCGCACGATTATCTCCGACGAGAGGGGCTATGTCCACGATCGTCCCGATGGATACGAAGTCCAGAAGTCTGCCGAGGTGCCGCTTCCTGTCCGGGTCTTCGATCTCCTTGGCCACCGCCAAGGCAAACTTCCAGGCAACGCCGACGCCCGCTAAGGGGTCCTTAGGGTCCCAGAGCTTCGGGTCGAGAACAGCCACGGCCGTATCGGGAGGGTTCTCCGGCGGGATATGGTGGTCCGTCACGATCACGTCCATCCCCAGAGTATTGGCCAGCTCGATTTCTGCCCTGTTTGATATCCCGCAGTCGGCGGTGATAAGCAGGTTCACCCCCTCGGCAAAAAGGTCCCGCACGTAAGGCTCTAGCAAACCGTAACCTGTCTGGCGCGTCGGAAGCTTGACCATTAGGTTGTTTGTGTAGCGAGAGAGCGCAACGCACAAAACGGCAGCCGAGGTAATGCCGTCGGCATCGTAATCGCCAAAGATCCCGATCCGCTCGCCGTTATTTATCGCCCGCACGACCCGCCGGGCCGCCACAAGCCAAGCTCCCCCTTCGGGCGCTCCGATCGTCTTCAGCGAAGGAGAGAGGAAGTCTGCAGCGGCCTCGGGAACCACGCCTCGGTTCGCCAGCACGCGGGCGCATAGGGCATCCACTCCAGTTACTCGCGCAAGCTCCGAGACGACGTCCGCCTCGGGTTCGAGGAGAGGCAACCACCTCGCCAAATGAGTCCTCCCTATAGGCTTACGAACCCGTAATGGTACATCGCCATTATACAGATGCGTGACGAAGCACCCTTCAGCGCCAGATCGCGCGGTTACAGCCGTCGTATTCGTGCGAGGAAGTCCCCTGCCTCCTTGCGCGCCGACCGTCGTATCTCGGCTAGTTGCTCGGGTTCGGGCTCTTTTTTGCCGCGCTCGAAGTACACAATTGCGGCCCGACCTACGGCCAGGGTAGCTGCGTAGCCTATGGCTCCCGAGGCCGCCCAGCCTGCGACCGGAACAAGTTTCAAAACCTGTCGGGCGAGCGCCCGGAAGCCGAGCCCGGCGGCCAACACCCCGAGCAGCTCCCGCGCTCGCTCGAGTGAGATCTCCTCGCCGTAGACCGCAGCAATACCGAGAACCATCCGTCCCTGGTTGGCAACGATAGCGGGCATATCGGCACCCGGGATGGGGAGCGCCCCTATTACACCGTTCTGGCGGGCGTTTTTGTGGATGATCCTCTCGCACACGGCGCGTCGAAAGACAGGATAACCTCGCCCCAGAGCGACCAGGTGATCCTCATCGAGGGAACCCACGACCCAAGGCACAACATCCCGGAGGACTATCTCCTTCGATAAGGCGGCTGGCATAGGGATCTCTCCTGGGTCTTCGACAGCCTTGCCAGAAAGCGAGGCCCGGCCTGCCGCCACAGTCAGGACCGCCTCCGCGCGTCCGAGGTCTCTCCCTGCGCCCAGTAGATCCGCCAGTTTCTCAGCCTCGGGGAGGTCACCCGTCACGGCCAAACTCGCATGTTTGCGAGCAGCTTTTCGGGATTCGTGGAAAGCACGGTACAAGTTTCTCAGATTCAGCAAGGAGCACCCCTTCCGCATGGGTCTTTGACCTTTAAAACGTTTCGGATATAGTACGCGTAGGCAAGTCTAGGGTTTCAAGGGGGACCTAGAGGAGAAGTTGCAACCTCAACGCGATCTTCGGGACATAGAAGAAATCCAGGAACTCTTTGAGGCCGGCCAGGAGTCGGGCACCCTGGAGTCGAGCGAGGTTCTAGGTCTCCTCCAGGAAGTAGACCTCTCGACTGAGGAGATCCAACAAGTTTACGGTCTTCTCCGCGAACATGGCGTAGAGGTCGTCGACGCGGAGTTCCTACACGACACCCTTCACCATGAAGAAGAAGATGCTCAGCTCGTCGAGGAGGTCCTCGAGGGCGATCTTCGCACCCGCTATACAGGCGATCCCGTCCAGATGTACCTGGACGAGATCGGCAAGACACCCCTTCTCACCAAGTCTCAGGAGGTCTACCTCGCCAAGCGCGTTGAGAGAGGCGACCGTAGAGCCAAGGCTCACCTGACGCGCGCCAACCTGAGGCTCGTCGTCTCTATAGCTAAGAAATACGCCGGGCGCGGCGTCTCGCTTTTGGACCTGATCCAAGAGGGCAACATCGGGCTCATGCGCGCGGTCGAGAAGTTCGACTACCGCAAGGGGTACAAGTTCTCTACGTACGCGACATGGTGGATCCGGCAGGCCGTCACCCGCGCCATCGCCGATAAGGGACGCACCATCCGCGTCCCGGTGCACATGGTCGAGAAGATCAACAAATACTACCGGGTACACCGGAGCCTGGCCGCCGATCTGAACCGCGATCCCGAAGACGCCGAGGTTGCCCGCGCGATGGAGGTAGAGGTCGAAGAGATCGTGCGCATCCGCCGCGTGAGCCGGCGTTCGATCTCCCTGGAGATCCCGGTCGGCGAGGATCACTCTTCAGAACTCGGCGACTTTATAGCCGATGAGGACTCGGAGACGCCACACGACTTAGCCAAGACCTCCCTCCTCAAGAGCCGCATGCAAGAAGCGCTGGACAGCCTCCCCGAGCGCGAACGCATGGTCCTCGAGTACCGCTTCGGCCTCACCGGCGGTCAACCCAAAACCCTCGAAGAGGTCGGTGAGCGCTTCGACGTCACCCGCGAGCGCATCCGCCAGATACAACTCACCGCCCTCGCCAAGATAAAGAGCAGCCCCCACGCCGCAAGCCTGCGTGACCTGCTGGACTAGCTTCCGGCTCCTCAGCCTAGGCTTTGGTTCGTCGTTAAAGACGGCTGCCTACTCCGCTAGCCCTACAAGTTCTTTATCTTCTCGATCAGGGCGGTGGTCGAATACCCGGGTTCGAAGGGCAGTATCCTGACCTCGGCCCCGATCTTCGCGGCGATCTGTGCCTCTGGTAGGTCCTGGATGCGGTAATCGCCCCCCTTCACGTACACGGCAGGCTTCAACTCGCGCAGAAGGCGCTCTGGTGTGTCTTCGGTGAAGATGACCACCGCATCAATGAATTCGAGGGCACAGAGCATAACGGCTCGATCCCTTTCGGAAACGATGGGACGGAGCGGCCCTTTGAGCCTGCTGACCGAGGCATCCGAGTTGAGGCCCACGACGAGGGCGTCGCCCAAAGAACGTGCCGCTCGGAGGTAGGAAACGTGTCCGGGATGGAGAAGATCAAAGCAGCCGTTAGTGAAGACCACGCGCTCTCCAGCCTCACGCGCCTCGATGATTCGGGGCGGTATCGCGTAAGCTAGATCGCCAGGGGAAGATAACGAGCCTACTACTTGGCCCACAGAGCCTTCGTTACCGGCGCCGCTCTCCGCTCTCACGCTCCTGGCGTGCCTGGCCTTCCTCACCTTCCGCCCGGTTCGGGTTTCTCGAACCGGCGCGGCCTAAAACGCCGATCAGGATCGGGATCGCGATGATAGCCACCACTACCAATACGATCAATGCCGCTATCGCGATGCTCACGGGGGGCCTCTCCTTATCGCTAATAAGGGCCGGCGGTGAAACCGCCGGCCCTTATTTTATCAAAAGACGGGACCGACGGCGCCTTCTTACCCGCTCTCTCTATGCCTGAGCGCCTGGCCCTCTCAGATCCAACTCGCCCCGCTCGGCCCTCCTGGCGAAGTTCTCGAGGTCTTCGCCCAGCTGGCGCTCGGGGTTCTGGATGGCCTCGGCCGCCAGCTCCCCCAGCCTGCCGCCGGGCGGATCAGCGTAGGTCAGCGTCACGTCTATGCGCGTGCGACCCTCGGCCGAGGGTACAGAGTAGCGCAAGCAAGAGGACGATCTAAACCCGGTCCGGCCTCAGGGTCCTGTACAAAAGCCCCCACGCGGCGCCGAAAACGACATGGTCCAGGATCGGCAAAAGCACCTTTGGAGTCTGTTGCTTCCAGGGTGGCAGGTGGACTCGGGCAAGCGGTA
>DASQSI010000069.1:0-3651 GCA_035642415.1 Rubrobacteraceae bacterium
GGTAAACGAATAGTGAGAGCAATGGAGCGACGCATAGGTCTCGAGCAAGAGTTCTTCCTGGTGGATGGAGTCGGCGCGCTCTCCGACCGGGCGGACGACTTTCTGGCACGCTGCCGGGAGGCGGCCGGAGCGGAGGGCCTGGCGGTGGAGCGCTTCGTGGAAGAGGGCTTCAAGAGCCTGGTGGAGATAAACACCCCGCCCGTCCACACGGCCACAGACCTTTCAGAGTCGTACCTGAAGATATTGAACTCCGCTCTACAGGCCGGACAGGACCTGGGCATCAGGCTCTATCCGCTAGCCACGTATCCCTTGCCCGTAACGCCGGTCCTCCGCGATGAGCCGCGCTACGAGCTGCAGGCGCGTACGATCGGGCACGGGCGGTTTCTTCACGCCGGGAGGTGCGCCGGCGTCCACCTGCACCTCGAGCTTCCCGCGAGGACGGTAGACCCCGACATGGTGGTTTCCAGCGAGGCCTCGGCGGCCGCGCGGGAGGAGCTGCTGAACCTTTACAACCTGGGCACGGCCCTGGACCCGGCGCTTATAGCGCTCAGCCGCGCCTCCCCGTTCTACGAGGGGCGGATGCAGGGGCTAGCGGCCCGCACGGCCTTCTACCGGGGCAGCGCCTTTTTCGGCTGGGAAGGGCTCTACACAGATCTGCCCGAGGTGGGCGGTCTCCGGCCGTACGCCAGGGGCATAGAAGAGCTGGCCGAGCGTCAGCTTGCCAGCTACCGATCCTGGCTCGAGGCGATGGACAACGCGGGCGTTGGAAGCGATCTTTTCCCCAAGATGGGAGACAACGTGCTCGCGGCCCTCTGGAACCCGGTACGGCCCAACCAACACGGGACGGTCGAGCTACGGGGCATAGACAGCAACTATCCGGAGGTCGTCCTGGCGATAGCGGCCCTGGTCTCCGGCGCGGCGAGCAGGGTTAGAAAGGAGGGACTGGCCGTCGAGCCGGACGACCGGGCCAGCGCTTTCAGGGTCGATGGAGGCAAGCTCCTCGTGCCGGGCTTCACGTACCTGAGTACGGACCTCTTCTACGCCGCCGTCACGGGAGGGGTCGAAGACCCCTCGGTCGCTACCTACCTGGACTCCGTAATGGAGTTCATCGGCCCGGATGTCCAGGGCTCAGAGCATCTCGAAAGGTTAAAACCCCCCGGAGGTCCCTACCAGACAGCAGAGGCGGGGATCCTCCAGAGCAGCCCGTCTTCGGACGCAGCCCTCACCAGGAACGAAGGCCTCCGTCTCGTGCGCGAAGCCTGCGACAGGCTGGAAGAACAAGTGCTGGCGGCTACCCCGGCAGCAGGCTCCGGCCCATAAGGTAGACGTCTGCCTGGCGGGCAGCCTTACGACCCTCGGCTATGGCCGTCACGATCAAGTCCGCTCCCCTTTTGGCGTCGCCAGCGACGAAGACGCCGGGCTCGCTGGTGGCGAAGCCGTCTACGGCCGGGATGGCACCCCTCTCGGTGTAGCCCAGGTTCAGATCCTCTAGGAACCTGTCGCGTACGGGACCGGTGAAGCCTATAGCCAGGAGGACAAGGTCCGCTTCAACCTCGAAGTCCGTGCCCGGCAGGGGATTGGTCCGGCCGTCGAGGGTGCGCTCCGTCCGGACGCAGTGCATCCTCTTTACTTGACCATTCTCGCCCGAGAACCCGGTGATGGCGACGCTCCAGCGCCGCTCGCCGCCCTCTTCGTGGACGGGGTAGGTTTGGAGGATGAGCGGCCAGTCCGGCCAGCTGAGGGGGTCCGCGTTGTCCGGGGGTTTAGGGCCGTGGGTGAAGACACTGACCGAAGCGGCGCCCTCCCGATGGGCGTTCCCGAGGCAGTCGGCGCTCGTGTCGCCGCCGCCCAGGATGATGACGTGCTTATCTCTGGCGCTGATCGGCTCCGCTTTAACCGCAAGACCGGCGACCCGACGGTTCTGCTGTACCAGGTACTCCATCGCCAGGTGGATGCCCGCCAGCTCACGGCCCGGCACGCGCAGGTTGCGTCCGGCCAAAGCGCCGACGGCGATAATTATGGCGTCGTAGTCGCGCCGCAACTCTTCAGTAGTCGGGTTATAGCCGACGTAGGAGCTCGGGCGGAACTCGATACCCTCCTCTTCCATGATGGCTACGCGCCTGTCAACGATCCATTTTTCGATCTTGTAGTCAGGAATACCGTACATGAGGAGGCCGCCTATGCGGTCGTCCTTCTCGAAGACCGTCACGTGGTGCCCCGCCCAGTTGAGCTGCTGGGCCGCCGCAAGACCCGCCGGACCGCTCCCCACTACGGCGACCTTCTTGCTCGTCCTCTTCTCCAGCGACGGGGGCTTGGGGGTGACCCAGCCCTCCTTGAAGGCCCGGTTGACGATGGAGAGCTCTATCTCCTTTATGGTCACGGGGTCGTCGTTGATCGTTAAGACGCACGCTGGCTCGCAGGGAGCCGGGCAGAGCATCCCCGTGAACTCCGGGAAGTTGTTGGTCTTGTGCAGCCGGTCTATAGCCTCTCGCCAGTGGTCCTTATAGACTAGGTCGTTCCAGTCCGGGATTAGGTTGTTAACAGGACAGCCGATGTTGCAAAAAGGGATCCCACAGTCCATGCAGCGCGAGGCCTGGCCTTTAAGCTCGTCCTCCGGCATAGGCTTATAGATGTATCTGTAGTCTTGTATGCGCTCCTCGATAGTGCGCTTGGGGGTGGGCTTGCGCCCGATCTTCAGAAATCCTTTGGGGTCTCCCACTACTTGACCACCTCTAGCTCCGCCTCTTGGCGCTCCCGGAGAACACGCTTGAGGTCGTGCGGCATGACCTTGACGAACCTGGGCAGCAACGCCTCCCAGTTCTCCAAAACCCTCCTCGCGATCGTGCTCTCGGTAAGCTCCAGGTGACGCTCGATCAGGCCACGCAACAGGGCGATATCTTCCTCCGACTCGACCACCTCCAAGCCGACCATCCCGGGGTTGTAAAGCTTACAGAGGCGGTCTTCCTCGTCGAGCACGAACGCGACACCTCCGCTCATCCCGGCGGCGAAGTTGCGGCCCGTGGGGCCCAGCACGACGACCACCCCCCCGGTCATGTACTCGCAGCCGTGGTCCCCGACACCCTCGACGACCGTATGGGCACCAGAGTTACGGACCGCAAAGCGCTCCCCGGCGAAGCCCCGGAAATAAGCCTCGCCCGCGGTGGCCCCGTAGAGAGCCACGTTGCCGATCACAATGCTCTTCTCCGGCTCGTAGGCCGCGTCGGGGGATGGGTATACCACGAGTCGTCCGCCCGAGAGGCCCTTGCCGACGTAGTCGTTCGTCGCGCCCTCAAGGCAGAACGTGAGGCCCCGGGTCAGCCAGGCGCCGAAGGACTGCCCGGCCACACCCTTGAAATCTATCCGGACCGTATCCTCCGGCAGGCCCTCGTTTCCGTAGCGGCGGGCGACCTCGCCGGAGAGCATCCCACCGACCGTACGCCGGGTGTTAACGATGGGGACCTCGAAGCGTACCGGTTCTCCATCCTCCAGGGCGGGGCGGGAGCGTTCGATCAGCTGGTTGTCCAAAGCCTGGTCGAGGTGGTGATCCTGGTCCTCGACCCTGCGGATGGGGACCTCTTTGGCCTTCTCCGGCACGTAGAAGATCGCCGAGAGGTCCACACCCTTGGCTTTCCAGTGCTCGATGGCCTCCTT
>DASQSI010000070.1:0-4916 GCA_035642415.1 Rubrobacteraceae bacterium
CGAGAGGCGGGACTTGAACCCGCACGCCCGAGGGCACTAGATCCTAAATCTAGCGTGTCTACCATTCCACCACTCTCGCTAGCATGAAAAACCTGCCGAGATTATAACAGCCGTCTTGGTCTGCCCTTATTCCGTGCGCTAAGGGCGTAAGCACGTACGCGCCAAAAACCAAGATGGGCTTAATACCCGAGTGCGGCCCCCTCGTCTCTTGGATCGGCGTCTCCCATGAATCGGACCGGTTTGCTCTCAGAGTCGTAGTCGATTGTCAGACCGTGGGCGTTGCCGAGCCCACGCTCGTCTACCTGTACGTTGTGGCCCAGTGCCGACAGCCCGGTGCGAACGGGCCGCGGTATGCCGGTTTCAACCATGAGCGTGTTTGGGGCCGAATAACTCACGCGGGGAGCGGTGACCGCTTGCTGGACGTCCATCCCGAAATCGATCATGTCGATTAGCATCTGCGGTGTCGTCTGCGTGATGGTACGACCGCCGGGGGTCCCTATCGCGATCCAGGGCCTCCCCTCACTTATAACGAGCATTGGACAAAGCGCATAGAGACTTTGGTGGCCGGGAGAGACGCCAAAGACATTCCCTGCGGCAGGTTTGAAACGTAACCACGCAATAGCATCATTGAGCCAGATACCCGTCCCTTCCGGCATCGTCTTGCTCCCAAAAATGCTGCCCAAGCTCTGCGTCGCACTGACCACGTTCCTCTCTCGGTCTGCCACGACGAAGTGTGGTGTGTGATTGCTGACGGCGAGAAGATCGAACCAGAAGGGCTTTTTATAACCGCGCCTTATGAGCGTTTCGTTATAGACCCACCTACGCATGTTTCTGACATACCCCCGCTGACGACCCTTGAGGATATTAAAGTCGAGATCCGGCGCAGGGCTGAAGAAGGGATCTCCTGGTAGGGGCACCCAGGCAGTTCCCTACGCACTACTTTAGGTATAGGTACGAACGCTCTTCGAGTGTGCTTGCCGTTGTTAACTTTCTCTTTCTCGCGCTTTACAGCACCTTGCCTCACCTACTCTGGCCAGGGCGATGTTCTCCTGTAGGCTAGTAGTGCACAGGTAGCGTTAGAGCTGCTAGCCGCAACAGTCAGCGAGCCTCAGCCTCCTCTTTATTCGACGATGTTCGTGTGGCCAGCCACTCAACACCTAAGATACGAACGATCTCGGCTATCGGGATAGCCAGCAATGTACCGAGGATGCCGTAGAGCAGACCACCGGCTAGCACGGCCAGGAAGATCGCCAGCGGGTGTAGCTGGACACTGCGGCTGTAGACCACCGGCGTAAGAATGTTGTCCTCTACAAGCTTATAGATCACAAAGTAGGCAAGGAGGATCAGACTGTACAAGGGATTGACGAACAAACCGACAACCACCAGCAGTGCTCCGCCCACCAGTGCGCCGATTTGGGGGATTAGGTCGAGAATTGCGACGACCAGCGCCAGTACAATGGCGTAAGGCATGCCGAGGACTATTAGTACAACGTAGATAGCTACACCGCAGATCAAACTGATGGTGAGATTGCCTGTCACGTAGCCAGAGATAGCTTCGGATACCTGCTTAAGGATGCCTCGCATGCGTGGTTGCTGCCGCTCGGGGAAGAGCTGTAACCCGAGGTTGACGAAGCGCTCCGCCTCGAGGAGCAAGAAGAACGAGACCACCAGGATAGTGATTAACGCAGCGAGGAACCCCGCGGCGCCGATAAGAAAGCCTCCAGTGGACAACAAAAAGCTTTCGGCCCACTGGCCAAGCTGCGCAGGCACGTCTTGTAGCTGTGTGAGGGCAGCATCGAAGAGCCACCCTAAACTGAGCTGATTGGCAAAATCTCTGAGGTGACCCAGCCACTCCTCCGGATCTTGGGATACAGCGATAGCGAAGTCGACCAGCCCCTCGATCTGGCTGATCAGCAGCGGCACCACCACCACCCCTATCCCCACCATCCCCAACAAAAGCCCAAGATAGCTCAGCAGTATGGCGATGATGCGCTTGATACCTAGCCGCTGAAACCAGTTGACTGCCGGGTTAAGCGCCACCGCCAGGAAGAGAGCGATGACGCACCAGGTTACAAACTCACGCAACAAATAAATTAGATAAAGTCCACCCAGTACTGCTACCGCCGTCAAGATGACGACGACTACTGTACGCGGCGATACCTGCGAAGATGAGGGGCCAAGCCACTTACCGTCTTCATCAGCCATCGGCATACCACCCGGTTTTTCGGACTGCGATTTCACAGGCTTCGTGCTTTTATACTACCTGAACCAGTAGACAAGGTCTGCGCCCTTTAAGTTCGCCACCACCCCGGCAAGTAACTTTGAGCGGTTATAAACGTGGGCTGCACCTCCTTTTATGCTCCTTTGCTGGACGGGTAGCTTGCGAGAATGCACATTCTCGCTAACTATCCTCTTACACCTAGTATTACACGCCTCTCACCGCTAAGGCGAGGCGCTTTCGTCCGTCGATAAGCTTACAAACCTAGTTGCGTCCTGGTGTTAGGAACTTCAGGACTGGTAGAGACGGAGGACCTCTCGGGCCTTGTTTTGGATGGCCTCGACCAACTCCGGCGGGGAGTCAACCACAACGTCCGTGCCAACGCTCAGCAGACGCGAGGCGTAGTAGTCGATCTGCGAGAGCGGAATTTCCGCCTCGACGCTACCGCCGCCACCTTCCTCGGGTGGGACCCTGCCGAAGAGGGATGTCAGCTCGAAGCTCTTCCTCCCCCGCTCGGTGACCCGCGCCTGAAACCGAAGCCGCTCACCGACCGCTTCCCGCCCGGCGCTCAGCCAGCCTTCGATGGAGAGCTTCGGCGGCGGCTCGAAGCCCTCAGCCTTCTCGGCCGAAAGAAAGCGGTCCGCCCGCATCAGGACGTTCATCTCCCTCCTTCGGTCGAAGCAGGCACAGTACCAGTACCCCTGAGAGGCGTATAAGCCGTACGGGAAGATCACCCGCTCCGTGACTCCCGACTCCATCGAGTCGTAGGCTACCTTCAGATGCGCCCCGTCGAGTGCCGCCGAAAGCAGCTCGCCCAAGAGCGGGGCTTCGTAGTCGCGTACCGGACCACCCACATAAACGTGCCTCCTGAGCCTGTCGAGCTCCGCCACGACCTCTTTGGGCAGGGCGGCCCGCAGCTTGGTCACCGCCGAAAAGCCTTGAGTGGAGAAGGGATGCACCGGGTACCTGAGTAGGGCTTCATAAGAGGCGATCAGCGCGAGCGCCTCGTCCACGGTTAACGAAGGCGAGAGCCTCCTGCCGCCCCGCGGCAGAGAGTACCCGCCCCCCGGACCCGGCGTGGAGCGCAGTGGCACGCCCATTGCCGAAAGTGCCCCGAGGTCCCTAAGCATTGTGCGCCTGCTGACCCCGAACTCCTCGGCCAGCTCCGCGGCCGTAAAACGGGGCTTGGTCTGAACCCTTATGAGCAGCTCTAGCAGCCTTGCGGTGCGTGACACCCTTTTCCTCTAAACCTCCAAAACAGGTGACGCTCGCTGTCACCATTATGCATTAGATTTCGGTGTAGCACACCCATGAAGCTACGCGGCAGAAAGGAGAAGCAGATGGGCAATCCGGTTGTGCATTTCGAAGTGGTCGGCAGGGACGCTGAAGCTCTTCAGAGCTTCTACAAGGAGGTCTTTGACTGGCAAATGCAGCCGGCAGTGCCGGGCTACGCGATGGCACACCCAGGCGGTGAGCACGGCATCAACGGCGGTATTGGGGCAGCTATGGAGGACGGTGAGGGCCACGTTACCTTCTACGTCGAGGTTCCCGACCTGGAGGAAGCGCTCAGCAAGATCGAGAGTCTCGGAGGCAGCACGGTGATGGGACCCACAGAAGTGCCAGAAGGGCCCGCAATCGCGATGTTCACTGACCCTGAAGGTCACCTCGTGGGTCTCCTCAAGGCCCGATCTTAGCGAGGCTAATAGCAGTTGGAACAAAGTCTGCAGCAATAAGAGGTACTCTATCTGCCCTCGAGTCGGGGCCCTCTGATAGCCCCGACTCATTTTGTAACCTCTGATCCTGAGACGTTAGTTACCTAGCAGGGATGCCGCTACACAGCGTTGATCATGTCTCGAACTGCTCGCGCCGCTGCCCAGCGATTAACACCAATACCAGTGGCTTGCTTCTCCCCCTCGGCTCGCAGGTAGATCTTGGCTCCGTCTATCGGATCCGAGTAGCTTCTGACTGCGGGCTCGAAGCCTCCCGACCTGCACCGGCCAGCAGGAGTCGTCCCCCTTGAACAGACAGTGGGTGGTGTGGTCTCTCGGTTCCAAGAGGTCACGGATAGGCTACATTAGGAAGCTACCGCTGAAGGTTGCGAAGCATAAACAAGGGCCGAGACTATGGGTCGCCCGCAGTCCTCTCGCCCTTCCCAGACTATACGATCTCTCCGAAACTCCTATCCCGTTCACCGAAACGTAACTATATTGAAGCTGTTGGGATCGTCCGTTGTGACGAACTGGCGGTTCACTACGTCAGGGTCGGTGGAAGTCGGGGTTGTCCCAGTAGAAGCCGGGGTTGTCCCAGTAGAAGCCGGGGTAGTCTCTGGCGCAGATGCTGTATGGCATGCAAACGCCGAAAGCGGTAGGATCCCAAACGCTAAGAACCTAACAGGAACATCGCAAGCTAAGCCTGGATCCGGCATCCTATTTCCTAAAGGAGCGCAGGTCCCCGACGGAGCGGTATATGGTTCCCCAGAGCACGCTACGGTGCCCCCGGGCGGGTCTACCGTGTACTTGTGTCCCCCGGCATCGATGCTCTGTGGGGGGATAAAGAGGGTAGTCTGCGGTGGGGGGCTTACCTGCGCCAGGGCGGGGACGGCGATCCCCAGCACCATCGCCAGCATTACAGCCGGCAGCATCCATTTCCTGCCCAACATATTCCCCCCTCCTTTTTCTCTGCGAACCGTTGCAGAGGA
>DASQSI010000071.1:0-16661 GCA_035642415.1 Rubrobacteraceae bacterium
AGATCCGGGAGCACGGCTCCTACCATGCTCGCCGTGGTGGCAGCTGAGCTAGCTTGAAAGCCGTACCGGGCTAAGACGCCCGTGAAGAAGGCATGGCTGTAGGTCTCCATAAACAGATATATTACCTAGTTACTCTTCCACTGGCGTTGCACAAATAATCTCGCTTGCACAGAAATTACGAAGTCTGCACAAAAATTACAAAGGGTTGCTTGAGTTACCAAAAAGAGGTCTGGGCAAGAAAAAAGGCCAGGACCTTGCAGCCCCGGCCTTGGTTGCTAACAGTACTCTGCTACACGCTATGAGCCTTCCTCGACCTCGACTATCTCGTCTGCCATGAGTCCGTGCGCCTCGCGGTGCACAGCCTCTGCCGCTTCCTTGTTCGGAGCTTCGGCAAGACAGAAGACGTCGCCGGTCTCCTCGTTGAACCAGTACCTGTGGTACTTAACCCCATGCTCATCTTGGACTTCGAGGTCTTTCTTGTGGGCGTCGGCCACCGCGTCAGCGGTCAGACCTTCCACGCCCCTGTGGTGGTCCATGAAAAATGGCATCGCACCGAGTCTCCTTTCCTCCGCTACACGAGCAGGGTAGCACTCACACACCGACCGAGGATTATGCTACGAATCGCGTGATGAGGCAAGAAGTATGCCGACGTCTACCTTGCCATTGGTGTGTGCAGCTAACCACGCACGGGACACTACGAGGATTCTCCTCCCCGCCGTTTCTTATCCCACCGCGCCTTAGCCGCTTTGCGGGCTGACTCCGAGCTCTCTTCGGGTGTCATCTTGGCAGCGCGGGCTTTCCACCCTTACTCCCCCCGAGCTTGCCTAAGAGCTTCTTCACCTGGTCATTTTGCTGCGGGCCCACCAGCGCCAGGTTGACGCCTTCTCCAAAGAGCTGGGAGTGCTCCAAAGACCATTCGTGTAATACAGCATTATGGCCGATCAGCGCTACACCTTCGGCTTACGGCATTAGAGCACAAACGTTGTGGCAATCAGCAAAATGGAGAGGAAGATTAGGAATACTATCGTAGCCCCAGCAATGATTTTGAAGACCGGGCCGTTAGTGTATTTATCCATCACCTCTTCGTTGTTGGTCAGCTTCAGAAGAAAGATGAGGATAGGGGTTAGGAATATCGCGTTCACCGTCTGGGAGAAAAGTGCTACGGTCACCAAAGGAACGTTGAGGAGTACAACACCGGCGCCAAAGACGATGAAGAACGTCAAAAGCCCATAGAACCAGCGAGCTTCACGGATAGACCGATCTATCCCCGCCTCAAACCCAAACCCCTCGCAGAGGATGTACGCAGAGGACATGGGCAGGATGGCAGCTGAGAGCAGTCCTGCGTTGAGCAGCCCTAGCCCGAACAGAACCTCGGCGAAGCGCCCTGCCAGCGGGCCCAGGGCGAGGGCCGCATCTTGCGCCTCGGAGACTTGCTGCCCGCTGGCGTATAGCGTCGCAGCACAGGCAATAATGATGAAGGCAGCCACTACACACATGAACATCGACCCTATGTAGATGTCGGCTCGTTCGTGGTTCAGCCTCTCTGGAGTAAGTCTCTTGTCCACCACGTAGGACTGGATAAAGAACTGTCCCCAGGGGGTTATCGTCGTGCCGACCGTCGCTATGAACGCTACGACAAAATCGGAATTATCGAACTGGAAGCTGGGGATGAAGGCCCCCTCAAGCGCCTCTCCCCAATCGGGGTGGGCAAGTATTCCAGAGGCAATGTACGAGAGGTAGATCACGGAAAAACCCAAAAAGATCCGCTCCACTCGCTTGTAGTTGCCTCTAGTGACCAAGAAGAAGATGAGCAGCGCAGCCAGCGGTATGAATACGTAGCGGGTGAGACCGAATAGCTCTAGGCCGGCTGCTATACCGGCGAACTCCATCACCGTCGTCCCGAGGTTGGCAACCAGCGTGGCTAGCAGGGCGAAGGCCGTCAACCTGACCCCAAAGCGTTCTCGAATAAGGGAGGCAAGTCCCTTGCCGGTAACTATCCCTGCCCGTGCTCCCATCTCCTGGGTGATGGCTAGGGCGAGCGTGACGATCAGCAAGACCCAGAGGAACGAGTACCCGAACATAGCCCCAACCACAGAGTAGGTAGTTATGCCACCGGGGTCGTTGTCAGCAGCGGCTGCAATGAGCCCCGGTCCTAGCACCGCCAGTAGCACTAGCGGGCGTCCCAGTCGTGTCTTTAGGACAGCCAGCGGCCCTCGTGCCTCCAGTCCTCAGGCCCCACAAGGTCTATAACGTCGTCGATTGTGACTATGCCCTTAAGTTCATGATGGCCGTCGACCACGGGGAGGGCCTTTAGGTTGTACTTCATGATCTTGCGCACGACCTCATCCTGTTCGTCCTCTGGGGAGACGCACACCAAGTCCTGGGCCATGAAGTCCCTCACGGGTATGTCAGGGTCGGCCAGGATCAAGTCCCTCAACGAGAAGACGCCTTGTAGGTGGCCCACTTCGTCTGTTACGTAGATGTAGAATGAGTGCTCCTCTTCGGGTGGCGACTCTCTGAGCTTCTCAACCACCTCCCGTGCTCTCGTATCCGGCCTGACCGAGATGTACTCTGGGGTCATAATCCCTCCAGCGGACTCCTCATGGTAGGAGAGAAGCCCTCGAAGCTCGCGGGCTTCAGAGCGCGGTAGGTGGGTGAGTATCTGTTGGACACGCTCTTGCGGGAGCTCCGCGAGGAGGTCAGCTGCGTCATCCGGATCCATATCCTCGACGAGCTCAGAAGCCTCACGATTGTCTAAAGAGTTCATCACCGAGACCTGCAGCTCAGGGCTCATCTCCTCTACCGTGTCGGCGGCCATCTCGTCTGGGAGAGCGTCTAGAAGATCTCGGCGTTCTTCGGTGGAAAGGGAGGCGGCGATCTCGGCCAGGTCCGCTGGATGCAGTCGGTTGATGCTCTCTTTGCGGAGCCTGAGTTTCACATTCGGGTCGCGCCAGTCGGTGAGGTTTACGTCGTGCCACTCCACAGCGGGGGGTGGAAACCTGCGGGCGATGGCCTCCGCTAGGCTTTTGAACCCCAGACGCCGGACGAGCGCGCTGGCAGAGATATCTACCCCCAACACCTGGAGGTCGCGGCCCGTACGAGCAAGCTGGACGTCTTGGACTCGCACAAGCTTGCGGCCCTCTAGGTCAACTATTTGCTTGTCCAAGACGTTCCTGGCCAGCAAGATGTCCTCATCTTTAAGCCGGGCCAAAGATAGCTCCGTCTCCCTCCTAGAGAGGATAATCTGGGTGGCTTCGAAAGCCCTTACGTCCTGCCAGGAGACGTAGCGATGGGATCTACGCCCGGTGCGTACCCTTATGAGAGAGATGTAAGGGTAGGGGCGTGCAGGACGCGCAGCGAGATCAGATACCCTGCCCAGAGTCCGATTCTGGGAATCGATGACCGGCAGATGAAGAACTTCGCTTAGGTAAAGCATCTGGTGGCTCCATGGCTACAGCGCGGATTCGTCTTACTACTAGATTTTAGTATCTTTCGAGTCTCGAAACTACGCTTAATATACAGCTTGTTCTTAAGGGGACGCTAAGAAAACGGCTAGAACCTTTGAAGCAAGCCATGACAAAGTACTACTCAGGTGAGGCGCCTTTTATGTGTTCGCCTTTGATCATAGGTTCCTCGGATCTGGATCCGCAGACTGTACGTTCGGCTTCATTTATCGAGAGAGTCTTTTACGAAAATCCACCAGGGGCCTATCTTTTCCACATGGTAGCGAGAATTTAGCCAATTCCGTAGCTCGTTACTGTGCCTAGTCGTTGCCTCGGAGTCGGGTAACAGGGACTGTCCTTCACCAAAGAAGGAGATTAAATCCGATGTTTCAAGCCCTTCAAGCCAGCCCTTAAACCCTCCCGGCTCTTTGGCATCGATATAGCGGTCGACCCCTGCGGTGATGAAGAGGTAGGGGTTGGGGTTCTCTCTGTGAAGGAGCACCAGAACCTGAGGCGAGTTTATGGAGGCTATCCTTTCGTCTTCTCCAAACCTGTTCTCTATCTCTAACGCTCCTTCCCTCTGCTGGCTCAGGCGTATGCTCGTGCCCAAGAGTTGATGAGCTGCGATGGGATTGATGTCGAAAGTGTTCGCTATAGCCACCACTAAAAGAGCCACGCCCAAGAGCACGCCAGCGAATCTGGGGGTTTTGGCGTTGTAGATCATAGAAGCCAGAAAACTGCCAAACCCCACAGCTGCATACGGAAGGTAAACGTAGAAGTCATCGCTCAACTGAAAGTCCAACAGAGCCCACAAAAAAGGAGCCGGGAAAGAAAGAAGGATCGGGGCGAAGCGATATTGATACGGCCTCAGGAAGTAGAGACGAAAGATCATGCCCAGGCCGATTATGATCGGTACTATCATCGTGCTGTACGCTAAAACAACGTTGCTTATCGCTTCCCACAAATATGAGGGATCCGACAACACCCTGAAAATGAGCGGTGTCGTTGTGTATGCTCCTCTCTGCAGGTATCGGGCGTTGAAGAAAACAGCTCCGTCCAGAAGGTCTTCCAAAGCCCCGTGGTAATAGAAGTACGCGCCAACGGCCACAAGCGGCGTTATTACCCCCGCCAAAGCGTGAAGCGCGGCGCTACGGCGTTCTTCTTTTGGTCGCGCAACGGCCAGAACGAAGGTTACGATGGAGAAGACCGCCATAGGCTGCCATACAAGGAATGCTAAAGAACCGAAAAGGCCGGCCCAAAACCACCTCTTCCGGCTCGCGAACAGAAGGCTCAAAGTTTGAAAGAGAACCATCGGTGTCTTCGGCTCGGGCCCAGAGGCAGCAGGGTACCCATAGGCATAAAAGCCCAGGAAAGTAAGAGCTGCGAAGGCTCCTGTCACTTGCGAGCGAAATATGCTCTTGCCGAGCAGGTAAACCGCCATGACCGTAAGGCAGCCTGTGACAAAGAAAACCAGGCGCACGGTGAGGATGTCGTCCCAGTCAAACAGCTTAGACAGCGTTACCCCAAACCCAGCGATCATAGGAGAAAGCGGGCCCTTGTGATCGAAGATTCCGACGTAAGGTGGGATGCCTTCGGCCACCCTCTGACCACTGTAGAGGTAGATAGAGTAATCACGAAGCAACACTCCATCAAAGCCATACATCCCGTACACCAAAGCAGCTAAGGCCAGGATAAAAATGGGGAGAGCCGATCTGCTTGCCAACATAAGGTTGCGCTTTTGCACGGAGCTTTTGATGCGCCCTCCCTTAGAAGCTCGACGAGATGCTAGCTAATAACAACCTTCGTTAGCTCAGCGCGCCCTGGGGCTTTGCGGTACTCTGCTGCTTCTTTTTCGGCAAGCCCTGCTGACCAGCCTGCTCGGAGACAACCAGCAAGAGCCCGGTGACGATGAAGTTGCTGACCACTGCGCTGCCCCCGTAGGAGACGAAGGGTAAGCCAAGACCAGAGAGCGGGATGGCCTTGGTCACCCCTCCCACGATGATGATGGTCTGAAGAGCGAGCGCCGCGCTAAGACCCCCGGCCAAAAGCTTCGAGGCAGGATCGTGCGCGAGGACGGCTATCTTCGTTCCGCGGTAGACGAAGACGAGGAAGGCCAAGAGGACGGCGCTGGCCCCAGCCAGGCCCAGTTCGCTCGCGATGGCGGTAAAGATGAAGTCGTTATGGACCTCGGGGATGATGTGGGAGAAGCCTTGGCCGAGCCCCGTACCCGTAAAGCCGCCGTCGGCGATGTTGAAGATGCTTTGGGTAACCTGGTACCCGTTCCCGTATGGGTCCGACCAGGGATCCAACCAACTCTCCATCCGCTTCTGCACGTGAGAGAAGATCAGGTATAGAACAGGAAACCCCATCACAAAGAGCAAGCTACCAAAGAGCACATAGGTGATCCTTCCGGTGGCCGTATACAGCATCGAGAGCGAGATAGCGATGAACAGTAGGCTGATCCCAACGTCCTTCTCGAAAACGAGGAGAGCGACCGAGGCCGCCCACACCAACACCACTGGCCCAAAATACTTGAGCCTCGGAATCTGGAACCCTAGAAAGCTGCGACTGGTGGCCGCCAGGAGCTCCCGCTTATCGGCGAGATACCCAGCAAAGAAGATTATTAGCGCTACCCGGGCGAACTCCGATGGCTGAAGGCTGATAGGTCCAATGCGGAGCCAGAGCTTAGCCCCGTTGATTTCGTGGCCGAAGAGGATGGTCGAAGCTATTAGCCCGACTCCTATCAGCGCAAGGAGGTATTTGTAGGCCATCAGGCGCTGATAGTCGCGGCAAAACAAGATCGTCAAAAGGAGAGCGCCGCTTCCTACCAGGATCCAGAGTACTTGAGCGGTCGCTAGATTTTCTGCACCTCCTGTACCGTAGGTGAGGCGGTAGACCATGACGAGCCCCAAACCGGTAAGCAACGTCACGATCGGGAGGAGGATGGTATCGGAGTGGGGCAGCAACAACCGCACCCCGACATAGAGCGCGCACATCGTCCCAGCGTAGGCTCCGGCGTATGCCATGGGCGGCGCGGTGGCCTTCTGAACGAAGAGCACGGTCGCGAACCCGAGTGCTACTGCTAAAAGGGCTATAACCATAGGAATAGTTGCGCGCTGGGTTATTGGCTTCTTCCCTTCCTTATAGCGTTAGGCCTTGTTTTTGGTCGGTTTGGACAAGGCGTATAGAACCTGACAGCGCGGAGGATGAGAGGAAACTACTGCTAGCTTCGAGGTGTTCGCCGGGGACGATGGAGAATGTGCAGGCCGCGCTAGATCGCCCCCGGCGGAGAAAATTTCGCTTAGGTTACCTGCGCCGTAGGACGGCATACGCTAGGACGCCTGAGCCCAGCAGCAGGGCGCCGGCGGCGGGCAAGACCACCGCAGGACTACCGAGTCCCGGGCCACCGCTAGGGGGCAGCGGGCCCTCGGTGGTCGTTTCCACCTTTTGCTTCACCTCTGCCTTGCCAGCCGTGGTCCCTTGCGCCAAAGCACTCGGCACCAGGATCAGCATGGTCACAAGAGCAACAGCAACCAAATAAACTAGCCTTTTCATGAGCGTTTTTCTCCTCTCACTTGTCATCTTCCTACATGTCCTTGCTCAAGGACGTGATCACGATAACGGTAATTCCTAAGAAATTTCTAAGAAGCTTTGCGCACCTAGAGAAATTCTTAGAGATTTCTTAGAACCCATAGAGACAATGAAGCGATGCAGCTGAAACTAAATGAGCTAATACGGGCCGCGGACGGCGCCCCAGCGCCCTTTTAGACCTTGAAGAGCTGACAGAAGAGGCCTTGGACCGCATTAAGGCGCGTTATGAGGCGTTAGCTCACCAAGCCCGGGCAGATCTAATAGCCGGCCTCAGGGATACGAGCGTTAGCGAGGTGTCGTCGTGGTAGGTCAAAGGTTCTACCCTCAAGGCGCCCATCACTACCCGTCAAGAGCCGAGCTCATGCCTCTCCCAAAAGCGGCAATGGGCACACAGCCTCTAGGCTATGGTAGAGATAGTAAGATAGCTTCGAAGCTGTCATCGCAGCGCACAAGAAAGCGCTTGAACTGATCAGAGTTGGCTCCGCAGCTAGTTAAACAGAAGGAGAGGTGAGCACTACTCCTTTATGTTCGAACTCTTCCAACCCACGCATCTGCTCTTCGTCTTTGTGGTGGCCTTGATTGTTTTTGGTCCCAAGCGCTTGGTAGAGATGAGCCGCAGCTTGGGACAGACCATCCGCACCCTCCAAGAGTACAAGGAGGAGTTGAAAGAAGAGATGAGTACTGCTATCGAAGACAAGCCTCAGGAGAAACGCTCTGTAAAGGAAGGATAGCCACTTATGTATACAGGCCTTTTGTCACCTACCCACCTCTTACTCGTTCTCGTGATAATCCTGTTGCTCTTCGGAGCCAAACGCCTGCCGGAGTTGGGCCGGAGCCTCGGCCAGGGCATCCAGGAGTTCAAGGAGGGGCTCGCCACTAAAGAGGCGGCCAAGGAGGACGAAGTAGATAGTCCCGGAGCCGTAGAGGAGACACAGGAGAACCCCCGCAGCTCAAAACCATAAACGGTTGTTTTTGACGCACGTCTCTTATCTGAACGTGTCCCTACAGACCGGCTAACACATACTGTATTCGCTATTTGCTGCGTATCAAAAACGTTCGTTCGTGACACATCTGAAACAGTCCTGACCTTTTGAGAGCGTGTTTGGTAAGGTTGAGGGTCAGGATGATTTTAGGAGAGGTTGTTTAGTGGATAAGGAACCTAGCGCATCTAGGGAGACGGAGGAAGTCCTAGAGGAAGCCTCTAAGCACCACATCCAGCGCTGGCCCGCCTTCCTGGCACTGCTAGTAATCGTGGTCGCCTATTCAGAGATATCGCAGAACCTCGCCCCCCTGCCGAGATTCATCATTCCTGCGATCGTAACCGCGGGGATCTTACTAATCACGTTGGCCATCACGCGAGGGAGGCATTTGCTCGTTCGGCCCATAGCGCTGATCCTGATTGGGGCCATAACCCTAGCCGAAGTCCTTAGCACCTTACTTCTGGTGTCTATACTACCCCGCAGAACCATAGCCCCGACGGGATTGTTACGGGACGCAGCACTGATCTGGATTATTAACGTGGTGACGTTCGCCTTGTGGTATTGGGAGATAGACGGGGGTGGCCCGCTAATGCGCAAGGTTCGCCCCCACGAAGCGAAAGATTTCCTGTTCCCTCAGCAGGCATGGGGTGAGGCTGAGACGTGGAGCCCAAGATTCCTAGACTATCTGTTTTTGGCCTTCAACCACTCAACGGCGTTCTCTCCCACAGATACGGCGGTTCTGAGCCGGCGAGCGAAGGTGTTAGTGATGATTCAGGCCGCACTCTCGCTTATGGCGATAGCTGTGCTGATAGCCAAGGCAATAAATTCCCTGTGATTACCGAGCAGGCCTCATCGCTAATCCTTAACCCCTCTGTTCGTTGTACCAGCTAAAGATTGATTAGTTATGCTGACTCGTGCCCTGCGAAGAAGAAGACGATCGGGAAGAGGAAGAAGATGATGATGAAGAACTTCCCGCAACCCCGTAGTAGCTCTCTAAGATATTGCGAACCGCTGGCGCTGCCGTATACTCGCTGCCGTCCTCAAACGCTCCGCCTGCCTCTACCATCACCAGCACCACTACCGGATCTTTTTTGCTTTCGTCCCATCCTACAAACCAGTTTATTGGGTCTTTGCCCCACTCCTCACCTGTCCCAGACTTTCCTACCGCATCGAGTTTTGTGCCCTTGAAGGCATCCTCAGCTGTTCCCCCCGGCCCTGTTACCATCTTTAATCCTCTTAAGGTCTCTTTTAAGTATGAGGAGTCTACTCCTAATTGGCCCGCTGCTCCTGGAGATATCTCCTTTATGGGGTTGCCTTGTTGATCTTCGATCTCTTTTCCTACGTGGGGGGTTACTAGCGTGCCTCCGTTGGCTATAGCTGCGTATCCTCTTATGAGCTGCAAAGGGGTAACTAGCAGGTCTCCTTGGCCTATGGAGAGGTTTACCCACCTACCTACGCTCCACAGCTTGTCGTCTTCTGTTGTGCCCGCCTCTTGTTGCCACTCTTGGGTTGGCACCCTGCCTGCTGATTCTCCGGGCAAGTCCACCCCTGTTTTCTGCCCAAAGCCAAACTTTTGGTAGTACTCGGGCAAGAGGTCTTTATCGTCGTTTTTGTTCCACATCCAATCTGCTACTTGGTAGAAGAATTTGTCGTTTGAGTCCATTAGAGCTTGGGCGTAGTTCTCGGTGCCGTGAGGTCCTAAGAACTGGTACTTAGGGCTGTTCTCGCGCCAGCTTTGCCAGCAGCCCCAAGAGGTACCGGTTGGTCGCCAGCATGCTCCTGTATCGGTTACTGTTGTGGAGGGGCTTATCGCTCCGCTTATTAGGCCCGCTAGCCCTGTGAAGGGCTTGAAGGTCGAGGCTCCAGGATAAGTACCTTGTGTGGCCCGGTTGGTAAAGGGGGCGCCTGCTTCTTCTGAGGTTAGGTACTCGTACTGCTTCACCTTATCGCCCGTGATCCCCCCTACGAACATCTGTGGGTCAAAGTCGGGCTTGCCTGCCATCGCAAGGACCTCGCCGTTAGCTGGATCTATGGCGATGGCTGCCCCGCCTGTAGCCGCGTGCCCCTTCTCCTTGGCACGTCCTATGGCCGCTTGTAGCTCTTTTTCTACGCTCTTTTGCAGGTTTAGGTCTATGGTGAGCTTCAGGTCCTCTCCAGGGTTGGGGTCGGTAGTGTGGGCAGGTTTTCCTAGCTCGGGCGTCTCCGCCTCTTGTCCTTCATCAGAGGGGCTGCCGTCGGCCTTTTTGGTCACCACCTGCCTGCCCAAGGCATCCACGTCATATTCCTCCTTGCCCGGTTCCCCGCGCAAAGTCTCCTCATAAAAGCGCTCCACCCCCTCCTTGCCAACCACCGCATTGTTATCCAATCCCTTAAAGATGCTATCTCCGCTGTCTAGCTCCTCTTGGGTTACGGCTCCTGTATGGCCGAGTACGTGAGCCAGAAGCTGTCCATTCGGGTAGTTCCTTACGTAGTCGTCGTTGATCACCAATCCTCCGAACTCCTCGCTCCTCTCGCTTACGTAGACTACGTCCTCGCGATCCGCGTTTTCCTTAACGAGCATGGGGCTGTACTGGTTACCAGAGGCGATGGCTGAGTCGTAGCGAGAGAGGAGTTCCTTCTTATCGGCCTTCAGAAGGTCTGCCAGTTGTCCAAGCTTACCGCGGGAGATGTCATTTGGGACTATGGTTACGCTAAAACCCGACTTGTTGTTAGCGAGTACTTCGCCGTTACGGTCGTAGATGACGCCGCGCTGGGCGGGGACCTTGATCGAGCGAGTATGGATGGCCTCGGCGCTGCTTTGGTAGTCATCGGAAGCCAAGACCTGAAGCTGCCAGAGCTTGAAGGCCAAGACTACGAAAAGGATCGCAGCGAAGGTAGTTAAGGCGACCACCCGCAGTTGCATGCCCGTCCTCGTTAGCTGGGGCCTGGTCTCCTTGCGGTGGTTCTTGCGGTTGAGCCGCTTCCCAACTCTTCTACTGGGCAGCCTGAGCATAGCCTAACTACTACCCGAAGGTACGAAAATAGGCAAGGCGAAATCCAAGATAAATACAGCTTTTAAAGATACTTAACCTGAAAAACTTGCATCTACGTCGCAAGGAGCTTTGTAGAGAATATAACTCTGCTTTTCCTGGCACGCTTCCTGCCGTCAAAGAGATAAGCACGCCGTTGTAAAGAAGCAGCCTGTCCGTTGATAAACCGACTTTCGCATATAATAATTTAATTGGTAACGAAGCTGCCAAAGAACAATGGGGGGAGGCAGTGACATCGAGTGTGGAGCACGCCAAACTACACCAATTAGTACACCAACCCACCAAAAACGCCGGTGAACACCAGGCGATACCTTTAGCGAGAATTCCCTTTAGATAAGCGAATTACCGAACGCCCACGAACAGCAGCGAACGGGTCGCCCAGTTTAGTAAACGATGGTGTCGGAGGACGGACTCCGAGCCTCACCTCGTCAAAAACCCGCCGTTTGCAGGACAAACGTACGGCGAAAAGAGCCGATAATTAACCCCAGCGTGTTTTGTTCGTCCGCAGCGGCGGCGGGTCTGTAGCGGCAGCCGCGTTGCGGGGGCCCAGTTCCCACTTGACGGCTTGTTTGAGCGCCCTGTGCAGCACGGAGTGGATGCTACGCACGGCCGAAGGGGCGAGACCTACATTGAACTTTGAGCTGTAAAGCCTTGGATGTGAGCGGGGGTGAGGGCCTTGAGCTTGATGTGCGCGAGCGCCGGAGTGAGATGGTTGCGCACACTCCGGATGTTTGATGAGCAACCTCAGAAGTTCAACTCATGGGGTTATCATCCACGAGGTTACTTGCCATCCATGGGGTCTCCTATTTGGCCGGCTCCTCGAGCTGGGCGAAAGCTTCGCCTCGTGCTCGGATAGAACCGAGGGTTCTTAGGGCATTGCCGGCCAGCCGGAAGAGGACGTTTTTGAGTCAAGCGGTTGGTATAGGTTCAGTGCACCTGGGAGCTTTGTAGATCTTCGCGGGCCTCAAGCTCGGCAAAAAGCTTCTCTATCTCCTCGCCGACGATCTCCTCGCGTTCCAAGAGCGCGTCACGCATGCCCTCGACGATGGCGCCTTTGTCGCGCAGTAGTGATTCGATCTCCGCCCGAGCCTCGGTCAAGATCTTGTTCGCCTCCCTGCGTACCTCCTCGTCCCTGAGCAGTGCCCCCGTCGAGGAGCCGCCAACAAGTTCGTTCGGGATGGTGCCGAAGGAGTACAGTTCTTCACCCATCCCAAAGAATCCGACCATCGTCGCCGCCGCCCAGGTCGCTTGCCGGAGGTCCCCACTCACGCCCGTCGTGGTTTCCCCGAACCAGACCTTCTCCGCTGCCCCGGCGGCTAAAGCCGTCTTTATGCGGGCCATCACGTCCGAGCGGGTTCGCACGTAACGCTCCTCCTTCTCCTGATAGCTAACGAGCCCTAAAGTGCTTTCCCGCTTGACGATGCTGATGACCTGCATCTGAAGCTCCTCACGCTCCAGATACCACGAAGCGACCGCATGCCCGGCCTCGTGGGTAGCGATCTTGACCTTCTCCTCCTCGTCATACTCCACAGGCTGTTTGAGCCCGATCTCATCGGTCAGCTTGGCCGACCAGATGTCTTCCCAGCTCAAGGAGTCCCGCCCATTCTGCAGCGCGAAGATAAGCGCCTCGTTGATGATGTTCTTGATCCGGGCCGGAGAATATCCAACCGTCGCCTTCGCGAGTTTCTCGAGGTCCACGTCCTCGTGCCGGACCTTATTCAGATAATATTCGGCGATGTCCTTGCGGCCTTCTTTATCCGGCAACCCCACATGCAGCCGCCGGTCGAACCGCCCGGGCCTGAGCAGCGCTGGATCGAGCGCGTCGGCACGGTTGGTGGCCCCGATCACCAGGATGTTATAGGAGGGGGTCTTCCTCTTCAGACGCTTGCGGATAAAGAGCGGAATCGCGCGTCGCAGTAGGCGCCTAAAGCCTCTGGGTTGCTCGAGCCCGTCCATCTGCACGAGCAGCTCGTTCACGAGCATCCCACCCATCCCCCCTGCATTGAGACCACCGGCGAAGACCCGGTCCACGAAGCCCGAGATGCCGCCCCGCCGGGAGTCTTCCGGCGGTTTCATGAAGAGCCTGTCCTCCAGGCCATGACGGAAAGGCTCGTCGAAGGGGTAGGGCTCCATCATCCCTGCGACCCCACCGCGGGAGCCGATGGCATCGAGCTCGTCCATGAAGATGACCGCTCCTCCAAAGCGTTGGGAGAACTTACGCGCCCTGGAGAACAGCCTCGCCACCCTCAGGTTCGCCACACCCATGAACATGTTGTTGAAGCTCGAAGCCGAGGCGTAGATGAACGGCACGTTCACCTCGCCTGCTATGGCCTTGGACAAAAGCGTCTTCCCGGTCCCCGGCGGACCTTCGAGCAAGATGCCCTGCGGCGGATAGCCACCCATCTTGCGGAACTTTTTGAAGCCCTGGAAGAGCCTGACGACTTCGCTCGTGGCCTCGACTGCCGCCTTCTGGCCGCGCACATCTTCGAAGCTTGTGTCGTATTCACCCGGGTAGATTATGTAGGTCCGTCCGCGCGAGAGGTACCAGAAGAGCACCACGAACTGCACGATCAGGAACGCCATGGCGACGAATAGCGTAACCCCCAGGCCCAACAGCTCCACCAGCAAGCCGGGGATGAGACCATTGGCCTCCGTAATGGAGAACTCAGGGAATCGGACCGGCCCCTGTGAGGTTGCTACGACCTGTCCCCACGGGAAGAACCACCAGACAACCAGCAGATAAAGGCCGTAGATGGCGGCGATAAACAAGATACGCCTCGTCCATCGCTTCGCCTGGTTTATGCTCAATGCGTGCCGTTCGCGAAAACTCTCGGCGTACGGATCTCTGGTGCGGGAGCGCTTCAACACGTTTAGCTTACCTCCTTGGCTAGAAAACATAGTTTGCACCTCTGATGGGCGAGATGCAACCTTTTATTGGGAAGGTTATCTATCAAACACTACACATAGGACCGGGGCACCGCCCGAACGAATAGGCTCGGGTAGCGTCCCGGTGGGTATGAGCTCCGAGGAGGCTAGGCGATTCTCCGTCCGCCGTCGATCACGTCGGCTATGATCGGGTAGCGGTAGTCAACGCCCCGGTAAACTTTGTATGCAGCGTAACACTGGTGTATGAAGGGTACTAAAGAAACCAGCAGCATCAGCGGGACCAGCAGGAACCCGATCAAGACGAACATGAGGCCGAAGGTAATAGACCAGCCTACTGCGAGGACAACGAGCCATGCTATTTGGTACCAGAGCGACTGCAGGGCATGGAAGGCTACCCTCTGAGATCTGTCCTTGTAAACCAACCAGATTATAAGGGCTGCGACCGGGCCGCCGAGGCCGGTTATTAAGTTCAACAGCACGCTCAGGTGCGCAATCATCGACCAGGCCTGCTCGTCTTCAGCGCTCATCCGAACTCCAGTCCGGATACCCTGGGACTCCTGTCGCCTTCCGTAGTTCGGGTCTCGCTGTTGCATGCTTGCTCCTTTTGCTTGATACGCCTAACGGTATGCGGTTATACACCGTGGGGCAAGGTTTCTCTGGAACGCTCCTTACAGCGTTACTCCCGCACGGTACGCGTGACGGCGGGTAGCAACGATGCGCCAGAGGAGAAAGACCGCCATAGGGAGCGCGCACCTGTCTTTGGCGGCGAAGAGGGCTTCGTAGCTTCGACCGGTCAAACTTCCGGAGAGACATGCTGCCTTTTCACCGTCGAGTTGCGAGGCGAGCGCGAGGTTGCGGAAAGGGCTGATTTGGGCTTTGTAAGTTCGACCGTCACAGAAGATTTCGAGCTCATCGGCGGAGTGCCCTTTCGGACGAGCGGTGAGTATTTCCCTGCCATCCGCGGTCATACTGTAGCGTCTCCCAGACGTCTCGAACGCTGCCACGAAGTCCTCTGCCCGCACCTGCGCATCCCCGATCCCGCCCAAACGCAGCCTGCCAAACTCTTCCTCGCCGGGCCCCAGAAGGACGAATTCCGGCGCGAAGAGGCGGCGGGCACGCGCGGTAAAGGAGCCTGGCAGGTTCTGCCCAAGGTTGTACGGCCAGAAAGGAGCGGCGCTCGGCGTGCGGCTCATCATACCGCCTTATACGCATAGCGCCGTTGTAGCGTTTCATGGGATAGGGTAGTACATTAACGTGCCAGCGAGGAGAAGGTGCTAATGGAACAATGGAACTAAAAAATAAAGAGCAGCTGAAAACAGAGATCCTGCAAGCCTGGGTAAAGAACGCCTGGGTATACCCGGTACGGGGTTCCGAGAACCGGAACTTTTTGCGCTTGACCCCCGGTGGCCGCCTGAAGATGCGGCGTAGGATCGGGGAGTTCGAGAGGTCTTTAGGTGTAAAAGGGAGCGATATCTTAAAGCAGGAGGAGGCTGGCACCCTCCCCATCGAACGCGACAAGCTCGAACTCGCGATGATGATACAAGCCTATCTGTCCGAGCGTCGTATCATCGAAAGCCAGGGTACCACCCTGGGTACTGCGGCTATTACGTTCGAAGAAGATGCGCCCGGATGGTCCGGAGAAAATACCGGGCCATCCGAGCGGTAGAGTTGCAAGGACTCAGTGCCACTTAAATGTACTGAGGATGTTCGAGAAGTCGTCGGTCCAGACGTCGCTTGGGTCGGAAGTGATCGCGCATGACCGCCACCGCTGGTCGTTGGGTAAGCTGCCCAGGTCCTCTTTCTTGTTAGCCATCATCACCCAGTAAGATTGGAGCTTGCCTGGCTCGCCTTCAACCTGCCCATCGAATTGGGCGTAGCAGACGAGCCCCCTGTCCCGCGCCAGGTTCCCCAGCACGGGTTCCAGATTCAGGTTCCGGTTAGAGATGTGGTAAGCCATAACCCCGTCGCTCCTGAGCTTGGCGAGGTAGAGGCCGAGCGCTTCTCGCGTCATGAGGTGAACCGGCACTGCATCCGAGGAAAAGGCGTCCGCTACGATCACCCCGTACTGCCTGTCGGCGGCGCGCTCCAAAGAGAGGCGCGCGTCGCCCAACACCACGCTGATGTCGCCCGGACAATCTCGCAAATAGGTGAACAGGTTGGGGTCGCGGGCCATCTTCTCGACGAGGGGGTCTATCTCGTAGAAGGTCATTTGCTGGCCGGGTTGGGCGTAGCATGCCATGGTACCTGTGCCCAAGCCGATTGTGGCGAATGGGGCTCTTGCTGTGTCGTTGGGTAGGGCGTCGAAGAGCTGTCCTATCGGCCCCGTACGATGGTAGTAGGTAGTAGGCGTGGGCGGGTTGCTTCCGTCGAAGATCTGCGCCCCGTGGTTGGTGTCGCCGTGGGTGAGCGTATGCTCTGTATTTTGCGTGCCCTCGTCACCTATAACCTTGTAGACGCCAAAGAAACTACGATCTTGCCAGAGTGAGGTTGTGCCAGCAGTGAGAGTGCCGGCTACGATCAGCGCTGCTATCCCTAACCCAAACCTTATCGGTCGGCTGGACGAGTAGACAAACCATAGACACAACCCTACTCCTATACCGATCAGCAGCCCAAAGGCAACGCTCGTCCAACGTGGATCCAAGATCACATCTACTCCCCACGAGAGCGCCGCTACCACTATCCCAAGCGCCAAGGGAAGTGCTATATCCAAAAAGCGTGCATCTAGCAAGCGA
>DASQSI010000072.1:0-2876 GCA_035642415.1 Rubrobacteraceae bacterium
GCTGAGGACGCTACCGAGGCGCTTGTAAAAGATGTTCGGCGTAAGTTCGCGAAAGAGGGCTTCGAGGAGCCGGCGTTCTACGAGTTCCGCCCCGCGGCGGGCGCGGAGGTCGTAGGCTGACCCTCTCTGCGGCTCCTGAAAGCAGCCTTCGCCCCTGAAAAAGACGCCTTTTGCAGGGACAAAGCTTGTTTAGCGCGCGTTGCTATCGGGTACAAACCCCATAATATAAGCAACCGATTAAGAGAGAGGTAATTATGGCGAACGAACTTCAGGGACGCAAGGTAGCTATACTCCTCGCTCCGGTAGGCAGCGAGCAGGTCGAGTTCACCGAGCCCAAGAAGGCCGTCGAGGACGCCGGAGCCAGCGTCGACGTTATAGGCATCCAGGCCGGCGAGGCCCAGACCATGAACAGCGACGTCAACCCCGGCGAGACCTTCACGGTGGAGAAGACCTTCGCGGAGGTCTCCCCTGATGAATACGACGCGCTCATCGTGCCGGGCGGCACCGTGGGGGCGGACAACCTCCGCGGCAGCGACGAGGCGGTGAGCTTCCTGCGCGGGTTCTTCGAGCAGGCCAAGCCGGTCGGCGTGATCTGCCACGGTCCGTGGACGTTGGTGGAGGCGGACGTGGTGAGGGGCAGAACGCTGACTTCCTACCCGACCCTCCAGACCGACATCCGCAACGCGGGCGGCAACTGGGTGAACGAGGAAGTTGTCACCGACCAAGGGCTCGTGACGAGCCGCAATCCCGACGACCTGGAGGCGTTCTGCGCCAAGATCGTCGAGGAGTTCGCCGAGGGTAAGCACGAGGAGCAGGCGAAGAGCGCATAGGGCGTTCTCGCCCGTAGACGGTTTGAGGAAGGCCCCGCTACAAGCGGGGCCTTCTTGTGCCGGGAGAAACGTAGAGAGGAGCGTATTCGATGAAGGCGGTAGTTTTCCATGGGGTGGGGGACATAAGGCTCGACGACGTCGAGGAGCCGAAGATACAGGAGCCGACCGACGCCATAGTGCGGCTCACCTCCAGCGCCATCTGCGGGACAGACCTGCACATGGTGCGCGGTACGATGGCCGGTATGGTGCCGGGCACCATACTAGGACACGAGGGCGTTGGCGTTGTCGAGGAGGTAGGGTCTCAGGTCAGGAACCTCAACGTCGGCGATAGGGTCGTGATCCCTTCGACGATAGGTTGTGGGTATTGCATGTTCTGCCGGCGAGGGTTCTACGCGCAGTGCGACAACGCCAACCCGAACGGCCCGCAGGCCGGGACGGCGTTCTTCGGCGGGCCGCAGCCGACCGGCCCGTTCGAGGGGTTGCAGGCTGAGTACGCCCGGATACCGTACGCCAACGTCGGCCCGGTCAAGCTGCCCGAACAGGTCACCGACGAGCAAGCCCTACTCATCTCGGACATCTTCCCAACCGGCTACTTCGGGGCCGATCTCGCCGAGATCGAGGACGGGGACACCGTCGCGGTCTTCGGTTGCGGGCCCGTGGGCCAGTTCTCCATTACGAGCGCCTGGCTCATGGGTGCGGGCAGGGTTCTCGCCGTCGACAAGGATGAGTCGCGCCTGGAGATGGCCCGGGCGCAGGGAGCCGAGGTCATAAACTTCGACGAAGAGGATCCGGTCGAGACCATCTTCGACCTGACCGGCGGTATCGGGGTAGACCGCGTCATAGAGGCTGTCGGCGTGGACGCTATGAGTTCCCGGACGGCGCCCACTGGCGAGGTGACGGAGGGGGATTTCCAGGCGGAATTGAACCGGGTTGCGCCCGAGACGAACCCGCAGGGGGACACCTGGGTCCCGGGCGACGCGCCTCCGCAGTCCATGGTCTGGGCGGCGCAGGCGGTGATGAAGGCCGGGGTGATAGGGGTCATAGGGGTCTTCCCACCGCAGGCGATGACCGCTCCGATGGGAACCATTCAGCAGAGGAACCTGACCGTCAGAGGCGGCAACTGCAACCATCGCAAGTACATGCCCATGCTGGTGGGGCTTGTGGCTACAGGAGCTATGGACCCGACGGAGATCCTTACCAACACCGAGCCCCTCACGAGCGCCATCGAGGCCTACGAGGCATTCGACCGACGCGAGCCGGGCTGGATCAAGGTGGAGCTCGAGCCAGCAGCCTGACCGCTGGTCGAGAAGCTCAAGCACAGACCATCCCGAAGCGAGGCACGACTCCAGAGGCTAGTTGTCAAGCTGCTTTGCTACTCCTAGCTGCGCGCGAAAGGGGAAGGAACGAGCGAAGAGCCGTCCCGGGACCGGGACGGCTCTTCTTATCCTAAATATGGTCGGACGGTGGCTGTGATCGGCGATGCTCGCCGAGCAAAAGAGCGCCGATCATCGACTGGCAGTGGCGGTTTGGTCGACGTGAACGTCGCCGTAGGTACCGGTCTGCTCAAAGGCGTGAGCCGCTCGGAGAATGGTCTCCTCGTCCCAGTGCCTACCCACTAGCATTAGGCCGATCGGCAGACCGTCCGAACGGCCGCAGGGCACCGTTATGGCCGGGTGATGGGTCAGGTCGAACACGCACGTGTTGACGAGGTTAAACAGCGCCTTGTTGACTATCTCGTCACGCGGAGCATCGGGTCCGGGCAGCTCCTGGGGTTTCATCGGGGTGGTGGGCATCGCCAAGATATCCACTTGCTCGAAGGCTCTCTCGAACTCTCGCCGGAGCCTGAGCCTGATATTCTGGGCCTTCGCGTAGTAGCGTCCTAGGTATTGGTTCTGCATGTACTGCCCGTACATCATGGCGAGCTTGTTAGTGACCGAAAGATCGTCCATACGGGTCTTTAGGCCGCGGCCGAACACCTCCATCTGCGAGGTGTTGTAGTACCCCAACCAGTTTGTGCCCATGGAATTGCCCTGGTGCATCAACTTG
>DASQSI010000073.1:0-3399 GCA_035642415.1 Rubrobacteraceae bacterium
AAGAGATACTGAAACCGCTCGCCTTGGCCCTCCTGCTGGATTACCTGCTAAAGAAAAGTAGGCAACCCATTACTTAAAAAAGAGCGGCCCGCTACGAAAAGTGGGCTTACATATTACCGTCGCCATCCTGCTGGACGCGGCAACGATCGTCTGTGCCCTTGCCGTCCCGCCCACCGTGTGGATCCTAGGCGATCTGAACTGTGGTGGCCGGCCGGCAGGGAAAGCGTCTCTAGATGCGGGGGCTGGTGGCCGGCTCCCTTCGCGAGGCGAAGTAAGCGCCCAAAGCGATCGCTGCGGTGAGGAGGTGAAGGATATTATCTGGCCAGTTTAGCGGCAGCAGCCCGTCTAGCGGTCCCACACGTCCTGGAAGCAGCCCCAGTACAAACAACAGCGCGTAGGCGATTCCGATCACCAGGGCGTAAGTGTTCGCTGCGGCGGGGTTACGGAAGGTTGCCAGCCCCGCCACCCCAATTAGGACATGCGCTAAGCTGTGCAGCCAGTTAACGGCGAATATGGTGAGCAAGAACCCTCCGAAGGGTCCCCAGCCTGGGGCGGGAGCCAAGAGTGGTGGGATGAAGCCCAGAATCCCTACTAGCAGATAGACCGCCCCGAATACCTGGGCGAAACGTTGCGCTAAGGACACTTCTTTCTCCTTTCGTTGTTGTCCCTTACAGCAAACATATTATGGCATATACGTTCGCGAAGCCGGAGGAGATCACCTCACAGCCCGCGTTGCTTCAAACATACCCTCCAGAGCCTCGTGCCCAACTATTCCTTCTCTACTACGGGGTCTTCCTGGGAGATCTCATTCGCTTCTCCCACTTTTCTCAGTAGTATCAATTCTTGATCCTGGTGTGTTATGGGGCTAAACTGGACATGTGAGCGAGCTGGAGCAGTTACTCAGGAGCCGCGGATACCGGCTGACGAACCAGCGGCGGGTGATCATCCGGGAGCTGGAGGGGGATCGGCATCTTTCGGCCGAGGAGATCTATGACCGGGTTAAGGGAGAGTGCCCGGAGCTAGGACTGTCTACGGTGTACCGGACGCTGGACCTGTTGCACGAGTTAGGTATCGTGCGCAAGGAGGACTTTGGGGAGGGATATTCGCGCTATGAGCTTACAACCGAGCGTATGCATCATCACGGGCGTTGTGAGGAGTGTGGGATCGTTATAGAGTTCAACGAGGAGCTCATGGAGTATCTGGCGTTGCAAGTCGAGCGAGAGACCGGTTTCGTTACGGACTGGCACGAGATCACGTTGCACGGCCGCTGCAAAAACTGTGTGTAGGGAACTTTAAAACCTTCCTACTACACGCTTAACTTCAGGCCGTCCTCGGCGACGATCACCTCACCGTCGAAGCCGCGGCCAACTTCCTGTTTGAGGTTCGGCCCGTCTGCTGGTGGGTAGATGTGGGTCAGCACGACCCTTTCTGCATCTGCTTCACGGGCGATTCTTGCGACTCCCGACGGGGTCAGGTGTCCGGGAACGGGATCATCGTCCGGAAAGGAACACTCGATGAGTAGGGTGTGTGTGCCTTGTGCCAGCTCCACGACGGAGTCGGAATATTCGGTGTCGCCGGTGTAGACCAAGGTTGCTTCGTTCTCGGTTTCCAAACGATAGGCAATGCTCTCGGGGCGGTGTTCGGCTGGGGCCCAGCTCACGCCAAGAGCTGGTAGCTCGAGAGGGGAGGGGGAGGTAGGGGGGAGTTCCGAGATCTCCATCGGATACTCACCGAGCATCCACTCACCCCAGGCATCGGTTACCGAACCGAAGAACCTTTCGAACGGTTCGGGCCCGTAGAGCGCGAGCGGTTTTTCACGCTCTTCCTGGGCCCCGTGCTTGATGCCGAACAATAGCGTAACGATGTCCACCGTGTGATCCGGATGGAAGTGGGTGAAGAAGACACGGTCTACAGCGAAGGGGTCAAGCCCGGCATGAAGCATTCCGCGTACGGCCCCGTTCCCGAGATCCAAGACGACCATTTCTACGCCCGTCTCTACGACTACGCAGCTCTGCCGTCGAAAGAGGCGAGGGACAACCGTGCCGCTACCAACTACTGTGATCTCCACCTTGGTCCTCCTTCTCGAACGCCTACAAGAGGGCTTCCACTCCCAACAATGCCCCGCCCACGGCGTCCGACGCCCAGTGCGAAGCGGGGTCGATCCGGCTCCGTGCTAGCCCCGAGAGTACCACTACCAGCCCGATGCGCACTAATCTGCTCTCCGGTAGAAGGTATAGCGCTCCGAAAAAGCTAATGCCTCGGAGCATAGACGCGCCCGAGTATGGATTGGGGAAGTCGATCGCGAGTAGAGGCGCGAAGCCCTCCGTTCGCTGGCCTGTTGTGTTGGGAGTTAAGACAGATAGCGTTTCATCGCGAGCACCAGGAGCTCCGTCGCCACGAAAACCGCCAGAAGACGTCCCGCAAGCGCCCGGCGGCCCGCAGAAACAGCATAGCGAGCGGCAGGACCAACGCCATTCCCGCCACCCCTGCGCGCCGGGAAACCAGAAAATATCCGACGGCAGATCCAGAAATAGCTGAATGGTGCCTTTGGGCCGTCCACAGCACGCATAGGTGCCACTTAACTTATTATAGGTCCATCTCGTACGGCCAGCCGAGGGCCACCGCTCCCGAGAACACCACAAAAGCCGTGCCAAACGCCCAGACTTCCAACCTTCTTGCCTCCTTCTTTGTCATTCGTACGAGAGGCTAGCAGAGTCGAAGGACGTTGAGGGATAAAAAAGGCCGGACCTTGGAAGGACCGGCCCAACGAATGATTACTTGTTCGCAGATCAGGCGACAGCGTCGCGGAGGATGCGGCCGTACTCGCCGCCCTTGAGGATACGTTCCGCTTCGCGCTGAAGTTGGCGCACCCGTTCGCGTGAGATCTCTAGTTCGCTGCCAAGCTCGGCAAGGGTGGCTGGGTCGCGGTCGTCCAGGCCGTAGCGCCGGACCAAGACGTAGCGCGCTCTCTCGGGCAACCTCTCTATAGCTTTCTTGAGATGCTCGGTCTCCATCTCGCGCATCACCTCTCCTGCGGTGTCCGAAGACTTCTCGTCCTCGACGAAGTCACTGAGTTCAGAAGAAGAGGAGGCGTCGTCGCTACCCACAGGCTGATCGAGGCTCGTAGCATCCGGCATCGCCTCCATCGTGATCCTGACTTCCTCGATAGTCCACCCAAGCCTCTCGGCAACCTCCTCATCAGTAGGCTCCCGTTCGAACTCGACCGCAAGCTCGTTGTGGGCTCGAGAGACTTTTCTTATCTTCTCTGTCATATGCACGGGCACGCGAATGGTACGACCCTTGTCAGCAACCGCCCTCTGAACAGCCTGCCTTATCCACCAAGTAGCATAAGTGGAAAACCTATACCCCCGCTCCGGATCAAACTTCTCTACAGCCTTC
>DASQSI010000074.1:0-4080 GCA_035642415.1 Rubrobacteraceae bacterium
GAGCACCAATCGACATCAGTTCGACACCAACCCAGGCGAACAACCGCGACTGACGTACGGCTGGCCAAGTTCGGTCTACGATCTATTTCGAGAGCAGGACTGAGGGTAACTAGCTAGTTACCAGAAACCATATTAAACAAAGCGAAGGGCGAACCAGATAAACCTAGCACCGCGTGCTCATATACTGCTAGTTGTTAATTAGGCACTAGGCATAAGAACCGGATGATCCTTAGCAGGCTACCACTTAGAGGTAGTGTTGATTGCTCTAGTGGTAGCCTTACTGATCTCTGCGTACTAGAACTATACCTTTACTAGTCTCCCGTGTACAGCAACCCAGGTGGTCTCCGCTGGTGATGCACAACGATATCTTAGATATTAGGCACTATAACAGTGGGTGAAATAGAGTGATTACGCAAATGCATCTATGGCCAAGTGTCTAACCCAGCCACACTGGTAGCTGGGTTAGAGAGCAACCTGGTAGACAACGTAAGAACGTACGAGAAAAGGCTTCGATGCCTCTACCCAGCACAGGTCGCTGGTTCGATCACAGCAGGGCTCACTTTGAAAAAGTAGTAGTTTGCAGGTAAATATAACGCAAAGATGTCAATTAGTTATGGTGGGCACGCCCTACCCGACATGTATTGGCATTACTTGCAACACAGACCGCCCACATGCACCAGTGTTAAGGACTTCAGTAGGCAGCAAACTCCATCTCCTCAGGGTGCTCGGGACCGTGGGGAATAACGACCTCAGCTTCGCCGGTGCGGATCGCGCGGACAATCGCCTTCGCCACGTATTCTGGGCTATGCGGAGTGAGATCAACAGCTCCCACGGGTATATCTCCGGCGCGCAGTTTGTCATGGAACTCGGTGGCAGTGACTGAAGGGTAGACAACGGAGACGATAATCCCGTCGAGCTTGAGCTCCTCTCTGGCCACCAAAGACAGCATGTTTAGCGCCGCCTTGGTCGCTGCGTAGGCTCCAACACCAGGAAGCACCATCCGGCTCGTCCCCGAGCTTACATTGACGATCGCGCCCACGCCCTGGCTGCGCATGGCCGGTACGACCGCCTGCATGGCCACAAGCGGCGCGTAGAAGTTCAACTCGGTAATTGCTACGAGATCTTCCAAGGAGACCTGCTCAAGCGGGAGATGCAGACCCTGGCCCGCGTTGTTGACGAGTACGTCGAGTCTGCCGTGGTGCTCCAGTGCCATCTCGACCAGCCGGCGCACCTGCTCTGGGCAGCGCATGTCTGCCTGGATGGCTAGCGCGCTGGGCAGCTCCTGCGCGAGCACCTCTAGCCGGTCGGTGCGGCGGGCGCTGAGCACCGGGAGCCCGCCCTGCTCGGCTACCAGGCGCGCGGTCGCCTCCCCGATACCGCTACTAGCCCCAGTTATCAGCACGACCTTTCCGTCGAGTCGTCCTACCATATCTTCCTCCTCCGCGCTCAAAATCTCTTCTTTCACCATATTACGAACCCACTTCGCCTGAAAGGGGCACCGGCATAAAGAGCTTGATTCTTATCACTTCTTCGCGTCCTCAAGGATCTCATCAGCCTGATTTTTCGGCTTTCATCGGGGTAAACTTTCGTGACTTGCCCGGCAGGATCGAGCAAAAAGGCCACGCGGTTCGCTGCCCCTTGGGTCGTCCAGCACCCCTCTCAACAGAGGCTACGTTTTGAGTCGATACCCTGTTTTGAAGATCCACCACACTGTGGCCAAACAAGTTGCTAGGAAGAAGCTCGTCATGCCTAGGCTCACGCCGACACCCACGTCGGCGATCCCGTAGAAACTCCAGCGAAAGCCGCTGATCAGATAGACGACGGGATTGAAAAGCGTGACCGTCTGCCAAAACGGCGGCAACATGTCGATGGAGTAAAAACTACCGCCAAGGAAGATTAGTGGCGTGATGATAAGAAGCGGCACGAGTTGCAGCTTCTCGAAACCGTCAGCCCATATGCCGATAATAAAGCCGAAGAGGCTGAAGGTTACAGCTGTGAGCACCAGGAACATAACCATCCATAGCGGATGCGCGATCTCTAGTGGGACGAATAAGCCCGCCGTAATCAGGATGATCAGGCCCAGGATAATCGACTTGGTCGCGGCCGCTCCGACGTAGCTGATGACGATCTCGATAGAGGAAACGGGAGCCGACAGGAGCTCGTATATAGTACCTGTGAACTTGGGAAAGAAAATGCCAAACGAGGCATTGGAGAGGCTCTGCGTCAGCAGCGAGAGCATGATCAGTCCGGGCACGATGAAGGCGCCATAGCTGACCCCATCGATAGCGGTGACACGAGAGCCGATCGCTGCACCGAAGACGACAAAATACAAGGATGTGGAAATAACAGGTGAGACAATGCTCTGCAGCAATGTACGCCAGAATCTTGCCATCTCAAACTTGTAGATTGCGCGGATTGCGTGGAAGTTCATCATCTCCTCTTCACCAAACTGACGAAAATGTCCTCCAGCGAGCTTTGTTTCGTTTGAAGATCCTCGAATTCTATGCCCGCTCCGCTAAGGTCGGCAAGTAAAGCGGCGATGCCTGTGCGCTCAGTCTGCGTGTCGTAAGTGTAGATCAATTCGCTACCATCTGCCGTAAGTTCCAGCCCATAGCCGGCAAGTTCGCTTGGGATCCCGTCGAGCTTGTTGCGCAGCTGTAGCGTCAATTGCCTCTTGCCAAGCTTGCGCATGAGTTCGGTTTTGTCTTCGACCACAATGATCTCGCCATCGTTGATTACTCCGATTCGATCGGCCATCTCTTCGGCCTCCTTGATGTAATGGGTGGTCAGGATGATGGTTACACCGGTTGCGCGCAGCGAGCGCACCATCTGCCACATGTCCTGTCTCAATTCGACATCGACGCCCGCTGTCGGCTCGTCGAGAAAGAGAATTTGCGGCTCGTGCGAGAGGGCCTTGGCGATCATAACCCGGCGCTTCATGCCGCCAGAAAGCGTCATGACCTTGCTGTCCCTTCTGTCCCACAGAGAGAGGTCTTTGAGTACTTTCTCGATGTAGCCAGGGTTCGCCTGTTTGCCGAACAGCCCTCTGCTGAAGGTAACGGTGTCCCAGACGGTTTCGAACGCATCGGTCGTGAGTTCTTGCGGGACGAGGCCGATCAAGGATCGAGCCGCACGGTAGTCGGTGACGATGTCATGGCCGTCGACCAAAACGAGGCCTTGAGTCGGATTAACGATCCCGCAAATGATGCTGATCAGCGTCGTCTTTCCGGCGCCATTTGGACCCAACAGGGCAAAAATTTCTCCATGGTGGATGTCCAGGTTGATCTTGTTGAGCGCCCGAAAGCCGGAAGCGTAGGTCTTGGAGAGATTGGATACGCAAATGATAGGCTGCAAGGTTAGGTGCCCAGCTTGGCGAGGATCGGCGCGGTAATCGTATCGGTCCGCTCTCCGAGGTCGTCGTCCACATCCCCTGATGAGAGGTAGACGATGCGGCGCGCGTGTTTCGTGACCACATCCAGTAATGGGGACGCGGTCTCAGCCGTGAAGAAGGGCCAGATCAGGAAGACGGCCTCGAACCCATACACAACATGTTGGCCAACATTGCTAGTCGCCCCGATAATCAGACTCATACTTTTCGTCTCCTCTCAGCGGAGGCTTTTGCGCACTCGTGGTTCATGCGCAAGAGTTCCACGACCCTAGATACGTCTTCCGGCTCCCGAATATGGTAGCTCACGACGCTGGCAAATCCAGCCCCGTGCGGCTTAACTCGGGCATCGGAGATCTAACTCGTCGCGGTTCTCCCCCGAGAGGATGAGGTCCGCCATGCCGGCGTTGCGCATGGATCCTGATGGCTTCTCCATGGCTTCCTCCTTTTCCTGAATTTTGCCACAGCTAGTCGGAGAACCCCTATTCTCCGAGTGCCCTTGCTCGTTTCTGCGTCGAGACGAGCCGCACAGGCAATGAGGCCGCCTCCGATACGGCGCAACCGCCAAGCAGTGGTTCGTCTAGCCTCGTCTAGTGCTCACTGCCAGAAGAAATAACGCTAAGAAAAGAACTTCGACAATTAAGGAGATGGTAGCCAGCGGTCCGAACCACCTGCCTACCGACACTTCAAAACTA
>DASQSI010000075.1:0-9637 GCA_035642415.1 Rubrobacteraceae bacterium
TCGAGGGCAGAGAGCATAACGGCTCGATCCCCTTCGGAAACGATGGGACGGAGCGGCCCTTTGAGCCTGCCGACCGAGGTATCCGAGTTGAGGCCCACGACGAGCGCGTCGCCCAAAGAACGTGCCGCCCGGAGATAGGAAACGTGTCCGGGATGGAGAAGATCGAAGCAGCCGTTGGTGAAGACCACGCGCTCTCCCGCCTCGCGCGCCTCGATTATTCGGGGGGGTATCGCGTAGGCGGGATCTCCAGAGGAAGACGACAGGCCTTCTCGCCCCACAAAACCTTCATTACCGGTGCTGCTCTCCGCTCTCACGCTCCTGACGTGCCCGGTCTTCCTCATCTTCCGCCCGGTTCGGGTTTCTCGAACTGGCGCTGCCGAAAACGCCGATCAGAATCGGGATCGCGATGATAGCCACCACTACCAATACGATCAGCGCCGCTATCACGATGCTCAAGGTGAACTCTCCTTACCTCTATAGGGGCTGCCGGGTTCCGTCCGGCAGCCCCTATGTTATCAAAAGCGTTGCGAACGGCTTCTTACCGGCTGTGCGCCTGGGCGCCCGGCCCTCCCAGGTCCAACTCGCCCCGCTCGACCCTCCTGGCGAAGTTTTCTAGATCCTCGCGCAGCTCGCGCTCGGGGTTCGAGACGGCGTCGGCGACAACCTCCCCAAGCCTTCCTCCAGGCGGGTCGGCGTAGTTCATTATGACGTCTATGCGCGTGCGACCGACGGCGACCTCCTCAAAGCGTACCTGTCCTGAGGTATCGATATCGCCCTCGACGGTTTGCCACGCGATGCCACGCTCAGGGCTCATCTCGGTGGTCCTGGCGTCGTACTCGACGGTCCTGCCGAGAGGTCCCTTTATTCGCCAGTGGCTAGTGTCGCCGGCCACGCGAACCTCCTCGACGTTCCGCATGATCTCGGGGAAGTTCTCCAGGTTAGACCAATACCTAAAGACATCTTGCAGCGGGGCCTGAACCTCTATGCTCTCGTGTATGCGTTGAGCCATAGTCTCTCTTTCTCTTACTTGCACTATTTTCTCGCTCGGCGGAGCGTACCCGAAAAAGCGGAGGATCTAAACCTGATCCGGCCTTACAACCCTATTCAAAAGACCCCACGCGGCGCCGAAAACAGCGTGGTCGAGTACCGGCAGAATTGCTTTCGGGGTTCGCTGCTTCCACGGCGGCGGGTGAGCCCCAACGAGCGGCAGCCAGCCGGCCCACGCCGCTCCCCAGGCCAGGACTCCGAGCGCCGAACCCACGGCCGCCTCTTCCGATACCCCACCCCGATCGCGGCGCAGAAGACCCAAAGCCATCCCGATCCCGACGCCGTAGGCTAGGTGCGCGCCCACAATCAGAATGCGGCGCGCCTCAGGCGACCATTCATCCAGCAGGCCGAGTTCCTCCAGCCTCCCGATGACCTGCTCCGGGGTGGTCGTTCCCACCGCCCCGAGCCTAGCCATAACCTTGCGAAATCCGGTCAGCACCAGGGTACCACCGGCTCCGCCGAATGCCCCGTAAAAGGCCTGGCGCGTCAAACCCATGAGACCTCCTCCTCTGGCAGGATATGTCACTCTTTCTGCTGCAGGACCTCGAAGGCGCGCTCGAGCTGGGCGTCTTGCGCGAAAATCTCCTCCTTAGAGAGGTCCCTGACCTCGTCCGGGGCGCGCGGCTTCTGATCCTTCTCTGGCTTGGCCTCTACATCCGGCGAGATGCCGGACCCCCGGATAGAGTCTCCGCTCGGAGTCAGCCATTCGGCGATGCCGAGCAGGATGGTCGAGCCATCCTCAAGGCGATACTCCTTGAGAACGCTCCCGGTGCCGAAGGTCTTCTCACCGACGACGCGAGCACGATCGTTGTCTTTAAGCGCCCCGGCTACGATCTCGGCGCTCGAGGCCGATTCCTCGTTCACCAAGACCACCAGAGGAGCGTCCAAAGGCTTGTTGCCGCTGGGGACGGTAGCATCCTCTTCTTTGCCTTCGGCGTCTTTTCGAGTATAGATCTTGCTCCGGGCCGGAAGGAATAGCGCGGCCACCTCCTCAGCTTGTTCTACCAATCCACCCGAGTTATCCCGGAGATCCAGCACAAAACCCTTCGCCCCGGCCTTTTGGGCTTCGGAGATCGCCCTGTCAAGCTTCGTGGCGCTGTTCTCCGAAAACGAGGCGAGCCGGAGGTGGGCCATGTCCGTGCCAGGGATGAGGTTCCAGGAGGCGGCCGGCGTCTCCAGCTCAGCGCGTTTGACCGAGAACTTACGTTCCTCCCCGTCCCGGAGCACGGCCAGCTCCACCCAGGTCCCCTCGGGTCCTCTAACCTTCTCAGAGATCTCTTTACCACCCTTCCCTCGCACGCTCTCGCCATCGACGGCGACCAAGACGTCTCCGGGCTTGATCCCTGCCTCCTCGGCAGGCGAGCCCTCGATGGTATTCAAGACCACAACCTCATCATCCTTGTCCTCAAGCCGGATACCGATGCCAACATACTTGCTGGAGAGCACCTCGCGGTAATTCTCGGTCTCTTCCGGGGTGAGAAAACGCGAGTGCCCCCCGTCGTCCAGGGAACCGAGCATCCCTTTTATGGCGCTGTAGGTCTGTTTTTTGGGGTCGACATCCTCCCGGCCGACGTAGTCCTCCTTAATTATATTTAAAGCCTTCGCATACAGCTCCACACTCTCCTTATCCTCGGCGGAGATGCCCGCCAGGCTTTGGGAGCGTCCAAACAGATATGCCACGAGAACGAGCACGAGTACCGCTAGAAGAAGGGCTATCCTCCGCGCCAGCGTGCGGCGCCGATCAACCTTCGTTGCCGTGTCCTTCCACACCCTCGTGATTCTACTATCTCCGGTCTATCGGTTATGTGCAGATGGTTGCCCTGGTCTTTAACCCCTCCGCTAGCGCCGCCGGAGAAGCCCGGACGAGAGTTCTCGTGAGGTTCCGATGAAGAAGGTTTTTTGGGGTTAGCGGCGGGGTAGTTACCTTGTCGGAAGGTCCGAAAGGAGGAGTAGACCATGAAGGTCGTTGCGGTTCTGTACCCGGGCAAAGGCCACAAAGTAGAGTACGGGGACTGGGAAGGAGAACCGGTACCGGGCAGCGATGAAGGCGAGCTCGGCCTGCGAGAATTTATCGAGAACCAAGGGCACGAGTATGTCGTGACCACGGATAGGGGGGAAGGCGACGAACTCTATCAGCATCTTCAGGACGCGGAAATCCTGATCACCACGCCTTTCTGGCCTGTCTACGTCACCCCGGAGGTAATGGACCAGGCACCCAACCTTCGCGCCGTGATCGTGGCAGGCGTTGGCTCCGACCACGTCGATCTGACAGAGGCGGCAAATCGGAACATCCTCGTCGCAGAGCAGACGGGCAGCAACGTGGTGAGCGTCGCCGAGCACGCCGTGATGTGCGTCCTGAACTTGCTTCGCAACTTCGTCCCTTCGTATAAGCAAGTAGTCGACGGCGAGTGGGACATCGCCGGGCTCGCCAAGAGGGCCTACGACCTCGAAGGCAAAACGGTAGGCATCTACGGCGCGGGCCAGATCGGGCAGCTGGTCGCCTCGCGTCTCAAGCCTTTCAGTGTCACGATGCTCTACTACAAGCGTACGCCTTTGAGCATCGCCGAGGAGGAGCACTTTGGCTTCCGCTACTCTTATTTCGATGACATGATCGAGCATTCCGACGTCATCGTTATCGGCGCCCCACTGACGCCGGAGACGCAGGAGCTGTTCAACCGCGACTCGCTCCGCAAGATGAAGAGGGGCGCCTGGATAGTTAACTGTGCCCGCGGCCCCATCGTCGAACAGGACGCCATCGTTGAGGCGCTAGAAGAGGGTCATATTGCCGGGTACGCTGGCGACGTGTGGGAGCCCGAGCCTGCGCCTCCCGACCACCCGTGGCGGACGATGCCCAACCATATGATGACGCCGCACACCGCCGGCACGACGTTGGACGGGCAGCAGACGTACATCGACGGTGTCCGCCGCTGCCTCGAAGCCCTCTTCAACGAAGAACCGATAGAGGACATCCGCGTGGTCGTCGAAGATGGCCAGATCGTGAGCGGCACCTACAGCGCCATGGAAGCAGCAGAGGGATAGGAGCCTGCTCGGGCCGGACACCAAGAAGCGAACCCCGTTTCCTATATGGTGGCCCCAAAGTAGAAGTAGCATCGCTGCGGCCCTCCGGTATCCTCAGGTTCGCGCCGCCTTACCTGCGGCAGCACGACGAGACCAGAACCACAACGCGGAGCAAGTGGTTATTGCTACCAACTCGGTTGCCTTAGCGAACAGTCCCACCGCGTCCACTTCCTCCACAACCCCGGTACCTGGCGGTGGCACGAGTCGAAAGACCGCCCAGAGCACTAGCAGCGTGAGCGCGACTCCTGCTCCGGCTACGTACGCCGGGCGCGAGGGCCACGCCAGGATGGTAGCCGCGGCGATCGCCGCGGCTGCGCTTGCCGCAGCGAAGAAGACTCCCTGGATGGACGCCTCCTCAAAATGCGCGGGAGCGAGGCCCGCGTGCAACGCAGCGCTGGCGAGGAGCCCGCCAACCGCCGCCAGTCTCCAGAAGGATGGCGGGACGAAGGGATCGCCAAGCCTCGTCCGCGTTAGCCGGCGGCGGAGCGCATCGAGACAGAGCCAAGCCATCGCGAAGAGCGCCAGGGGTAGCGGAGCCAGACGCGCCGTATCCGGAAGAACCTCGGAGAGATCGGCATGTTTATTGTGTTCATCGTGGGAGGTGTCTTCACCAAAGTTGGGCTCGCCCTCCACTGGAGAAAGCCCTTTGCGCTGAAGCAGGGCCTGCATTCCGCGGATCTCTGCCTGCTGGGAAGCTATGGTCTTCTGGGCGAGACGCTGGACCTCCGGGCGGTCGCTACGCTCCAGTATGGCTTCAGCCATCACCACCGCGGCCTGGTGATGGGGGATCATGAGCCTCAGAAACTGCTCATCGGCCTCCTCAGGCGACGCCTGTTGCAGGCGGGCCAGATCCTCGGGCGTGGCCATACCAGGCATCGTCCCGGTGGTCGGGTGCCCCATCCAGGCCATCGCGGGGCCGGTTGCCCCGCCGGCCGCCGGAAGGCCCCAGACATCGAGCCAGCCCCGCATCTGGCCGATCTCGGCCTGTTGGGTGAGGACGATATCGGTCGCCAAAACACGAATTTCTTCGCTACTGGTGCGTTTGCGCACGGTCTCGGCCATCTGCACGGCCTGGGCATGATGGACGATCATGTCGCGGGCAAAGCCGGCCTCCACCGAGGCCTCATCAGGCGACCGGGGGATAAGGAGAAATGCTAGCGATACGGCACCCACGATAATCGCTGCAAGAGCCAGCAGTACGGGAGGTTCGCCCAGGCGTCTGGACGGTAGATGTCCCTTAGAAGCCAGTTTGATTCCCGAATGCAAAGCGCCCCGGTCCCATCACCGCGGCCCCCGACAGCGGCTTGATACGCCAGTGTCTCGCGCCATGGCGACCAATTCTACCAGCCGATCCCGATACGGTCTCCTTGCGAGGCTCATCCCCTACCGCCCGCCCGACGCCGTACCGCTTCCCCTCGCGCTCGGGCTCTCGCGAAGCTTGTTGTTTATACGATCTCGGCGAAAATTTCGAATTAAGGGTTTGGTTGCCGGTAAATTGGCCAACCCGTAGAATCCTGTTTCGTAAACGGAATGCAACGGCTGGAAAGGATCCTTATGCCTCTGCCGCATCCCTGGCACGAAGTTCCTATCGGCGATGACGCTCCCGACGAGCTCAACGTCGTGGTCGAGATCCCGAGCGGTTCCAAGGTCAAGTACGAGCTCGACAAGGAGACCGGGCTCCTGAAAACAGACCGGATATTGTACTCGTCAGTTGTCTACCCAGAGAACTACGGTTTCTTACCTCAGACCTTGGCCGATGACGACGACCCGCTGGATGTGATAATACTCACGCAGGCGCCCATTCAACCTTTGAGCGTTATGGAGGCACGCCCTATCGGCATGCTGCACATGCTCGATGAGGGCGAGAGGGATGAGAACATCATCTGCGTCAACGTCGAGGACCCGATGTACAACTCGTACAACCACGTCGACGAGTTTCCCCAACACCGGTGGGATGAGCTAAAACAGTTCTTCGCGGAGTACAAGAACCTGGAAGGAAAAGAAGTGGAGGTAGGGGATATCGTCGGTCCCGAGGAGGCCAAGGAGTACATCCAGCACGCCATGGAGCTGTACAAGCAAAACGTCGCCGCGGCGAGCTAGGGCAACTACGCAAGCTACTTCGCGAAAGTTCGTCTCTATAGGAGGTACAGGATGACCGAACTTGCGAGCAAAACGTGCGTGCCGTGCAAGGGCGGAACACCGCCGCTCAAGGGAGAGGAGCTTACCCCGCTCAAGCGACAGGTCCCCGAATGGGAGATCGTCGAGGAGCATCACCTGAGGAGGGTCTTCCGGTTCAAGAACTTCCGCGAGGCTTTGGGCTTCGTCAACAAGGTGGGCGAGCTCGCCGAGGAACAGGGGCATCACCCCGACATCTGCTTCGGCTGGGGTAGGGTCGAGGTTACGGTCTGGACGCACAAAATAAACGGCCTCACCGAGAGCGACTTCATCTTCGCGGCTAAGGTCGACACGATCTAGGCGCTAGCGCCCGGGGGGTCCCTCGGTGGTTTCGATTGCGCCGGAATGGGCAAAAAGAGGGTAAGCAACGGTTCGTAAAGCGGATACGGGAGGAACCCATGGCGGAGGCGGAAGAGCGTACCGAGCAGGCGATCCAGGTCCGGCAGGTTACGGATTACCAGGCCTCGTGGACCGAGGAGGAGCCCTGGGGAGATGGAAGTTTCACATTTCAGTTGATCCTCGACGATGGGGCCGAGCTCTACGTTTTGCAGCCGACGGTGGGTGATGCCAAGGTGCTCAGAAAGTTGCTGGATAAGAGCGAGGCCCTCACATTCGATTTGGAGCGTAGAACCCTCATATCCAGTAACATTCGTCTTGGTCCTGGATAATCGAGCAGGACCCCCTGAAGAACACATCGGGCCGGGGCGCAAAGTCCCGGCTCCTTTTCTGTGATCACAGCAGATGAGTAGGCGGAAGCCCGTATCCCCCTATATAAGGCACCGGTATTCGGGCGCAGCCGACCGTGCGAAAAGAGTCCCTGTGAGAATCCCCCTGCTGTTGGTCCGCTTCGGGCGTTTATAAAGGGTCCGAACGGGTACAAGCAACCACGTTAATACCGCGGAAAGAAACGGGAGGTGCTTCAGTGGCGGAGCCGGAAGAGCGTACGGAGGAGGCAATCAAGGTCCGGCAAGTTACCCAGGTTCATTCCAACTGGAACGAAGAAGAACGTGGAGAGCCCGGCAAGTTTTCTTTCCAGTTGATCCTCGACAACGGAGCAGAGGAGTACGTCCTCCGCCCGACGAACGAGGACGCCGACGTGCTCATGGACCTGTTTGAACAAACCGAGACCATATACTTCGATATGGAGCGGGCGGTCCTTATCTTCGGCGACGTTTCGGTTAGGCCCTAACTCGACGAGGGCCTATAGGCCCTCGTCTTCGGTAACAGCTCCGGAGGACTCTCTAGAGCCTTTGCTACCCGCCGGCGGGGTCTCACAACGTAAGAACAAAACCTAGAAGAAGAATCCAAGCAACGATCAGCCAAAGTGACAACCTTTTCAGGAGGTCAAGAAGCCGCTGCATCGCTAAAGGTCAACAACGTTTGCTATCTTCAGAAGCGCCCAGCCGAGCACAAAGCATGCCGGTAACGTCAGCACCCACGCAATAACAATGCTGCGGGCAACGCCCCAACCCACCGCTCGTCTGTTCTTCACTGTGCCCACACCCAGGATAGCCCCGTTAATAGCATGCGTTGTGCTAATGGGGATACCAGAGCGAGTCGCAACCTCAATAACGGTCGCTGCTGCTGTTTCAGCGGCAAAACCATGCGCTGAGTCAAGTTTGACGATTTTAAACCCCATGGTCTTAACGATTCGGAAACCACCGGCAGCTGTGCCGGCACCCATAGAGAGCGCTGCAGCAATAATCACCCAGAGCGGGACGTAAAACGTGTCGTACGTTCCGTAGGTAAAGAGGGCAAGGGCGATGATCCCCATAGTCTTCTGCCCATCGTTGCCGCCATGGCTATATGCCATGTAGGCTGAGGAGAGAAGCTGCAGCCTGGAAAAGGTCCTCCGGACTCTACTCGGGTTGCGGTGATACGCAATCCAGTAGATGGCGATGATGATGACAGCGGCAAAGAGGAGCCCAATAACCGGTGAGTAGATGATGCCAAATCCTGTTTTCTGCACGCCGCTTAGGACAACAGCCCCAAATCCGCTCGTTGCCACACCAGCACCAAGGACGCCAAAGAGAAGTGCATGGCTTGAGCTGGTTGGCAGGCCATAAAACCATGTCGTTAAGTCCCACAAAATCGCCGCAAGGAGCCCACAGGCAACCGTTGTGAGCGTTACCGCTGTAGGCTCCACCAATCCCGCACCGACCGTTGCAGCAACTGCAAGGCCGGTAACTGCCCCGACGAAGTTGAGGACGCCGGCCATGAGCACTGCACCCAGCGGAGACAGCACACGAGTCGCGATGATCGTGGCGACGGCATTTGCCGCGTCATGAAAGCCATTGACGAACTCAAAGGCAAGCCCAAAGCCAACGACAACGAGAAGGAGCGTGAAGTTTGGATCCATGTGAGGCTGGGAAGCAGCCTACTACTACGGTTGCATGAGTAGTTCGTTCCGACCGACTTAACTCGAGCCCCCAAAGACGTAGCCTGCGCGCTCTCTGTCCTTTCTTTGCTAGTTTGTCAAGATTCTAGTCCACGACTCTCTGCCCGCTCAAAGCGTAGCTCTCACGCGCTGTCGGCCAGCAGGGCGCGCAAGCGCACTCCTCGGACGTGGGTATTTTGAGGATCATATATTGGGCGTAGACCCCGACAAGCTTGCGCCTACCCTGTGGCTAGGGGCTGCCCCACTCCGTCTCCGTTATCCATCGCCACATAGCTTGTATCTTCTAATTTTCCGTTTAGCGATAGCCATCATAGTGACATCTGCTGCTCTGCGCTATTTAGCGAAGGCTCGTTGAAGAAAACACTAACTCGCCAGCTCAAAGTTAACCTCTGCTGGCGCTCCCTCGATGAGCAAGGCGCTAATAGCGCAACTGGAAGATGGGAGTTGGTTTTATTCGAATAGTGTAAGGGTAAGGTTGGTCCTAAATATGGCGCTGCCTGGGGAAAGGGAAAGTGTCGAACAAAATAGTACAGAGAACTCATGCTCTGGGGACTAGAGCCTCCCTTCCCCTTCTGAGTCATAACCTACATACGGAAAGGAGAATCGCTGGAAGAAACCCCTGCGACCGCAGCCATCGCGGCTGTGTGTCCCCTATTAGGCTGAGGCAATAGAAGCGAAGAAGAAAGAAGGGCCAAATGACGGTGAGAGCTCCGACACCCCCAACAACCGAGCAGTTGAGGAAGCTCGCGAGCGGCTACGGCTTTCACTTCGACGAAGCCGATCTAGAGGCGTTTCGCGGACTCATAGAGGTCGTAATCAATACGTCGTACCAGCAAATCGACCAACTGGCCGAGGTGGAGCCACCCCCGGTCAAGTACCCGCGCTCGAGCGGTTACCGCCCCGACCCCGAAGAGAACCCCCTCAACGCCTGGTACTGGA
>DASQSI010000076.1:0-10121 GCA_035642415.1 Rubrobacteraceae bacterium
AAGCGGGTCCACACTTTGTCTCCTTGGGCTACCTGCTCCTCGATGAGGAACCTAGCGTTGGAACTGGTAGCAGAAAGCTCGGCTACTGCCTGCTTGTAGCCTTCGCGGTCCGGCTGTTGGCCCGGAAGCAGTTTAGTGTGGCTTATGAAGTTGGGAGCCAGTATCTTGTCCAACACCTGCAAGCCGGCCCTGCTTCTGTGCGCGTCTTCCAGTGCCTCGAAGAACCGGTGGACCAATGCCTTATTGTGTTCCGCCGACATAGAGAAGAAGTTTCTCCTCGCCTTTCTCCCTGCCGGCTCGGCATTATGGATGATGCCAGCTGGGATCTGCCGGCGCACCTTTAGAAGAGCCCGCGTTTAGGCAGGGTTAGGGTAGCCTCTATTCACCGAGTTGCCGACAAAAGGTCTTCTCGAAAACTCGCTCTTCTATCTTAGGCGCGTATTACCCCGATATATGTCTCTAAGGCAGCATCGACCAGCTGTTCGATTGGGGGCCAAGGGAACTGGGACTTGCTCACTCGTAGGGTGACGAATCCATGAAGCGCTGCCCACAGCAGAACCGTGGAGAGGAAGGGATCCATGTGCGCCGCTTCTTCTGAAGAGAGCGCCCGCGCAACCGAATCCCTGAGGCCCTCGAAAACCCACCCGCCTGGCAGCTTGGAAAGGGGACGCCTCGCTTTCTCGATCGGCTCGCTCCCGAACAGCACCAGGTAATGGTTCGGATGATCCAGCCCATAGTGGCAGTACGCCATGGCTCGGGCGCGAAGCTCTTCTGCAGGGCTCGAGGCCCGGGCGGCCATTACGTCCATATGCTGCCCCAGCTCTCGAAAGCGGGCTTCGGAGACCGCCCAAAGGAGCTCCTCCTTATTGCGGAAGTGAAGGTAGACGCTTGTAGGGGCAATGCCTACCTCCCGTGCAACCGCACGCAGGGAAAGAGCCTCCTCGCCCGTTCCCCGGGCAAGCAGCTCGCTTGCAGCTTCGATGAGCTCTTCGCGCAGCCTGTGCCCCTCCCCCCGTGGGTTGCGACTCCGTGCCGTTCGCACACTGCTGCGGTTTCCCTGTGCCATTACTCTTGACAATTATACACTGCAGCTGTAACCTTACGCCTGTAACCTTACATATGTAAGGGAAAAGGCGGCGAAGGAGGAAGCTGATGTCCCCCATGATGCAAATACCGGCCCATCCAGAGGCAGCGACGATTGAGCAGTTTGCCGCTCAGCCGCTCGCCTATCAGACGATCGAGGGGGTTCCCGATTTTCTGGCTTCGCGAGCTGCTGGTTGGGTCGAGTTCGGAGCCCGCCCCGATCATCTGTTGAGCGCACTTCGCAAGGTTCCCGATGCTCCGATGAGCCCGGATTGGGTCGGACACTTTTCAGAGATCGCTGAGCGCTATCTCAACGCCGCACGTACGGCCGACCGGAAGGGAGAGGCACATCGAAGCAAGCAGGCCTATTTGGATAGTGCCTTCTATTTCTTTCTCGCCCGCTGGCCGTACCCCATCAGCCCGCAAGCACGCGAGGCATATGAATGCCACATTCGTGCTTACCTCAACGCAGCACGGTTTTCGGAGCTACCTCTTGAGGTTGTGTCCGTGCCCTTCGAGGAAGCAGAACTCGTCGGCTATCTCCGCGTGCCGACAACAGAAGGTACATCACCTCCAGTCGTTCTGCTAAGCGGAGGGATCGACGTCTGGAAGAGCGACGTAGAGATACACGGAATCGTTCAGACGCTCGTCGAGCGTGGCCTCGCGGTTATGACGATGGACGCACCGGGCACCGGCCAGAGTCCGATCCGAGCGGGGACTACGGGTGAGCATACCTACGCTGCCATGATCGACTACCTCCGCGAGCGCACCGACGTAGACGGGGAGCGTATCGGCTTCTACGGCCTCAGCTTCGGAGGGTACTGGGCAGTCAAGCTTGCACTTAACAATCCCCGCCTAGTTGCGGTAGTGAACCTTGGCGGTCCCGTGCACCACGCCTTCCAACCAGACTGGGTTTCCAAGCTTCCTATCGGCACGCTCGTCAACCTAGCAGCTACGATGGGGGTCAACTTCCAAGAGGCCGGGATCGACGGCCTGACGAGACGTCTCGCCGAGATGTCTCTTCTCACTCAGGGCCACTTCTCGTTCCCTTCTCGGCCCGCTCTTCTGAGTGTGAATGGCGCGCGGGATGAAGTCGTTCCGATTGCTGACCTCGAACTCCTCGGCGAGCAGGGCATCGAACAAGATAGCCTGGTGTTTGCACAAGACCGCCATGTCGCAAGCTACAACTTCGGCCTACACCTGCCCTTCTCAGCAGCGTGGCTAGCGGACAAGCTTAAGCTATGAGCGCCGTGCCAGAGCTCAAGTAGATGATGATTGGCCGGTTCGTATAAACGGTAGCTTGCTATAGGAAGTGAAACAAAGGAAGCAGCTTGTGCCCACCTACATCTCCCTAGTAAATAGGACTGACCAAGGAGTCAAAAACATAAGGGGAACCGTCGAGTGGCTCGGTAGGGGCACCGAAGTAGCCGAGAAGCACGGGGTGAGGTTGGGGTAAACCTACACGACGGTTAGCCCCCACGATAGATCTCCATACCTGAGGCACCAGGCGACGAGGCGGTCACCGCCTATCTACTTGAGATGTGTTCTGAGGTGAACATCCGGACGACTACACTTCGAGCATACGACCGGGAAGAAATGGGCGGGATCCCCGCAAGGCTTGGTTGAGTTAGCATTCGCACTCGAAAAGCAAGGGTCTGACTGCCCTGGCGCTTTAGTGAAAGAACGCACTGACAAACGATCTACGGGCTTGAGAAAAGGGGTTACGTGATCTACCTAGATGAGGCGTCTCGACCCGAATACTATCTGCGCTCGTACTCTGCTCCCGATGGCGTGCAAGCGCATGCCGCTGCTGTAGAGGAGGACGGCTGGCACGGCTTGCTGTTCACGGATACCCAGAATCTGAGCATGGACGTCTTCGGGTCACTGTACCTGGCGGTATCGGCTACCTCCCAGCTTAAGCTCGGAACAGCCGTGACCAACCTTGTTACCCGGCACCCAGCGGTCTTGGCATCGGCGTTCGCGACTCTCCACCACATCTCTGGAGGCCGCGCTCACCTCGGCGTTGGCCGCGGCGACACCGCTCTCGAGCTGATCGGGGTTACGCAACCGTCTGCGCATCAGTTCGAAGCGAAGCTCGAGAACCTTCAGTCCTACCTGCGGGGCGATGCGGTCGAGGTCGGCGGCTTGGAGAGCCGCCTCACGTGGCTGCCACTGGAGGATGAGTCGAAGGTTCCTGTAGACGTATTCGGCTCCGGTCCACACGTCATAGGCAACGGTGCCCGGCTAGGCGACCGGGTTACAGTCGCGGTGGGCGCTGAGCCCGAACGGGTCAAGTGGGCGATCGAAACTGCACGACACGCGCGAACCTCCGCCGGGCTCAATTCTGAGACGCTCAATGTTGGGGCCTTTGTGGTCGTCGGTGTCGGCACCGACCAAAAAGCACTCGATGAGCTCGTTCGGGGCAACGCGAGCATCTCAGCCCACTTCCAGCGCAACGTAACATCATTGCTGTCGCGGTCCGACGCCGCCGTCGTCGAAGAGGTGACCAGCCACTACGACAACTATCATCACGGGCTCGAGCACGCCGCCCAGTCGGAGGCCCTTCCCAGCGACTTTCTGCACCGGTTCTGCGTGATCGGCTCCGCAGACCAGTGCACCGAACGCCTCAGCCAGCTAGTCGACTTGGGTCTGTCTCACCTGGTAATCGTCGGCGGTTCGCGCGACATCGACGTCGCCGTGCGAGAGCGCTCGGACCATCTTGTGGCCAAGGAGGTGCTGCCCGCTTTGCAGGCGCTTGCTTAGACCTTGTCCGTTGTCTCTGTTCACCGGGTTGCCGACAAAACGTGAGGCTGTTGAAAAACTCTGTGGCACCTGCTTCTGAGCCTCTTTTTAGCCCCAATAGCCCCTTTTTGATGTCCCTGAGCCCAATGTGGGTTCATCCGCGGGCCTTTGATCGACTTTTTCAACAGGCGCACGTCTTCTCGGAAACTCAAAACTCTGGGAGCTAAAAGAGCATAGCCCCACAGAGACTAATAGATCTAGGGTCCGGAGGAGGTGGGGATCCTTAGTCTCTGGCCAGCGAATATGAGATTTGGATTATCTAGGTTGTTGGCCTGGGCGATAGCTTCTACCGAAGTGCCCAAGCTGCTCGCGATCGCACTGATGGTATCTCCGACCTGTGGCGTGTAGGCTGGATCAGTCGCCGTACCCCCGGAGGCGGCGGGTAGGTTAGCTGGTGGACCGCCCGCCCGGCATCACCAGCGTCTGGCCCACGAAGATAAGGTTAGGATCCTCGATGCCATTGCTCTGAGCGATGCTCTCTACAGAGGCACCGAAGCGCTCTGCGATCCCGCTTAGAGTGTCTCCGGGCTGCACCACGTAGGCGGGGTTGGTCAGTGGTCCGCCGGAAGAGAATGAATTAGCCGACGGCCCTCCAGAGGAGGGTAGACTAGCCGAAGGCTGTACTCCGGAGGTGGGTAGTACCAGCGGAGGTCGAGGTGGCTGGGAGAAATCGAAGTCCTCTAACAAATCACCAAGCTGAGGGGCATTTTCCCGCACATCCGGCCGCGGGTCGGGCCGCCCGTCTGTCTGAGGATCGATACGCTGGCCGCCGAGGAAAAGGTCCTCGATGAGTTTCAGATAAGCATCGAAGCTCAACGTCTGATGGTCGATGTATCCCTGCTTGGCATAAGGACTGATCACAAGTCCCGGGACCCTAAGGCCGTAGCCATTCTCGTCTACCTTTGGTGGCTCGACATGATCGTAGAAACCGCCCCAGTCGTCCCAGGAGAGGAAGATCGCCGTGCTATCCCAGTCTGGTCCTTGCATGACGGCGTTGATGAGGCTGGTGACGTACGCCTGGCCATCGCTAACTAGTCCCGGGGGATGCTCGCTATCGTGCCCGTTGGGCACTACCCATGAGATCTCTGGGAGAGTGCCGTTTTTGGCGGCCGCGTAGAAGTTCGAGTAGTCCTGGATGTTGTCGAGTTGGTCATCTTGCTTGACGGTGTCAAAGTAAGGAAGCGGGTTCCAGATCTGCGGTACTTTTTTGTTCTGAGGCTTGGGCGGGCAGGTCATCTCGTCATCGTCGCAGTCCGGCTGGGTTCCCTGCTCTAGGTAATAGGCCCAGCTGACGTCGTTGTTGTGGAGCAGGTAGGTAAGGTCGGTCCAAGCATAGTCCGGTTGTGAGCTCCCGGAGGCGGTTGTAGTCTTGCTTTTCTGTATCCGGTCAGGGTTTTGCAGCTCGTTTTGGCAGCTCATAGGGTCACCAGCCTCGCTGCACTTGGCCGACCACCCAGATACCATAAACAGGTGCGCCGGTAAGCTCCAGGAGGCGTTGGGCTCGAACATATGATCCTGCAGCACGAACTGCTGAGCGTAGGTCCAGTAGTTGGGGATCTCCCGAGCATCGTGGTATCCCATCGCATCGGGCTTCTGTCCCCCTGAGCCACCGCAGTTAGGATCGTTGGGATCTTTGCAGGTCTGCCTGCGCCCTTGCTGGGCTTGCTGGATGAAGCCGTCCATCTTGCCGCCGTCGATGTCAGCTGTGGCGTTTGAGGCACCGTGGGGACCACCGCGGTTGAGGTCGTTTGAGTCGTGGAAGGGCTGTATACATTGGCCGGTCTGAGAGTCCGGCACGCACACAGTAGGAACACCGTTCTGCATAGGTATTCCATCTGCGCCCGGATATGTGCCGAAGTAGTGATCAAAGGAGCGGTTCTCCTGCATGACCACCACCACGTGCTTTATCTTCTTGCGTGCATCGTCGAGGGCGGCACTCGGGGAAGCGTTTCCCCCTTCAGCTGTATTCTGTATGGAGGGCTGGTTCGCATTAGGGGAGGTTTCCCCTGAGGATTCCTGAGCGGATGAAGATTCTGAAGGGCCGAAGGTAAAAATGGCCGTCAAGCCTACTACCACTAAGAGTGCAGGAAGAGCCCTCTTTGCTAGTCGTAGCGAGCGAGTGCCCTTGGCTCTCACCTCTGGCCTCCTTCATTGCAAATAACGCACCTCAAGGCAACCAGTATCCACTGGCAACCTTAAAGGAAGCTGAGAAAAGGATGAAATGAGTGTTAATTATTCCCAGATTACCTAGTCTTAGTTTACTAGGAAGCTGGCTACTTTAGAATCGGTTATCTATCGCAATAGGTGGGTTTCGCTAGAAGGGCACTGAGAATGGCACTTACCCGGGTAAGACATTAGGACCGGGGCAATCGGAGGGCAATAAGGCGCGCGCCAACCTACTCTAACCACAACACCCTAACGGTTAACAAAGTGCAGCACGAGCCTGCTTTCCGTTCTACCCCGATTGGGCTGGGGAGGGTGCTCGCCTAACGCTTAATGCAAGTTTAGATGAGTGTCTTTTGCCGTTCTCTACGCCGCACCGGTACAGACTACCCCTCGCTGTCCGCGCGGAGCCGGTTAGGAGGCATTGTTGAGGCTCTAGCGGGCTCGTCTTAGGGCCGGAGATGCTCTAACGATTCCTAACCAATGAGAGGCTAGATAGTGATAAGGTTTTTCGGCTACCCGGCCGCGATCCGCAGACCAAATAATGATAAACCCGAAACGCCCCCTGACCCCTCCTGGACGCCGGACAAGGCGTTAACAAATGTTAAGCTCGAAACGCCTCCTGGCCCCCGGCCTTACCAGGGCCTTGTACACCTGGCCGGTGCCGTACCGGCTCCTACACCTGGCCGATGTCGGACGCGTACGCCCCCTAAAGGCATAGAAAACCCCTCACGTTAAGGGGCTCACACGCGAGGTCTCACTAGAAACTCCACATTTCGCGGACCCCCGCCTAACCCCTATCCGCGGCCGCGGAGGCTCTTAGAGGGCATTCTCACGCGGCTAGGGGGCGTAGAATGAGTTTGGAGTAGAAAGAGGTGAACAACAAACACCTGGAATTTAGGCGTTTGCTGCTCGTCGAGGGGTCGGGGCATGGCAGGCTCGCCTCCTGGCCCTTTATTACGACTTCCCTTCTTCGAGTATCCGCTTTGCGCGCCTGCGTGCTCTGTCTAGCGCGACCTCGTGGATTTTCTCGCGATTACTCTTGTACTCTTCTATATGGTGATACCCGGCAAACATATCCCCGACGCCCTCAATCCAATCACCTTCGGCAAGATGTACACCGCGCCCCGAGGGGGTCACTACGCCTATCATGTTCCCTTCAGGGGAGGCGTAGTGCGAAGCCTCGTAGACAACCCACGCTGTTAAATATTTGTAGGTTACTTTGGGTCCTCCGTGGCCTCCAAATATATCGTCTACGTAAACCGCTATCCATCCGTCCGCGGATAGAAATTGAGCGTCGACCTTTTTACCGTCTATTTCGATAATCACCCTGCATTCTCCCCTTTGTGACCCCCTCGAGCCCTTGTCGGCGATCCTTAGAGAAGCCTTTATGGGGGCTCTGGAAGGGTGCTGTTAGGAGCGCTCTTCTAGCAGGCTCTTGGGGCCAACACCTAGCGCGGCGGCGAGCTTGCGGAGAGTTTCGAAACGGGGCTATGGCGTATCTTCATCTCTCTACGGACTATGGTAGTGACGCCACCCCAGCCTTATGAACTAGGTATTCTTAGGCTTGAATGATGGTGCGCACGACCCGACAGGCGACGAGTAAAATCCCGTAGCCGAAAAAACGTGCCCAGCGGCTGGTGCCCAAAGCGGCTAGAGCCGCATGGAGCCTGGTCTCGGTGAAACTGCCCTCTCTAATGGTGGGGTCCACCTCTACCGGTAGGCATTCTCTGGACTTGTCTCCTTCAGACATGGCCTCTCTTTAGCTCCTCTATCTAGCTTACTACGATAACAATAGCAGCAAGACCATTTTCGCACAGTCGAAGCTCCCTCAGCGCCAGTGGTTCAGCTAGTAGAGAGATCTACGGGTAGCTTGTACTAGGTGCGGGTTAATGGGTTAATAACTAACCACCGCTGTAGCAAGCCTCGCCCGCGTGTATACGTATCAAGCGAGCGAAACGACCTCATGTACTAACGATCTACGTATAGTTATTAACCCCTTCGAATATGAATTGCCGAGAAGACTAACCTTAGCGGCAACTAGGTGAACAGAACATAAAGGGTAGCGGATAGACTAACCATTTATGTTCGAGAGCTGAGATTTTATTCTAGGACTCCACGCTATGAATGTTGCATTACTTAAAGCACTGGTTGCCTTGGTACCGATGTGCACGCTGCTTTCCTGGTCGGTGGTTTTGTTCTTTAGAGAAAATACTCTGTGTTTTTTCCTACGGCTACTTGGCGAAGGAGGTCTGATGGTGGTCGTTCTTACTCATATTTGAGTCGCGTGCTTAGACAGCGACACGCCTTATAACGACCGCCCGAGTCGCCGCGAAGCGCGGTCTCTATCACCAGAACCACCACCAAGAGCCACTTCACCATCGTCATCACCTCCTATTGATCCTACCGTGGATCAGAATCGCCAGCTCTCTGACCCTGAAGTTGCCGAAATGATGAATCTCGGCCTCCCGCACCCGCGCGGCGAGGGGGACGAGCTCGTAGCGCTCGCTGGTCTTCATCGCTCCTCCCCTTCTATAGACCGATTGCCTCCGTCAGATCTGCGAAGCTCTCAACGACGAGGTCCGCTCCCCCGTCCTCCCCAGACCGGTATTTGCCAGTTAGGACCTGGACGCCCAGGAGGGCCGCCGCCCTCGCTCCTGCCACGTCTGCCTCCGCATCGTCCCCGACCATCGCCACCCGGCGCGCTTCGAGCCCGATCTCCCCAAGCGCGGCCTCGTAAAAGGCCTTCTCGGGCTTGCCGACGACGGTGGCCTCTTTGCCGCTGGCGTACTCGAGCGCAGCCACGAAGGGCCCAGCGTCAAGGGAGGGACCGTCTTCCTTCTGCCAGTAGCGATTCTTCTGCAACGCTACCAGCTTCGCGCCGTCCATGAGGTGCCGAAACGCCCTGTCGAGCCGCTCGTAGGTAAAGCCGGCTCCGAGATCGCCGACGAGCACGTACTCGGGCTCCCAGTCCGTAAGTAAGGCCCCATGGAGGTCTTCCAGTAGAGGCTTGGCAACGAGGGCGTGAACCCTCCGGTCTAGCAGCAAACGGGCGGCAGCGACGGCCGGGGTGTAAACCAACGACTCTCCTCGCGACGCGTGCATTGGGAACCCCATCGCACGCAGGGCCTCGGCGACCGCACGGCGCGGCTTGCGGGTGGTGTTGGTGACGTAGCGAAAGGGGATACCGCCGTCGTCGATGCGCCTCATGGCTTCGACGGCGCCTGGTATGGGCTGGTCTCCAATATAGAGCGTCCCGTCGAGGTCCACGAGGAGGCCCTCTACGTTCATCCGCCCATCACGCTCTCCACGGGCAAGTTGTCCAACAACTCCTGGAGTGGTCAGTCATAAGGGGCAAGCGTACCCTAAGGTTTCGTGCGCTGCTACGGCCCGATGCTGGCGCCGAGTCCGAGGTCGAAGTGCTGGTGGCTAGCGACCGCTCGGCAGAAGGGAGCAGTAGACTATATCGAAGTGTTGTACGTCTATGCTCGGCGCCACCCCTACCGCGACGAAACGCGAGGGCATGGGGGGTTAACCACCGGTTCACCTCCAACTCGTTGGGGTCCCCAGGTCCTGAACACTCTTCTTAGGGCCTCTCACGGTCGCTGCTCCTACCAGGGCTACAGGTCAAGTCCCCCGCTTCTTGAAAACCTCAAAGGCCGTCTCGACTACCGGCGCAAGCTCCTCGTACACCTCACGGGTCGTGGCCGGGTAACCCATGCGGATAGCACCACGCCAGCCAAACCCCGAGAATTCAGGCTACCTATCAGATACTCTTCCTTCTCTCAAGCCAAGGGGTGGCGCCGGAGGCAGGATCCTCCGTCAATTTCCGCACCCACTCGCGCAGTTCGGGTGTCCCCTTCTCCACCCGCGGATTCGGCCTCTCCAGCACCCACTGTGAGCTGTGCACTGGTTTATCCTCCGCCTGAGCCAGAGGCCTCCTTTATCCAGCCCTCCAAGACATCCTTTGGCACCTCGCCCGAGTTAGCAGCCGTTATCTTCTTATCCTTATCGAGGACGTAGATCGTCGGATAACTCGAAACCTTATAGGTGCTGCCTAGAGAAGGATCATA
>DASQSI010000077.1:0-2522 GCA_035642415.1 Rubrobacteraceae bacterium
TTCCCGATAGCCAGGTTAGAAGCATTCGGCTCTGTACAAGGCAAGCTGAGAAAGCGTCTTGTATGAACCAGAGTATGTCAGGTGTCTCGTCTAGCGAACAAGAGAGACAACAACCAAAGGAGATACTCGACGCTGAATAGCTTATGAGGATGCTAATTCGAGGTAGATTGTAAAGACACTCAGCGAGCCCTTCGTTCGTCTACTCTATGGCAGCCAGGTGGAGTTAGTGGCATTAGATGTAGTGGCAGCCCTCTTAACCACACAAACTCTTAAGGAAGGTGGCGTTTGTTGTTAGCTGCTACTCTTGCCTTAAACACTCCGCTGCAGAGGGCAAGAAAGGAGGCAAATCGTGTCAGTTGACCAGAACACGACGATCAGGGAACGTTATCTGGAGAGGAACCGAACCCACAACGAGATCCGCCGTGGTGGAGCCATCGGCAACCTCAACGACGGTATCGAGATCACAACACACGGTATATCCACCCGCCTAATTGCCTGGCCGGGCAACGGCTTCCAGACCGAAAGCGTGCACGTTCTCACTCACCACCCTGGCGACGAAACCCCCATGTACAGCTACGGTATGGCTGAGGAAGTGATGCTGTATCTGAAGGGTGAAGGAGAGGTCTTTCTGCGAGGTAGGTGGGTCAGGGTCGAGCCGGGTGATATAGCCTACTTTCCCGAAGGCATCGAGCACGCTTCGCGTAACCCCGAAAGCACCGAAAAGGAGTTCATAGTGGTGAGTTCCTTATCCCCGCCGCCTTTCGACCTATACGAGCCTTTCGGGCTCTACGACAAGGAGCAGGGCGTTATGCGCTTCGAGGCCATCGAGGAGGCTAAGAAAACGGCTAGGATAGGGAATATCTCGCCTAGGAACGAGCTGCGCTATAACGACAGCCACCCGGAGCTACGTGCCCAGAACCTGGACCCAGAGACATCCGCAGAGAGGGGGCCCTCTTCAACGCCTTCTTGGGGGCAGCGTACCGCGGGTTCGAGCCGGCCCATATGCCCGACTTCGGCAAGGCGCACATGGTGCTCAACCTGTGGCCGGGCTATGGGGTTAAGTCCACTGGCTTCCACTTCGCCCATGGTCTACCGATCATGGCGACGCGCATCCACAGCCACCCGGTGACTGATGAGTGCTTGGTTCTGTGGGAGGGTAAGGGGCAGTTCTACTGCGGCGACCGCTGGGTAGAGGCGGAGACCTTCGATTGCGTGTTGGCTCCCTGCGGTGTGCGCCACCAAGGGAAGGGAAAACCCGCTGGCGGGGGGCTGGCTTGGCGGTGGCTTCGCCTCACCTCCCCAACTGGACCTGTACATGGAGACGGAGTACTACAAGAACGGAAAGTTTGCCCGCCCCCTGTTCGCTAAGCTCGGCTAGAAGCCAAAAGTTCTCCTGGCGGAGTTCGGTGAGGGAGGGCGAAGTGGATAGAGGTAACGTCAGTTAAGGATCACAAGCCGTTTCGAAAAGCATCTGAATCTCCTATGATGGTGAGGTGACTCTGGAAGCTGCTTTCTGAGCGGGAACGGGGGAAGTTATGGACCTGGGTTGGTTGGCAAGGCCGCCGTCGTGACGGCCGCGAGCCAGGGCATCGATAAGGGCATCGCCGAAGAACTGGCCAAAGAAGGGACGAACGTCGCGATCTGCGTCAGGGGAAGAGAGAACCTAGAGAAAGCGGCGGAAGAGATCCGAGCGCACGGAGCGGAGGTCTTAACCGTTGCCGCCGACGTCACGAACGTGGAAGACGTGCGGAAGGTGTTGGACGAGACGGCCCGGGAGTTCGGCCGCCTAGATATCCTGGGGGAGATAACTTTAACTGTTACACAACCCTAGAATGCCCAATTATTATCTACCTTCGTATGGGAAAGGTCTGGGATTGCCCCCTGCAGCCCACCACGACGACGCCTATACTTCCCGTACGAGCTTGTAGATAAGAATGACGAAAAAGCAGGGGAGGGTTGGGATAAGTTTGACATGAGACTCCCAGGTAGAGAACGTTAAACGAGGAGAAGCGCCCGATCCTACGCCGGACAACGTCTTAACATCGGGAGGGGTGTATGCAACGGCTTGCCGGTGAGAACATCGGTCAGGATACGACGGCGATGGGGAAGATAGCCTTCGCGAGCTTCATCGGCACCGCTATCGAGTTCTACGACTTTTACATATACGGGACTGCGGCGGCTCTGGTGCTAGGAGGGGTATTCTTCCCGGAGGCTACCCCACTACGCGGGACTCTGCTCGCTTTCGCGACGTTCGCGGTCGGCTTCGCGGCGAGACCTCTGGGCGGCATAGTCTTCGGGCACTATGGAGACAGGGTCGGTCGAAAGGCGATGTTGATCTTCTCGCTCCTGGTGATGGGCGTCGGCACGTTCCTGATCGGGCTCTTACCCGGTTACGCTGCTATAGGCATTACGGCGCCGGTCCTATTGGTAATTCTGCGTTTTCTGCAGGGCGTGGGCTTAGGCGGAGAGTGGGGAGGGGCAGTCCTTATGGCAACCGAGCATGCTCCCACCGACAAGCGAGG
>DASQSI010000078.1:0-2642 GCA_035642415.1 Rubrobacteraceae bacterium
TCGCTGAGGCTGCTGCTCTCAAACCTCTCCAGTATCAGCTCGAAGGCATCGGGACCAACCTGCACGCCGCTCCCGAAGGGGTAGTCGAGGGTGACTAAGGTGAAGAGCGCCAAGGCGATGACCCCGGCCACTGCCGCAACCATCAACGCGTGTACAAGAAAGTTATTCATCCCGAAGAGGTAAGTGAACCCCACCACGATCACACCTCCGGCCACCAGCACGGCCCACAGGACAGCGGGTATGCCTGTTTCGGCGTCCAGAAGCCTTGACCTCCTGGCGTCCGCCAAATCGTGTATGCGCTGAAGCTCCTGCTGGTAGAGCATCTCCTCAGTACCCGTGTCGATCTGCGAAGAATCCTCTACAGCCATCCTGAGCTCGTCCAGGAGCTCCCAAGCGTGCGGGCTGGCTTGGCCTTCCTTCATCAGGGGCCACTCCTCGTTCACCACAACCTCAGCGTACGAGCGGGCTTGCTCTTGGATGTGAGGACCCTCAGGTTCGGGTAGTTGATGGGCGAGCCAGAAGACCTCGGCCAACTCGCTGGCTTCGCGGTCGGCGGTATTCCTAGCCTCGGCGAAGCGGTCCCACACCGCGATGACCACGAGGCCCAACAATACAGCGTACGTGACGCCCAGAACAGCGTAAATGAAGCCGGCCACCTCATTGTACCGCCTGCGCTTTGTCGCGGGTACCAGGCGATGCACCAGCGCCAGCCCCGCAACCGCAACCAGCACGGAGAAAACGACCACGAATAGGCCGAGGATGAAGCTTAGCACCGCGGGTGTAGTTCTTGTGTAATAGTAGTAGTTCCTTTTTGTGCGCCCCTTATAGCAGGGCACAAAATACAACTGTCGACGATGATAAGCAAACGCCCCTACCCCATTCCCGCATACGCCGCTCAGCACAGGAGCATTCTACAGAGAGGGTAGGCGCAAGACCTTCCACACCTCTAGAGGGGATGCACCAGCCTTGGATAAGTGCCAATATTCTTCTCTGTAGTGGAACCAGAGCTTCTTAGGGTAAGTTAGGGTAAGGAGGAAGCACTCTATGTCATCTTCTGAGTTGATACGCTGGGGAGGGCTCGCAGCTATAGGGGGCGGGGTTCTGTTTATAGCCTATAGCCTTCTCGAAGCCGCTACAGGCAGAGGGGACGTACCAGGCCCCTTGGATCTGTTGGCTATCGTTGCCTACGCTCTCCTAGTAGTAGGGCTGGTAGGGTTTCATGCCCTGCAGCAAAGAAGCTACGGACGCATCGGGCGAGCGGGCTTGTACACGACCATAGCAGCGTTCGTGCTTTGGGAGATCCTTCTGCTGGCAGGCCTCTTAGGAGGCGGTGCAGGGCTTGTGTGGCTGGTGCCCATAGGAGTGCTGGGCGCGCTGGTCGGAGAGGTACTCTACGGAGCGGCTACGCTGCAAGCTAGGGTATTGCCGCGCTGGTGTGGGATACTGTTCATCCTGCTTATGCCCGTCACGATCTTTCTGGGGTCGGTCCTTACAGGAGTCTACTCGACTATCTGGGCAGGACTAGTTTGGCTGGCGCTGGGGTACGCTCTGTGGTCGCAAAGTGGTGCAGCTGCCCAACAGCAGCGGCCCTCGCGCGTGAGGTAAGAGCGGAATTATCCGAGAAAGATCCTTCGTCGTACAACCCGGCGAATAGGGGTGTATTTAGCGACCATAGAAGCGAGGGGGCAGCCCCACCCTCCCCCGCCCCGCGTAGACACAAGATACTCGCCGAAAAAGAGAGTATGTGTCGCATGTACTCGGCTCCGGCTAGTGTGGCTGGTGCCAGCCTGTGCTTATAGAGTGCGAAGGAACAACCCGCCAGGGCAGGCGGGTTGGGAAAGGAGGAAATGTATGACGGCTGAAGAGAACAAGGTAAAGGCGCGCCGCTTCCTGGAGGAGGCCTTCGGAGAAGGCAAGCCAGATCTGGTAGACGACCTACTCAGCCCCGGCTTCGTCCGCTACGACCCATATATCGAGGCAGGAGAGGTCAGAGGAGCACAAATCGTAAAGGAAAATATAGTGTGGTTCCATAACGCCCTTCCCGGCATGACCTGCACCGTAGAAGAGCAGGTAGCCGAAGGTGACAAGGTCGTGAGCCGCTGGATGGTTCGCGGCACCCACCGAGGGGAGTTCTTCGGGGTGGCTGGCACGGGCAATCGGCTGGAGTTCACGGGCATGCAGATAGACCGCTTTGACGAGAGCGGCAGGATAGTCGAAGAGAGGGCTCAGTTCGACCTGCTCGGTGCGATGCGGCAGATGGACGCTATTCCCTAACATTCCCTAAAATCGAGGTGCACTGGACAGATCAGGGCGAGAAAAAGGGGAGAAGAGAGCCGGGGTTTATGCTAACTCCTGGCTCTTTTCGTGCCCGCTTTATTTCTCGGTTTCCGAGGAGACCATCCGTCGGTAATCAGGTGAATAGAGGCAACGGGGCGGCCCCGTGCCCTTTCTCATAAAGCTCCCAGCGTATTTAACCGGCGTTTAACTCAGGACCGTTCCGCGCTTCGTATACTGCCCTCGATAGGCAACATGCTACGGCACTGGAGGTAAAAGAGCTGTTCTTGGGTACACAGAACTCGGCCCGTTCCCAGAGAGCTGAGGCGTTGCTGCGAAAGCACGGTGGGGACCAATCCGAGGAGTAC
>DASQSI010000079.1:0-33697 GCA_035642415.1 Rubrobacteraceae bacterium
GATTATTATCACGCCGAGGAACATGAAGGCTTCGATAAAGAACACCCAGAAGAAGATGTTATTCAAGTAGGAGAAGAAGATCGGGAACAGCGTGATCAGCGCCAGGATGAACGTTATGGCCAGGGCCGATCCGGTAGCGAAGAGTAGTACTATGAGCTTCGCCAGGTTTCGCGCGAAACGCTCGTACTTCGGCTGCTTGGTGACCATCCCCAGGTACTCCGCCGTCGGGGCTATGAGAGCCGATCCGAGAATGAAGGTGGCGATCAGGATGTGTGTCTGGACGAGAACGGCGATAACGACGTTCTTGCCGATGATGGGGACCCCGAGATCTCCTATCGGCATGCCCTACGCCCCACCGGGGAAGTTAACGACCCTGCTGAGCGCCAAGAGCATGTTCAGCACGATCGTAACGAGGACCAAAAAACCTATGGTGGTCGCGAAAGGCCGTTTCAAAGGAGTGTAGTTCGGACCCTGATCGAGCCACGGCACCGCGAACAGCAAGATGATGAAGATCGTCGGCACCACCACGGCACCGAAGCCGATCAGGGCGTAGCCCGGGAAGAACATGAGCATCTGCTCGTAGAAGAAGAAGAACCACTCCGGCCTGGGTATGTACGTGACGGTCGCGGTGTCCGCCGGGTCGGTGAGCGGTGCGGGCGCGAAGTACGAGAGCACGACGCAGGACAGGAGGATCAGCGTCGAGACGAGCAGGTCGTTGAGCACCTGCGTCGGGAAGAAGCCCATGGTCTCGTCCGGGCGCTCGTAGACGTTTTCCTCGGTGATTACCTCTTCTTCGGTTGGCTTGGCCTGGCCGGTCGCCGGGTACATCTCTACACCTCTCTTCTAGAAACCCGCCTCCGCATCATAGCAGCAGGGCGCCCCCGCGGTAGTAAACGCTCTTACTCCTCGCGGTCGGCTCGGTCGCGTCGGCCCGTGTAGGGCTCGCCCTCTTCCTCCTCGTACCTCTCGTACGCCTCCAGGCGCTGCCGCTCGTGCAGCCTAGCCAACCGGTCGGCGTACTCGAACTCGCTCCCGAACTCTCCGTGCCGCCGCAAGAGGTATAAGTGTACACCGATGGCCGGGGCGAGCACCGCCGGCAAGGCCCACACGTGTAAGGCGAACCAGCGCGAGAGCGTCGCCGGTCCGATCACATCTCCGCCCATGAGGAATTGGATCACGTACGGGCCAACTAAGGGCGAGTAGGAGCCTATCTTCATCCCCACCACGGTGGCCCAGAACCCGTCCTGATCCCACCGCAGCACGTAGCCGGAGAACGCTATCACGACCACGAGCAGCAAGAGCACCACGCCGACCACCCAATTCAGCTCGCGAGGCGCCTTGTAGGCGCCCGAGAAGTACACCCGGAACATGTGTAGCCCGATCACCACCAGCAGGAAGTTCGCCGACCAGTAGTGGATGCCACGGATAAGCCACCCGAAGTACGACTCGTGCATTATGTAGTAGATCGAGTTCCACGCGTGATCGGTGGTCGGCACGTAGTAGTAGAGCAAGAGGATGCCGGTGAGAAACTGCAGCGTTATGGTGAAGAGCGTCGCGCTGCCCAAGGTGTAGAGCCAGGTTCCCCTCTTCGGGACCGGCTCGTATAGGAAGTGCTCCAACATCGTTACTATGCCGGTCCGGTCCTCCATCCAGTCGGTGATGATCTTGCCGGTCTCCAGCGTTTGGGCTCTGATCCTGCCTATCATGCCGCTCCGATCTTCCTCTCTAAATCACGAAGGGCTCCTGGAAGCCCTGGTTGCCCCCGGTATCGAACTCGTGCTTGACGTAGATGTCGCCGTTTTCGTCGACCTTGTGGGTGAAACTGTAGAGGCCCCGCGGCGGCGGGCCCGCTATGTAGAAACCGTTGATGTTGTAGACCCCTCCGTGGCACGGGCAGAGGAACTCCCCTTCTCCCTCCCTTATGATCCAACGCACCGGGCACCCGAGGTGGGCGCAGGAATTGCTCAGGACGTTGAGGGTTTCCTCGGCCTCATTGACCTGCTCCTCAGTCAGCGACCCCCTGATGCCTTCGTCCAGGAAAGCGGGACGTTGGCTCTCCCCGTACCTTCCGCCTTCGAGGATCTGGGTCTTCCACGAAACGTAGACGGCGCTATCTACCACGAACTCCTCCGCGGACCTCTGGGAGCCCGGCTGCTGCTTTTGAACGTCTCCCGCGTAGGTCTGATCCAGTGGGAACTTCACCTCGAAGAGCTTCGGCTCCTTGTCTGGAATCTCTTCTATGGACCCTAGCTTGAACCACTCCTGGGAGACGTCGGACTCACCTAAAACGTTCGTCTTTATGAGCGGCCCCAGAATATACGCCGCCGGTGGGATCGTGAGGATCGCCCCGACGATTGCGCTGAGCACCCCAAAGCCCAGAAAATCCTTGCGGGTTATGGGATCCCTTTGTAGCTCTGCCAACCTCTACATCCCTTCTAGAAAATCCCTAGAGCTATTTGCCGAACCCTGTTGGCGGGGTCTCATTTTCCACCGTGTAGTTCGGCTGATTATATATGGTGTATGGCACCCGAGAATTCGACTTCATGAAGCCCATATTGAGCGCGGTCACCGCTGCCAGGACCCCCAAAGCCAGCAAGACTACCCGATAACTCGTTGCCGGACTACCGTACCTGAAGCGCATCCGTCCCCGCAAGTAGCTCACGAGCGCTCCCGCCGTCGCCAGGACCATGACCAGGATCATGATGTAACGCATGTACAAGAACGGGAACTCGGCGAGCGGTGAGATCGAGTACAGCCCCGCCAACGCCGCCACCAACCCGAAGAACTGTATGGGGCGCCGACCCGCACGGTCCGGGTGCCTCCCGGCCCCTATGTACATCGCCAGGTTCGACAGCACGAAGAGCCCCACGACCAGCACTAAGTTTATGTAAAGGAGATTCGAAGTATATCCCGAGGTGAGCCTTTCATAGGCACCGCCGGCGGCCGTGGGCGAGGCCGGGTCCTCGGGCTGGGCGAGCTTCAAGGAGTAGACGATCAGAAAGCCTCCGATGGGCTGTGCGAGCAGAAAGCCCACTCCCCAGCTCAGCCCCACCGAGGTCGCCCAGTCGTAGAAGGCCTTGTCCGCCCCGCTCTTTGAGCGCATGTACATAAAGGCTGCCCATGTAGCGAGCGCGAAGGCCGGCCAGGAAAGGTTGGCGAAGGTGCGGTGTAGGATCATCTCGACATACATGGGGTTGAAGATCGCCGAGAGCGCCGCGCCAAAGTTGGCTACGTTGCCTTCGGCAACAGGCTCGGCGTTTGGCCCCCCGCCCGTGACCATGTAGGTATCTATGCCCGTCATGAGAACCATCCAGATCCAGATGAACGCCCCCATCGCGAGCCCTAAAGCCGCGTGCCGGCGCTTGTTGAAGATGCTGTAGCGGTCCCACTTGTAATAGTAGGTATACATCCCCCATAGCGAGAGCACCATCGAGGCCATCGCAATGGCCAGTATGTAAAAAAAGTGCGTGAACAGCACCGCCGTAACCGTCGGGTAGAACCCGACGAGCAATACCAAGAACAACACCGCGAACGTGGCGCCGGTCGAGAACGTGAGAACGTTGAAGCGCACCATCGAGTGAGCGAGACGGTCCATCCGGGGGCTCCCGGTGCGCGCTCCCCAGGCCTGCAAGACCGGCGCGGCGATAGCGAACCCGACAAACAGCTGGGCGAAGAACATGTGGACGAGCATCGTGAGGCCCGTGAAGGCCCTGGGGCCACCGGGGAAGTTGAAGTTCGAGAGATCTATCTGGGCCAGGAAATAAGGAAGGCCTGCCGAAGCGATACCCGAGCTCATCTCCTATAACCCCTTCTAGCCTTCCCTGGTGCCCGTTACGCTATCATCGTGCTCGTCCGGTCTCGCCCGGTGCATGACGGCCGGACCCACCGCTCGGGGCTCTAGCCGCCGGTCGGTGATGTAGTAGTATGCCCCGCCGGCCTGCAAGATCTCGCGTATGGGCCGGATAAGCTGCCGCTGTTGGGTTATGGCGAAGATCAAAACCTTCCCCTGCTCGAATTGGTCGTTCCAGGCGCCCGACTCCTCCCTCGGGGCTTGCATCTCCGTGAGTATCGGCTGGACTCCGACCCTTATGAACGAGCCCGCTAGAAGGATTGCCGACAGCGAGATGAAGACCAGGAACGTCGGTACCCCGATGGAGGGCGTGGTAACGGCGAACAAGAACCCGACGAGCAGAAAGACCACGGCGAACCCTACCGGCACCTCGAGACCCCGGCGATCGTCGGGAACCACGATGTAGCGCGTCCCCTCCGGCAACGGCTCGGATTCGTCAGGGTCTTTACGCTTGAGAATAACCGTGAGGTCGTCCATGCCTACGCCGAGGTCCCGGATCTCTTTGACCGCCCGGTTGAGCTCGACACCGTCATCTATGATACCTACTAGGGTGTACTCGGGCTTACGATCCTCGGAGATCGTCTCCTCGGAAACCGCCTCCGGGACATCCCGCTCTTTCTCCAAATCCTACCCCCATGGAGAACCTCTGACCGTCCGGTCGCTGATTGAACCCTTGCCAGGTACCAGCATACCTTGTCGTGCTTAGGCATACCACCCCGATGACGTATTCCGCCGGTATCTCTTTCACATTATTAGCCTCCCCGTCAGCTAGAATGGTCACGATGGATACTCGTGATCAGCAGACACCCCCAGGCCATAGCCCCAATCCGAGCGAACATTACGAAAAGCGGGGGCTTAGGGCATGGATCAAACGCAACTCCTGGCTCCTAGCACGCCTGTTTGTCGTCATGGTATTCACCTTCGGCGCCTCGACCACCGCGGCCAACTTCTCCTACGGCCTGCATGGCGAGCCGGTCCCCCTGAACATCGAGCAGCTCAACCGCGGTGAACTGCCGGCGGGTACGCAGTTGGGAGACTATGTGGAGGTAACGGGCACCCCAGATTTCGGCCCCAATCCCGAGCGGCCCCGTATAGCCGTCTCGTCCCGCTACGAAGCGTCTTACTACTACTTCGCGCTGAAGGAGACCGGCAGCAACCTGCTCATACAGACCGCCCAAACACCACCGGACATAACGGATACCGGCCAAAGGGTCTGGCGCGGCAAGCTCGCCAACGTGGGCACCGTTATCTTCCACAACACCACCCAGAGCGGGCTCGAGATGGCCGGCTTGCCCCAGGATGCATCCGTTCCGGTCATAGAAACCGGCGACACCCCAGAATACTACCGCCAGATCTTCCCGGCCTACTCGACCATCATCGGGCTCTGGATCCTCTCCATCGCCTGGCTCGTCTGGAAAAAGAATAAACCCATCCTCGGCTTATAGCAGCGGTAAGCAGGGTGAGAGAGGCGAAAGTTGGCGGATGAGAAGATAAAACGAGTTTGGCTACGCTCTATCCTGCGCCACCGGCGTTCGCCGGACGGGGAGAAGCTGACAGCTGAAAGCTGTTAGATGAAACCTTAAAATTAGTGATGGGCGTGTGGGCGGCTCGTCAGAGGGGAGCAAAACGTTGGGCGGTTTCTTCAAGTTCTCGGAGCGGGGAACGAACCTCCGAACAGAGGTTATAGCGGGGCTCACAACCTTTATGACGATGGCCTACATCGTCTTCGTCAACCCTGCCATCCTCGGCACGCAAGGTACCGGCCTCCCGGTGGAAGGCGTCTTCGTGGCGACGTGCCTGGCGGCGGCGGCGGCCAGCATCGCCATGGGCATCGTCGCGAACTTTCCGGTGGCTCTGGCCTCCGGGCTCGGCCTCAACGCGGTCGTGACCTACACCCTGATCCTGAGCCTCGGCCTCAGCTGGCAGCAGGCTATGGCCGTCGTGGTCGTGGAGGGCATACTCGTGACCGTCCTCGTCCTCACGAAGCTGCGCGAGATCATATTGAACGCCATCCCACTCTCCCAAAAGTTCGCTATCGCCGTCGGCATCGGTTTGTTCATAGCGTTCATAGGCCTCAAAAACGCCGGTATAGTGGTGGCGGACCCAACCACATACCTGAAGCTCGGTGACTTCACGCAGGGGCCAGTCCTGCTCGCCATTTTCGGGCTTGTCCTCACCCTTGCGCTCGTCGCCCGGAACATCCGGGGCGGACTCGTCATCGGCATACTCCTCACCGGTTTGGTCGGTATGATCTTCGGGGTGGTTCCCTTTCCCTCCTCCGTAGCCTCTCTAAGATTCGACACTTCCACGATAGGCGGCGGGATTCTTGCGGTGCCGGAGGTTTTGCAGCTCTCGCTGGTACCCGTGATCTTCGCCCTCTTCATGACGGACTTCTTCGACACGATAGGCACCGTTATAGCGGTCGGCCAGGAGGCGAAGCTGCTCGACGAGGAAGGCCGACTGCCTAACGCTGAGAGGGTGTTGCTGGTGGACTCTTTAGCAGCCGTCGGTGGCGGGGCCATGGGCGCAAGCTCCGTTACGAGCTACATCGAGAGTGGTTCGGGCGTGGCCGAGGGCGGTCGTACGGGCCTTACCAGCGTGGTAGTAGGATTGCTCTTCTTGGTTGCCTTACCGTTCTCGCCTCTAGTTTCGGTAATCGGCGGCTCGGTCCCGATACCCGGCCCGACGGAAGGGCAAGACCTTCTGGTCTCCCCTGTTACCGCTCCCGCCCTCGTGGTGGTTGGCTTTTTGATGATGACCCTCGTGCGTTTCATCCCCTGGGATCGTGTAGACGAAGCGATCCCTGCCTTCCTCATTATCCTGACCCTGCCCCTGACCTTCAGCATCTCCTACGGTATCGGGTTCGGCTTCATCTCTTATGTCCTGATTAAGCTGGCTCGCGGCAAGCCCGGCGAAGTTCACCCTTTGCTCTACGGCGTGGCGATCCTCTTCGCGCTGGACTTTGTGGTACCCGCGCTGCTAGGCCTCTTGGCCTGATCTCCACGAACCTTTAGGCGCCACCTCGGGCCGTGGGCCGCCTTCCGCAAGGTGCCGCAAGAGAGGTTGGAGCAGTCTCCCCCAACTGCTACCTAGCTTCGAAAGACCGCAGCTACCATGTATCGTGCAACCTCCGGGTCACTGACAGCTCGCAAAACTTCGCCGAGGTTGCGGCCCGTGCCAAGGAGAACATCCGGGAGGTGCTCGAAGAGCAGCGAGTACCAGTAAAGGATGTCGAAGTTACGGTGCAAGGACCTGCGCCTCAAGCGTAAGGGAGGAAAATGATCCACTGGACCAACAAACAGTGGGGGGCTTTGATCGGAGCCCTCGTAATGTTCTCGATAGCTTTGGTGGGTTTTGAGGGGGACAGCTCTTGTAGTGCTCTTCGGCGTCTTGGGTTATTTCGTAGGGAAGTTTCTGGACGGAGATCTCGACCTCGAAGATATTCGGGAGCGCTCTCAACGCCGAAGGCGGCCGCGCTACCTTCAGGACCCCGCAAGTAGTTCTATGTTCGGCGGCGTCCTTCTGCGGAGGGCTCCGAACGTTTATGATACCGGTTCATGAAGGAGGAGCTGAAGGAGATCCTGGCCGCGGCGCTCGCGGCGGCGGAACCCGGAAGGACGGTGCGCCGGTTTTTGAGTATAGAGGACGGGCGCACGAGCGTAGGAGGAGAGTCTTTCGAACCCCGGCGTGTCTTGGCGCTGGCCATAGGTAAGGCCTCGGGGGCGATGGCCCGCGCTGCAGGAGAAGTTCTCGGGGAAGCACTAAACGGTGGCCTGTGCGTGGTCAAAGCTGGCCACGAGAAGCCGCCACCCACTTTCGAGACCCTCGTCGCCTCCCATCCGCAACCCGATGAGAGAAGCGCCCAGGCGGCCGAAAAAGTAGAGGAGTTTTTGGAGGAGCTTGAGGAGGGGGATCTCTTGCTTGTCCTCATCTCCGGCGGAGCGTCGGCGCTCTTGGCAGACACGGCACCCGGCATTACCCTCGAGGACCTTAAACAGCTCAACAGGGCGCTCTTGAGCAGCGGAGCGGAGATAGGCGAAATCAACGCCGTCCGCAAGCACATCTCGACGCTTAAGGGTGGAGGACTCGTGCGAAAGGCGGCACCCGCCCAAATTGCAGCGCTCCTGCTCTCCGACGTCGTCGGCGACGATCCTTCATCCATCGGCAGCGGTCTCACCGCCCCAGACCCGACTACCCTCGAGGACGTCCGGCAGATACTCGAACGCTACGAGATCGAACCACCGCAGAGCGTCTGGGCCCATCTCGAAGGGGAGCATGAAACACCGAAACCAGGCGACACGGCCTTCGAGAAGCTCACGAACATTATTGTGGGAGGGGGGCGTCTGACGGCGGAGGCTGCAGCAAAGAAGGCAGGCGAGCTAGGCTACGAACCCATCCTGCTCTCCACGTACCTAACTGGGGATGCCCGAGAAATGGCCAGCTTTCACGCGGCGATAGTGAAAGAGATACTAGAGAGCGGTAACCCTCTGCCCACACCGTGCGCTCTTGTTACCGGCGGTGAAGCCACGACCGTGATACGCGGAGAGGGGATGGGTGGTCCCAACCAGGAGTTCGCGCTGGCTTTGGCCTTAGAACTGGAGGGTGTTGAAGCATGGGCAGCTCTGGCCGTAGACACCGACGGCGCTGACGGCCCGACGGACGCCGCAGGAGGGCTCGTGACCGGCGAGACCGCGGCCGCCATCCGTGAGCACGGGGTAGATCCCCGCAAAGCACTCGACGAGAGTGACTCCTGCGAGGCCCTGAGAGCGGGTCAAGCGCTGATCTCCACCGGCCCCACAGGTACCAACGTCAACGACTTGCGGGTGATGTTAGTCTCCGGCAGCGCGCACCGGTAGTCGATATGGTCGTGAAGCAGGGTTGGGTTTAGTGACTATTCTTTGCCACGATGAGTAAGGAAGCGCAGGAACAGCTTAAGCGCTGGGCTCAGGACCTGAGTACGGTTGCCGTTCTCACGGATATCGACGGGACGCTGGCCCCCATCGTTCCAACCCCGGACCTCTCAGAGGTTCCCAAGGAGTTGAGGGAGTTCTTGCGGCGCCTGAGCGAAAGATGCCGCGTCGTGGCCGGCATCAGCGGTCGGGCAGCCGAGGAAGCATACCGGCTCGTCGGGCTGGAAACCATCGTGTACTACGGGAACCACGGTTTCGAGGTCCTGCGCGGTGGTGAAGTTGAGGTGATCCCCGAAGCCACGCCGTATCAGGCGGCGATCGAAGAGCTTGAGGAGAAAGCAAGGGAGGAATTAGGTCCCCTGGGCGCCTTCATTGAGGAGAAGGGCATCACTGCCTCTATCCACTATCGAAATGTATCCTCCGAGGTCGGTGAGCGGTGCAAGGCGTTCGTGAAGCGTGAGGGGGAGCGCCTGGGGCTGAGGGTTACTGTCGGGCGCGGTGTGGTCGAAGCTCGTCCTCCCGTCCGCGCTGACAAAGGCACTTCCGTGAGACGCCTTATCGAAGAGTACAGCCCCGAGAAGGCACTCTTTATCGGGGACGATACCACAGACCTCGACGCTTTCCGGGAACTTGAGGCCCTGCGCGAGGAAGGCGTGCTCGCCGAGACGTTGCGAATAGGGGTGAAAAGCGACGAGGGCCCGTCAGAGATCACCTCGGAGTCCGACTTGGTCGTGGAGGGGGTCGAAGGGGTTGAAGAGGTGCTGCGCGTGCTCGTCGAAGAAGGATAGCTATCAGGTTATTAGCGGTCAGCTGTCAACTACTCGTCAGTAAGCGATCCCAGACTACACGAGAGTAGTATTTGCTCGAACTATCCACTGTACCGTCACGTCTGTCGGCTCGCGCCCTTGCAGCCTTGCTAATAACTTTATGTTCTACGCCACTTAGGATGGGCTGCTATATCCTTCAGCTGAGCTTCCACCCACTCTTCTATGTCGTTTTTCATGACGGTCTGCTTGAGCGCCTCCGCGCGGCGGGCGCGTTCGTCGTCGGGCATGTTGAGGGCTTCGTATATCTTATCGGCCTGCTCATCTATATCGAAGGGGTTGACGGTAAGAGCGTGCTCGCCGAGTTCCTCATAGGCGCCAGCATTCTCGGAGAGGACGAGGACACCATCCTGCTCGTTGATGACAGCGGCTTCTTTGGCCACTAGGTTCATGCCGTCGCGGACGGCGTTCACGAGTAGAGCGGCATAGTTTTTGTAGGCGGCGACGGAGCGAGGAAAGTTATCCTCCATGGAGAGCACGACGGGCTCCCAGGAGTCCGTGCCATGCTTCTCGTTGATCTCGTCAACGGTTTGTTGTACGACCTCCGCGTACCTCGCGTATTCCGGAATGTCGCCGCGGGAGGGCTGGAGCTGGGCGAGGAAGGTAGCCTCTCCCCGCATCTCTGGGTAACGTTCGAGCATACGTCCGTAGGCTGCGAAGCCACGGACCACGTTTTTCGAGAGGTCCATCCGGTCTACTCGAAGAAGGAGCTTGCCGGGAAGGTTCTTGATGAACTCTTCCTCTTTCAGGACCTCCTCGCTTTGCGCGAGCGTCTTGAACTCGTCGGGGTCTATAGAGATCGGGTACGGGCGCACCCAAACCTCGCGGTCCCCGTTAAGGACCACACCCTCCTCCTCCTCCGCCTCGACCTCGAGCACTTCGTGGGCCGTCCGAACGAAGTTCCGGGCATAGCGACGGGTGTGGAAGCCGACGATGTCGGCCTCAAGGAGACTCCTCAGGACATCTTCCCTGATGTACTCAGGCAGAACACGCCAGTGGTCGGGCTCGGGCCAGGGGATGTGGGCAAAGAAGGAGATAAAAGCGTCGCCTCCAAGGCGTTCCCGGAGAAAGAGCGGAACCATGTAGAGCTGATAGTCGTGGACGAGGATCACGGGCTCCTCTCCTTTCTGCGCTGAGGCCTCAAGCGTACGCGCTACGGCCTCGGCGAAGTTTTTGTTCACGGGGATATAGCCCTCTTCCCAGGCCCTTCTCGTGTCGCCGCCGAGCTCGGGAGCGTACGGGAGGTCGTAGAGGCCATGCTGGACGAACCAAAGCAGAGGATTGGCCAGATGGTTGTACATAAGATCGTAGGCCTCTCCTCCGTGCTCGACAAGCACGAGCTTTAGATCCTCAACCTCGTAAGGCATACGGTTGCGCAGAGTCTCTTCAGCGACGCGGGCGTCCTCTTCACTCATGGCCGAGGCGATCCAGACGGCGTCTCTTCTGCGGCGCAGGACGGCGTTCAGCGCCGTGACGAGCCCCCCAGCCCCGCGAGAGTACTCACGTTCGCCCGAACCGTCGGATCCCGATCGTGAAAACGTTACCGGCCCCCGATTCGAGACGACGATGAACCGCGCGTCCCTTCCGTCCATGCTCGCCCTCTCGCCCTGTGCTACCACGTTACTCCTCCCTGGGGTTACCTACACCTTAAGCAGTTTAGCGAAGAGCCTGAGGTCGTCACGCAAGAGACGGGGAGTGAGGTAGTGCTTCCGGACATGCTCCTTGCCGCGTTGGCCCATCTGACGGGCGAATTCCGGGTCTTGAAGAAGCTTAACGCAGGCGGCTGCGGCGTCCGGGACGCTGTCTATAAGGATGCCGCCACCTCCCTCGACCTGCATCGGGATGCCGCCGACTCTACTGGCCACGAGGGGTCGGGCTTTCCAGAGCGCCTCCGTCACCACGAGTCCGAAACCCTCGCGGATGGATTTCTGAATCACCACGTTTGCCAAAGATTGGAAGGCGTTGACCTCGATGGAGCCGACGTTGGTGAGGTTAGAGAAAAGGTAGATGTCCCTATCATCCGCAGCGTAGTTGACGGTCTTATACCAGTAGTCCCAACCTTCAGGGTCGTCATGGGCCATCGAACCGACGAGCACGAGCTGAACCTCTGGGATCTCCTCCTTCACGAGCCGGTAGACGTCTATGACACCCAGAGGGTCCTTCCACGGATCAAAGCGCGAGACCTGGAGGATGAATGGCCGCTTCTCGTCGATTCCAAACTGATTGGTTATGTAACGGGCATCGTCGACCAAGAGCGCCATGTTCTTCGGCGAAAGCGGGTCTATGGCCGGAGGAATGAGCACTAATCCCTCAAGATTAAGGTCCGGCGGGGTGTACTCCTTCATGGTATAGACCTGGGCATCGTATTCCTCTATGTAAGGAGAGAGGTAGTCGAGGACTTGCCGGTTCGGGGTCGAGGTATCTATGTGGCAGCGCCAGATCCACTTCGTCTCCGGTGAGAGACCGCCGCTGAAGTGCTTGAGCAAGGCGGGTTGCGGGTCGTGCACGAAAATGATGTCCCACTCGTCCTCAAGCGCTTCCGCCGACTGGCGGTTGTACTCCTCGTAGATAGCCCGGCTCTCCACGGTAAGTTCGTATGGGGCCCCTTGCAGGGCGTTGTGCAAGCCTTTGGTGACGTTGAAAAAAGGTTCTGCCCCGAACATCACGCCCCACTCCGCCGCAAGGCCCACGTCGCGCGTGAGCGGCACGAGGGTGTACAGTATCTCCGCAACGCCTCCACCGAATCTCGTAGCGTTCACGTGCAAGACCCGCACACCCTTCAAGCGTTCCGAAAGGGTTTGTAGCTCCTCATAGAGTTCTTGCCGAACGATGCTGCGGTAATCGGCCAGAGACTTGTTGCCCGCGTTTACTTGCTGCAGCAAGGTCCTCTCCGATCCACGGTAGGTAACGTTGCGATATCGCGCACCAGTATATTGACGTCCTCAGCAGAAAGGTGCAACCTTTGGGGAAACGCAACCATGAATTTTGCGTCTCTAAGGTTCGGAGACCCGTCCCATAGGTGTTCTGCGCCGGATCATCTTTAGGCGTGTGCCGCCTCTCGCCGTCGAATCCAGGATCACCTCATCGACAAGGCTTTGGATCACCGCAAGACCAAAGCCGCCATGCTCGCCAGACGTGCCGCTGAACTCTTCGATGTCAAAGCCTCCACCCTCGTCTATAACGGTGATCTCCACCGCCTCGGGGAAAACTCTATATTCGATCAGAAAGGACTCGACTTCCGCGTGCCGGATGACGTTGGTAGCGGCTTCAGTAACGGACAGCTTTAGATCATAGATGTCCTCGGGCTCGAAACCAGCGAGTCGCCCCACGCAGGAGATGATCAACCGAGCGAGCAAGATATACTCCGAACTACTCGGTATCTTCAAAACGATAGGCTCGGGATAACCAAGCCCTTTTTCTCGTCTGTCTTCCATAGTTTTTAAACCATCTGTAGTTGGCCTCTAGAGATCGACGCAGCGCCCTCTAGAGGCCCACTCATGCCCATCTCTATGCTTTCGCGGACATCTCTTACCCAGAGACAGGGGTCTTTAACCCACAGAGAAGATTATGATCAGACAGACCTCTTTCCTAGGCAACGCTGTCAGCAACCGCTGTTGTGACTGCTGAGCACGGTGGTCGTTGAATCACCCAAAACCTGTAGGTAGGAGGCGGAAAAGTCTATTGGAGAGGGACGAGGACCGTTGAACTCTGCTCACCAGGAAGCCCCGTCAAGTATCCCTTGAGTAAAAAAGGAGGTCCCGATCGGGACCTCCCTCTAGATGTTTGCGGTTTCTCGCCGGCTCTTAGGGGATTACTTATGACCCAAGAAACCAACGTCTACCGCGTCTGTAACACCCAGTGCAGACGCGGGCATTTGCACGACACGACCCTGCTCATGGTTCGCCAGAATAACGTTCTCAGGATCAACAAACAGACCGACACCGCCAGGAAAGACTGCTACGGCGCCAGCCTGCCTATCGACGTGAGGGAGACCGTAATAGGCCCCTGGATCGAACGATGTCAATGGTAAGCCGAGTTCCCTCTCGATGGCGCGTATCAAGCCGGTGCAGCTGTACCTGCCATTCTCTCCCTCAGCACCCATTTCGTATCCCGCCCCCAACCTCTTCGCCGCCAAAGCAACGGCCGCGCCTCCCCCTGGTCCTGCCGAGGTGGCAGGCTTAGTTGATGCACCGCCAGCCTTGGCCTCACCTTTACCAGCAGCTACTTCCCCACCTTTATCAGTAGTCACTTTGTTGTCGGGCGAGCCGGTCTTGTTCTGCGTGCCTGGTGTGGTCTGATTCCCCGTAGCAGGCTGGAGGGCCCGCCCCAAAGTGTCAGTCAAGTCGCCTGCTTGCTTTTTGGCGTTCTGCTCAGCGTCATTCGCTTTGTTCTTAGCCGCTCGGAAGTCGTCCACAAGCTTCGGGATCTGTGAATCCTGCTGGCTCAAAGGAGCACCTCGAGTGGCTCCACCCTGTTGGCCCCCGGTCGGGAGCTGAGGATCCAAGTTAGCAACTTCGCGCGCGAGATTCCGGGCGGCGTTGCTCTTATCCTTTTCAGCCGCATTGGCCGCCTGCCCGCTCTGCACAGTCTTGTCGACAGCGTCCTGGACATCCGGAACGTGATCTTGGCTGACGCCCAGGCCCTTGGCGATCTCCGGGGAGAACTGCTGGGGAGCGTCGCTGGTAACCGGCTGATTTGGCTCTACCGCAGCATCATCCGGCGCAGGAAGGTTATGAATGTCATTTACAGTCCTCTCGAACGGCGCTAACTGGGCAGGGCTATCTCCAAGACCTTGGGCAGGGCTATCCCCAAGACCTTGAGTAGGGCTATCCCCAAGACCTTGGGCAGGGCTACCCTCAATACCTTGGGCAGGGCTACCCCCAGAATCCTGGGGTAAGGAGTTTTTTGCATCCTCTATTGCGTTCTGGAGCTGGTTCGCATTTTCCTGGGCCGCATCTTTCTGCGCTTGTGCATCGTCGACGGCTGGTTGCAGCGTGTCTTTCTTTGCCTTCAAGTCGGTCGCAATCTGCTCGAGTTCGTGGCTCTGATTTCTCCAGTCCTGAACCTCGTCTGCCATACCGAGGAGGGCCTTTATCGAGAACCACAACCGATTCGCGAAGTCAGAGAAGGATTCCGCACTAAGCAGAAAATCCAGGAGGTAGAGAGGGCCGGTCTTGTATACCGTCACGGCCTGCTTTTCCATGCTAGCCTGAGCTTTATTGAAGTTGTCTTCGGCATCTGCCTGCTTCAACACAGTCTCGGCGATATCCTGATTTAGCTGATCTACCTGAGATCGCGCCTGGTTGTACTTCTCGGCCGCCAACACTGCCTGTTGCTGCGCCTGCGCAAGCTCGTCATCATTTTGCAAGAGCTCGCTCTGTGCGGCGCTAGCCTCTTCATCGTTCTTGTCTTCGCCACTGTTCTGCGGCTCAGCGTTCGCCGCCACCCCGAATGCGAGGACCAGAGCAATAACAATACCAAGAAGTATTATTAGGCTAACCCTTCGAGACATAGCTTCCGGGCTCCTTCCCGCCGTTTATATGAACTTTTAACAGGGGATCTGTCGAATCCCCCCTCCTACACCAAGCACTCTAGAGAAGCCACCTGCATCGTGCAACATCTTTTTATCTAAAAACAAACTCCTAATGTCGAGAACTTGGCTTAAATAAAGGGAATTCCTGTTTCCCAGCCGAAATCAGTTTTTAATAATTCTTAATAGACGTAACGTTTACGCAAGCCGGCTGGGGGGTATGTTTTGTGGGTTATTCTCTCTTCTTCGAAGAATTCGCCCGAGGAATGCAACGGTCACAAGGACTACTAAGGACTATACATGGAAGCCAGGAAGCAGTTAAAGCAGGTTCGTAAGCATGCTACGAAGCAAGTTAGCTTATCCGAAGGCGAACTGGGAAGATCACAGGACAAATAAAGGAGGCCCCTGATCGGCGCCTCCTTTAGATGCTTACGCGCTTGCGCGCTGCGCTTAAGGCTAGTTATTTAACAGCAGCAAGATCCCCAGCGGTAGGGAGGCTACCACTGGGGGCCGTACCGCTCCCAGTGGTGGTAGGCAGGCCACCACTGGGGGCCGTACCGCTCCCACTGGTGGTAGGCAGGCCACCACTGGGGGCCGTACCGCTCCCACTGGTGGTAGTACCGGTCCCCCCAGTGGTAGGGAGGCTACCACCGCCACCCCAGGGATTTACGACGCCCGCGATAGGCTCCATGACGCTAATGGGAGCATATTCAACCTTCCCATCTACCAGATTGGACATAAGGACGCTGCCGTCGCCCGTGGCCATACCAACGTAGCCCTGTCCGACCACTATGTCGCCGGCCTGCGCGGGACCTTGGCGGGCGGGATACGCGCCCAAGTAGCCGTATGGATCCCACGGTGCATCTTGCGGGCCGCCGGAATTCCTCAGGAGAAAGCGCATCAAGCCGGTACAGCTGAACGTGTTGGGCCCGTCAGTAGCCTCGACGTGAGGCTTGCCCAGCTGCGCTGCCCCCAGAGAAAGGGCCGCTGCAGGCCCCCCTGCTGTCTGAGCAATCGCCGAAATTCCAAAGGCCAGAACAAGAACAATAACAAGACCGAGAAGTGTTATTAAGCTTACCCTTCGAGGCATAGCGTCCGTACTCCTTCCCGCCGTGTATATAAACTTTGAACAGGGGATTTGTTCGAGTATCCCCTCTGACGACTCGGCACTCTAGAGAAAGCTCCTACATCACGCAACTCCCTCCCTAGCGCAAAATAAACCTCTGAGATCGCGAACGCGGCTTAAATAAAGGGAATTACTGTTTCTTAGCCGAAATGTTTTTTTAATAATTCTTAACAACCGTAATGAGGGTGCAAAACGCCGCCTCGTTATTGGCTGTCTTTTTCGGAGAAGTATTCGCGCCGAAGGCAGCGACCCCGAGGAAACGAGAGACGCCAAACAGGAAGTTGGGGAGCGATCAGAGAAGGAGGAGACCCACAAGCATGCTAAGAGGCACAGTGACAAGGGGTATCAACAGCGGCAACCCTATTCCTTGGTATAGGGAGCGAGAACGCGGAGGGCGAGAAAGGCTCGCCAAAAGCGTCGTTTGGCGTCTGCATCGCTCAGGGCCGGGGCAAGGGCGGGGAGTCGGAGGCCCGAGGCACCCTTCGTCCAAGCAAACCATGAGCCTTCGGGAGCGTCCGAGAATCCTGTTTTGGCGAGCGGATAGTTAAGAGAGTCGATAGCATGGGCAACGTCGGGCCCGACTGCCACCAAAGCACAGGGGTCGAGGGAGAGTATCTCTTCGAGGAGGATGGGAGGGTACCAGGTGACGTAGGCTGCATCGAGCTTCACGACGGCGAGGCTGCGGCAGAGAGCACCAGGCAATAGGGCGCTCGCCGCTTCGTTGGCTTTTTCCGCGATGAGCACGATGCCGGAGAGGGGGTCGCCGAAAGGTTCAAGGACCCCGGTGTGCTCAGGGTGGGCCAGCCGCTGGGTGACCTCGTGAGAGGTTTTTGCCTCGTAGTCCCTTATAGCTGGGTGTGAAGGGGCACTTTCGGACATGTAAGTCTTAGCTTCTCGTCACACGATGTACGTGGAGAATGCGCTGAGCAGTAGTCACGAGGGCGCCGGCGGCGACAAGTCCGAGGCCAACAGCCAAAAAGCCCGCTAAGGAGAAGAGCGAGAGGATCAGTACGCGGCCCGCTCGTTCGAGTAGGCCGACCTCGCACCTCATGTCGAGACCTTCGGCGCGGGCGCGCGCATAGGAGGTCATGAGCGAGAAGGTCATTGCTACGCCGGTTAGAAGAGTTTCGAAAGGTTTCGAAGAAGCCGCGTAGAAGAAAATCACTCCCACGAAGATCGCCGACTCGGAGAGCCTATCCAGGGTTGAGTCCAGAAAGGCCCCGAAGGTGCTTATCCGGTTAGACTCGCGGGCGACCGCACCGTCCAAAGCATCGAAGAGACCCGCGAAAAGCATCACGCCGCCGGCCGTTTTCGTATAGCCCAGTGCAAAGAGTACCGCAGCGCCTACCGAGAAAGCCCAGCCCGTAGCGGTAAGCACATTAGGGCGGACCCGCATTGCCGAGAGAACGCGTGCTAGCGGCCGGATCAGCTGTCGAAAGGTCTCCTTGTAGGAGAACGGCCGGCGCGGTTCCCGATGTGGCAAACCCACCGCGTCTACCTCTTCTCCCCCGCGGAGCCCTTGAGATCCGTCAGCCTCTCACCAGAGAACGCGGTCCTTACAGACACTGTTTCCTCCTTTTCGAAAAGGATTATGAGGATATACAGCATAAAGGTCGAGACGGTGAGCTTTTTTCGCGAACACTCTTATCTCCTATGCTTCGATGGCGATATCTTCTGCGTCCCGCTAAATATATCAGCACTCGCTCGGGCAGCCTCAGTCGACCATTTACAGCTCGGACGCTCTTTTTGTATAATCCTACCCCAGTATGCGAGGGGGTAGCGCACAACGGGCCCAATATGTAGGGCCTGGATACCCGAACAATACGAAAGCAGTAGTGAAACAGCGAAGTCCGGCGCTCGGTCGTCGGGGTACGCGCAAACCTAGTAGAACCAATATCTACCGGCGTCGTCGCGTACTCGCCGTCTTCGTAGTTCTGTTGAGTATTCTGGTGCTCATCCTCGCAGCGTTCGCCCAGGACTCGGAGGTAAGCGACCGGGGCCTCCCGATAGACCCGAACAACGCGGGACCGGATGTGGCACTGGCAGAGGTTGCAGGGATCTACATCTCCAGCCCCATTCGCCCCGAGAATCTCGCAGGACTCGGTTATCACCCGGAAGGTGAGAGCCTTGTCCAGATGTCGCCGCGAGGAAGAAATCTTTCCGGCAATTCCATATTCAGGTTGTTCGCGACCGACTCTACCCCCGAAAAAATCCAGTATTACCTCATGGACCCGGCCGGTAGGCCAGGCCCACGCACAGGGGCTCTGGATGTCGGGGCCGAGGCAGGAACGACCGTCTACGCACCGGTAACCGGGACGGTGGTGGCGATACGTCCGGACCCCGTGCTGCAGGAAGACGGTAAAGTCGTGGAGATAAAGCCTGCCGACAACCCGAACATCAGGGTCAACGTCTCTTTCGTTCAAGGGATGAACGGGGAATTGGGCCCTAAATCACCTGTAACGGCTGGTATTACTGAGCTCGGAAAAGTAGCCGATTCACGGAAGATTCTAAGCCCTCAGCTCGCTTCATACACCTCCGGCACCGGCAACCACGTTACGATCTCAGTCCCGAAGACCAATTGATGATATCCAGCACTTCCGTCACGCTTCGGACGGGCGTGTAATATATTAAGGCCGATGTTTCTCTACCTTTTTGAGCAGAACCCTGCGGGAGCGGTGGCGTTCTTACTAGGCGTCCTCGTCGGCATAGTGGTGCACGAGGCGTCACACGCGTCCTCGGCCTATGTCTTAGGCGACGACACTGCCTACCGTGAAGGTCGGGTAACGCTGAACCCGGCAGAGCATCTAGACGTTTTGGGGAGCCTGATGATCCTGATGGTGGGTTTCGGTTGGGGAAGGCCGACCCCGATCACGCCTTCGAAGCTTAAAGGCGGGGTCTGGGGTCAGATAGCCGTTGCGTTTGCCGGCCCGGCCTCGAATCTTCTTATCGTCGCCCTGTGCGCGGCGCTTTATGGCTTATCGTTGCTCCAGGGCGAGTACCTGTTCACCATATTCTGGTACCTAGCCTTCGCCAACGCCCTGCTATTCATTTTCAACCTCATACCGATACCGCCGCTCGACGGCTCGAAAGTGCTTTATCCGCTTTTGCCACGCTCGCTGGACAGCTTCGTAAGCTTCATGTACCAGTATGGGCCGACGATCCTGCTTGGTCTCGTACTCGTTTCCATCTTCTTGCCGGGAATCTCGCCGCTAGGTTTTATACTGGCTCTGGTTCGACCCCTCTTCGCCCTGTTTGGGCTGCCCACACCCTGATGATTTAAAAGTAAAAGGGACAGCTTCCGGTCCGTGGGGAGGGGGGAGAATCCACGAACCGTACGCTGCCCCAAGGACTATTTTACAGCAAAAACTTCGAAACGGTAGAGAAAACCTTAACAAAAACTAAGGAATTTTGAAGTTTATTTATTCTACAGCGCTGTTTCGTCAGACCGTGTTAGAGGCAGCACGGCAGAGAAAGTGCTGCCAGCGTTTTGCTCGCTCTGCACATAGATATCGCCGCCGAGGTGTTGAGCTATCTCCCAGGCCAGGGCGAGGCCGAGGCCGGTGCCGTCGGCGCGGGAGGAGCCCTGTGCGCGATAGAAGCGGTCGAAGATGTACGGTATCTCGGCCTCGGGTATGCCGCAGCCATGATCCACGACGCTCACCAAAGCGTGGCCGTTTTCACGGTGGAGATCGAGGTCCACGGGCTCGTCGCCTTCAGGTCCTCCAGAATACTTCAGCGCGTTATCGAGGAGGATCGCGAGCATACGCCTAAGCTGTATGGGGTCGGTCTCCACCGGCGGTAGATCACCTTCGGCGTGAATGTTGATCTGGCGTCCGGTGTAGGCGAAGTCCCGTTTGAGCTCGTGCAAGAGTTCCTCAATGTCCACCTCCTCCAGGCGAAAGGTGACTGCGTTCGCGTCGAGGCGGGAGAGGTCGAGGAGGGTGCGCGCGAGGTTTTGGAGGCGTTCGGTCTGGGCTTGCATCTCCTTGAGGAAGGTCTCACGGACCTCTTCGTCTTCCTCGTCCTCGAGTATCTCAAGGTAACCCGAGAGGGCAAAGAGAGGAGTTTTCAGCTCGTGAGAGGCGTTGGCGATGAACTCGGCTTTGGCGCGTTCGATCTGACGCTCCTCGGTGACGTCGCGGAGGATGGCCAAGGCCCCATCCCCCAAAGGTGCAGCTCGGATCTCGATGATGCGTTCTCCCGCCTCGGCCTCGGGCTCGGTAACAGGGCCGGAGAAACGGCTCTTGGCGAGGAGCTCCTGCAAACGATTATGGAAGGAGGGATCAGAGTTCTCCAAAAGCTCGCGTGCACGCGGGTTGAGGAAAGTAGCGTTCAGGTTTTTGTCCACGCCGATGACCGCATCGGTCATGCCGTCGAGGATGGCTTGACCGCGCGCCTTTTCTTGCCCGACTTCTCTGAAAGCGCCCTTAAGGGACGCCGCCATCGCGTTGAACGTCTCACCAAGGGAGCCTACCTCGTCTCTTATGCTGGCGGTGATACGCTCTTCGAAATTGCCAGCGGCCAGACGCCGGGCGGCGACATCGAGGCGATTGAGACGACGCGAGATAAGGTTCGCCACTACGTATCCTGAGAAGCCCGCGATAAGAAGCGCCAAAGCGCCCGCAAGGAGCGCAAGCCCGTTGATCTTCCTTATGGCCGCACCCGCGTCCTCGATGTCGCTCTCCGTATAGTACCTGGTAAAGACGAGCGCCGTCCTGGACTCGCCGGGGACCCTTATCGGGACAGCGTAGGTCGCGAGCGTCTGTCCCTTTCGATCCCCGCTCCCAACCGGCTTGAGACCTGTATCAGGCCCCCCTTCAGCGAGGGCTTTCTTCACCACGTCTAAGTCGTAATCGGGCGGGTCCCCTCTAACCTCGCTGCCATCGGCCCGTACTATGCCCCACTGCACACCACGACTGATCGCGTAGACTCTTATGTACTGCTCAGTTAGCCGGGGGTCGCCCTGGAGCTGCTCCTGGAACCGGTCCCCCACCTGCCTGAAGCTCGCCTCCGCTGATTGCTCCAGGGTCCTTTCGAGCCTCGGGTAGACGATAGAGTAAGCCGTGCCCACAGCGAACGCGGTTACCAGCAAAAATAGTATCGTCAGCCAAAGCTTGATGCTGATTCGGGGCCGACGACGACTGGCACTGCGCCCGGGCAAAAGCCATTTGAGTGAGGGTACCGACGGGAGACGCAAGAAGCGTGCGCCCCCCTTTCGAGGAGGAGGATCCTCAACGTCCCTCTCCCCCTTGTGCTTTAGGGTTAAGAGTCTCCCTCTAACGGAAGACATACCCGACACCCCGGGCGGTGTGGATAAACTCGGGGTTCCGGGGGTCGCGCTCAATCTTCTCGCGGAGGTGACGGATGTGTACGTCGACCGTGCGTTCATCGCGGAATTCGTCGCCCCACACCCGTGTGAGCAGTGTACTCCGCGAGAATACCCGGCCTGGGTTGGAAGCCAGCGTTACTAAAAGCTCGAATTCCGTGTACGTCAGATCGACATCCTCGCCATCTACGGCGACCCGCCGGCTAGGCAAGTGGATTCTTAGGCCATCGTAGGAGAGCTCGTCCTGCCGCTGTCCGACAGGTACCGACGCCCGACGCATGATTGCGCGCACCCGCGCCACGAGCTCCCGAACGGCGAACGGCTTTGTGACGTAATCGTCAGCTCCAAGCTCCAGGCCCACGACCCGGTCGATCTCGTCATCCTTAGCCGTAAGCATGATGATTGGGATGTCGCTCTGCACCCTGATCCGCCGGCACACCTCTGAGCCGTCTATCTTCGGCAACATAATATCCAGAATGATGAGGTGCGGCTCATAAGTACCAACCGCCTCGAGCGCCGCCTCTCCATCCCCTACAGCGTGCACCTGAAAGCCCTCCCGCTCCAGAGCGTGTACAAGCATCTTCTGGATCGACGGCTCGTCGTCCACTAAGAGTATCCTGCGCGTGGTTCCCTGCATGCTCTGCGCCATACCCTAACCGCCCCTTCCGAAACTTCTAAACATGATGAGGCTTATTGTATCATGCACCGAGGGTTTCATCGGCTTCGGCGGCGCGTTGGACCACCCTTACGACGGCGTTCACTAGGTCCTTAGGATCCCGCAAACGCGCAGCTTCGATATTCGCATGACGTCGCCTGAGGTATGCGGTGACGATCCGGGCTTCGTCCGCGCCTTCTCCACCAGACAGAGCAACGGCAACATGGCCGGCCAGGGCCTCCTCGGCGAAAAGGATAAGGCCGGCCGCATCCGCAGGCTCGAAGCCCTCGTGGGCTATAAGGCGCCCTTTTTCAAAGGCAAATACCTCGACCATTCCGGGCTCGGTCGAGGGAGTGACGAGCGCCTGCACACCCTCGGTATCCCTCACAACACGCGTCAGGCGGATACGCTCGATGCCGGCGAGGAGGTCTCGGAGGCGAGCGGCGGCTTCGAATTCAAGCTCATCCGCGAGCCGCTTGCGTTCTCCGATAAGAGCTTCGAGGTGCTCTTCACCGCCCTCACCGCGCAGGAGCGCTATGATACTTCCGATCACCTCCGTGTGATACTCCTCCTCACCCACGCCCGAGCACGGGGCACAGCGGCCTATCTGGCCGTAGAAGCAAACTCCTCCGCTTTTGTTAGCATTCCCAGAGCAGCGCCTCAAGGGGAAGATCTTGCCCAGAGCCTCTATACAAACGTCCAAAACCCTCGCACTACGATAAGGACCCAGGTAAACCACGCCATCCTGCCGGTCGTTGTTGAGCACTCTCTCGGGAACGGGGTAGGATACGCTCATATCAAGCTTGATGAACCAGCTCGCCTTCTCACTTCGGCCGACAGAGTTATAGCGCGGGAGCAGGCGCTTAATCTCGCGGGCCTCGAAAACGAGGGCGTGAAGCTCGCTCTTCGTCTCCTTGTAACGCACCTCGGCGACCTCCCGGACGAGTCGCCCGATTTTGCGCCGTCCATCCCCACCGTTGAAGTAAGTCCTGACGCGCGCCTTAAGGTTCTTGGCCTTACCAACGTAGAGGACCTCGCTGTGCTTATCCACGAAGTAGTACACGCCAGACGTGCAGGGAAGGTGTTCAGCAAGGTGTCCTTTCTGTGGTTCGATTCGGCGGCGAGACCCGAGTGCGGCCGCCTCTCTAACGCTGTGCACCCCGGCCAAGCTTAACAACTTGAGAAGCTTAAGGAATACCTCAGCGGTCGCGGCGGCATCGGTGAGGGCCCGGTGGTTAGGAGCCACCCGCACCCCGAAGTGCGAAACGAGCGAAGCCAGCCGGTAGCGCTTGAGACCCGGCACCAAAGAGCGGCTGAGCTTGAGAGTGTCGAGCACGGGGTTCGGGAGCGGCATGCCGCCCCTCGCCGCCGCAACGAAAGAACAATCGAAATGGACGTTGTGTCCGACGAGGACACATCCCTCGACGAAGCCCTCGAAGAGCCGCATAACCTCCGCTATACTCGGAGCGCCCGCAACCATGCGGTCAGTGATGCCGGTAAGCCTGACAACAAACGGTTCTATGGGTCGCCCCGGGTCGACGAGTGTTGTGAACTCCTCCTGCACCCGTCCGCGCACCACCTTGACGGCACCAATCTCCGTGATCGCGCCCTTACCGGCCGATGATCCCGTAGTCTCAAGATCGAAAACAACGTATGGTGCCTCGTATAGAGGCAGAGAAGCTACCTCAACCGTGGACAGAGCACCCGCCTCGTCCCAGAAAAAGCGTGGATCGTCCGCGACGAACTCTTCGACGTGACGACGGGCATCGCCGTCCAAGTGCGATAAGGAGAGAAACTCACGGGCGACCTCTTCAGGGGCTACAGACTTCTGGTCCTTCACGAAACCATAGAGGCTACGGAACACGGACCTCCACCTGGGAGAAGGCCTTGTGTCTAGCCACCTCAGCTTTGGCTGCCTCAGCGATAATCCGCGCCTGCGTCTCGGTGAGGCCAGGAATACCAACAAGCTTCTCGTAGGTGTACTCGGTCTCTTCGAGACCGCTAGCCATGACACGAGCTCGCGTCTTCGGGCCGATACCAGGGAGCTTGTGGGTGTGGAAGAGCTTACCACGCTGTATCCGCAAAGCATCTACTCCCGCAAGCCCTTCACCGTCGACGAGCACACGTCTTAAAACGTTGGCGAAGAGCGCGACCTGCTCTGGGTAGTAGATGCTTCGGCTCATGAGCGAAGGCGTCATCGGCAAAGGGTACGAAAGGTTCGCGTCGCGGACCGTGGTGTGGCCTGGCGGCTCGTTCGGAGAAAGTGGATCGGGATCGCCCAAAGCCTGGGCGCGGGCAGCGTGGTTGGCGACCTGCTCCTCGAGATCACCCGAGAGGTCTAGCTCCGTAAAGACCGGTGTTCCCCGGAAGCGGTTGTTGCGATTGGCGGTGTAGAGGAAAAGACGCCCGCTCCGCTCGTTCTTGTAAAACTCGACGATGGCCCACGCCCGCTTCTCGCCAATGCCCGGGAGGCGAGCGAGCGCCTTTACATCGTCTGTTTCTATCATCTCCTTAAGCTCATCGGCCCCGATGCCCTCAGCAGCCTTGGTGGCCGCCCGCTTATCTATACCGCGCACCGATTCGAGTATGCCTTCAACGCTCTCGGGATCGACGCCGCGCCTGAGGTGATTAATCTTGCGCACTGCCGTGAAGGCGTTGTGCTCTTCCCATTGCCAGACGTACTCGCGTACACGCTCTACTGCCGCGGCGTCCTCGGGAACAAACTCTATGGTCACCCCGTCGCCTATGTACCGTCCGTTCGCCCCCGGTAGATGTTCCCCAGCGGCTTGAACCTGTACCTTGACCATCGGCGAGTAAAACGAAAGATGTACGGGCACGCCAGGCGAGACCTCCTTCATGAGACGACGCCGGAAGACGTTCTCCTCGAGATCCCGCTCAAACATGCAAGCGTATTATAGCGGTCAACCGTCAGCTGTCAGCTATCGGATTTAGGCCTTGTCAGATCGGGCAAGTAGTACATTACCGACAGTTCCTGCGATGCCTCGAAAAGAGCGTGCACTCGCACAACCATTGCGATCTGAGCCACGCAGTCTCGGGTTTTGCCGAGATAGCTGACGGCTAAAACAACACTTCCTCTCGCAGTACGATGGCCTCGACAGGCTTGCCCGCCCGCACCCCTTCGGACTCGGGCCCGATTAGCGCCAGGGCGTCTGCTTTGGTCAAAGAACTCACGAGCCCCGAGCCTTGGGCGCCCACTGATTCGGCCCTCCAGCCCTTCTCTGTTCGGGAGAGGCGGACACGCATCGCGTGCATCCTACCGAACTTATTCTCGACGTCCTCATCGAAGTACACCTCGACGCGGGGACGACGTGTGTCCGTGCGCTCCATCATCCGCATGAGCGCAGGTCGGACAAAGAGTTCGAAACAAACCATCGCGGAGACGGGGTTGCCGGGCAGGCCAAAAAAGCGAGCGTTCTCCCGGGCGCCAAAAAAGACCGGTTTACCGGGCTTGAGCTTGATGCCCCAGAAGATCTGCTTAATGCCCAGGCTCAAGAGCACACCTTTCACGAGGTCCTTCTCCCCCACCGAGACCCCTCCGCTAGTAACTACGACGTCTGCACTAGCGAGCGCTTCTTCCATGGCAGCGCGCAAGACCTGTGCGTCGTCGGAAGCAGCGTAGAGGCGCCGGGCATCGGCGCCGACATCGAAGGCCTGGGCGAGCAGGGCAAAAGAGTTTGAGTCGAAGATCTCGCCGGGAGAAAGGTCCCGCGCGCCCGGCTCGACGAGCTCGGTGCCGCTGGAGAGGATGACGACCTTCGGTCTTCGGTAAACCGGTAGCTCGCCGTAACCCTGGGTAGCCGCGAGGGCTATCTCGGGCGCACCTATCTCTGTGCCGGCGCGTAGGATGACCTCCCCCTTGCGCACGTCTTCGCCCCCCTTCCGTATATTGCTCCCGGGGAGGACAGCCTTTTTCAGCTCGAACTCCTGACCCCAGCCGGAGGTGTTCTCGACCATCACTACCGCGTCGGCACCTTCGGGGATGACGCCCCCGGTGAAGATTTTGATCGCCTCTACCTCCCTCACCTTCTTCCGGGCAGGGCGTCCCGCTGGGGCCTCGTCCACCACCCTAAAGGAGCGGCCCGCTATAGCGTCTCGGCTCCTCAGCGCGTATCCGTCCACCGCTGAGTTATCGAACGGTGGCGAGTCGAACCTCGCCCGTAAGTCCTCGGCGAGTGCGAGCCCCCGCGCATCTTTGAGCAACGCGTACACGCCCGGCAGGCGAGGCGTATTCTCCAACACCAGCCTCACGGCTTCGTGATGACTTATGAGCTTATTGAAAAGTTGCATACCTCTTTATACTACTCCTTGGCGTATACGCCAGACACCTTCTGCATCCTTCCTACGCTACCATAACTTCGATACGGTGGGGTACATACCAAACGTTTCGGGAGTACTGGTATGAGAGAAGCCAGCGTACAGTTTTTGGGAAGCGGGGATGCCTTCGGGAATAGAAGCCGCTTTCAGAGCTGCATACACGTGCGGTCCGGCACGACGCACTTCCTGATCGATTGCGGCGCTGCCTTACTCATCGCGATGAAGCATTTGAGGCCGGACCTCGCGCTAATTGATGCCGTTCCGCTTACGCATCTTATGGCGATCACTTTGGGGGCTTCCGTTTCTCATTATGGAAGCCCACTATATTTCACGACGGGAAAAGCCGCTGGTCGCGGCCGGACAGCTGGGACTGGAGGACAGGATAAACGAAGCTCGCGGATACACCAGGCTGAGTCCAGGTTTTCGCGCGTAGGCTGCATGGTAGACACCTCGCAGAGCTTCGGCAACGAGGAGGTATCGTGGACAGCAAGGTAATGGTGATCTTAGGAGCAGGACCGGGGCTCGGGGCGGCAATCGCGAGGCGCTTCGCTCGCGAAGGCTTCGCGGTGGCGTTGATGGCCCGACGGAAGGAGAACCTATCGGCGATAAGACAGGAGATCGAGGATGCGAACGGAACAGGCATGACAGTAGAAGCCGACGCAACGGACGCGGAGTCTGTTGCTCAAGCGTTCGACCAGGTGCGCGAAGGGCTCGGCGACCCAGAGGTCTTCACCTACAACGCCGGGGCATTCCAGATGGGGAGCATCCTTGATCTAATACCCGAGCAATTCGACAACTGTTTCCGGGCAAACTGCTCCGGTGCCTTCTACGGGGCGCAGCAGGTCTTGCCAGCAATGATGGAGAAAGGTAGCGGCACCATCATTCTCACGGGCGCGACGGCCTCATTGCGGGGCTCGGCCAACTTCGCGGCGCTCGCAACGGGTAAGTTCGGCCTTAGGGCGCTCGCACAGTCTATGGCCCGCGAGTTCGGACCTCAGGGTATACACGTAGCGCACGTCGTCATAGACGGTCAGATCGACACTCTACAGCTGCGCGAGTCACAGCCCGACCGGGAAGTGAGTACGACCCTCTCACCTGACGCTATCGCCGATATCTACTGGGAGCTGCACACCCAAGATCCGAGGGCGTGGACGCTGGAGCTGGACCTCCGCCCGGCAGTAGAAAAGTTCTAGAAGCTCTCCGGGGAAACGATAAGTCACGCGACCACGGCTTCGTTCAACTGGACATTTCTTTATTCAGCCTTCAACCGCCTTGCCGCCCGGCTATACGCGTCACCACCGACGAGAAGGCGGCCTGCTCGGTCGCGTCGTCCAAAGGCTCTAGTTCGGCGGTGTCGTCGACACGACGGAGCGCGTTGAGGATGAGTTGATCGGTAAGCCAGGGGTTCTTGGGAAGAAGCGAGCCGTGCAGGTAAGTGCCATAGGCGTTGAGGCGCCTAGCACCCTCGGTGTTGTCGCGGCCGTTGTTGCCGTGACCTATGACCACTTCGCCCAGGGGCTCCACATCGCCCAGCTCAGTGCGACCGCCATGGTTTTCGAAGCCAACGATCTCGCGGACCGTGGCGCTCGAAGCGTCCTCTGGGAGGCGAACGCGCGCCAAGACGTTCCCGATCAACCGCGGCTCGTCGGGTCTGCGGGGTCTCGTATGCATATCGAAGATTGCGACGCCTGGTAGTTTCTCTCCTTCGGGTGTCTCATAGTAATGGCCCATGAGCTGGTAGCCTCCGCAGACGCCCAGTACGACGCCCCCATCCTCGACGATGGCCTTAAGGTCTGCGCCCTTCGTCCCCGATAGATCCTCAACGAGCAAGCCCTGCTCACGGTCTTGCCCCCCGCCGAAGAGGAAGATGTCGCAGCCAGTGGGCTGTATGACCTCCCCGAGCCCCACGTCCACCACCTCTACGGGTATACTGCGCCACTCTGCCCGCTTCTTTATGGCGATGACGTTCCCGCGATCGCCGTAGAGGTTCATCATATCGGCGTAGAGGTGGTGTATGGTCAGCTTAATTCGCCGCAAGACATAACACCTTCGTTTAGCTTCGTTGCGAGTCGGGCCTGTTGCTCTTCTCGCTCCTTTATACGCTCGGTGTTATAGATTATACGTTCGACAAGCTGGCGCGGTTCATCTTCTTCGGGCGGGAAGTAGTCTGCTGTAGGATCACTTATGATGATCTCCGTACGCTTATCTTTGTAAGCCCTTATCTTTAGTCCGAGCGTGGCGTAAATACGACGGCGCTCTTCGGGTGGGAAGGCCGTAAGGTCGACCGAAGCGTAGCCCGCATACAATGCCAGCATGATCCCACGGTCGTTCTCCAGCTCTTCAATGCGCCCCTTAAGGCCACGAGCTGCTTCTAACTCTTTTTGCGCTGCTCTGCGTTCTTCGTCGAGCTCATCCAGAAGCTCATCTAGCACGTCAAGGTCCATCAGACCGCGTGCAGCCATTTTCTGAGACTGTTTGCGCTCAGCATCTATCTCTTCAAGCCTCTTAGCCCACCGCAACGCTTCACGGTCAGGGTCACGCATGGCTTCTGGCTCACGTTCGATGCGCTCCCCGATCAGCCGCTCGGTGCGCTCCACGTCGGTTAGTAACCTCATAACCGCACCGCGCACGCGTTCCTCCAAGGCTTCTGCTGAGTGAGCCTTATTCCGGCAAATCTGCCAGCTCTCCTCGACCTTGCGTGGACAGACGTAGTAATGGTAGGGCTTACGCCCAGATGGCGCTACGGAGTGACCCACCATCTTCCGTCCACACTCACCACAGTAGAGCAAGCCACCCGTAAGCTCCCAGCCGCGGCGTCCTTTGCTCGCCGGGCGGAAGTTGTGCTCGACATTCCGCCTAGCTCGCTCGACCACCTCTTGCGGAATCCCCACATTGGGGATACGCACGGCTATCCACTCCTCTCTGGGCTTTACTCCGTAAGTGCGGCGGTCGGTGTACTTACCTTCTGCGGTCCTCACACGCTCTACAACCTTCACGTCATGCCGAGTGGACCACCAGATACCGTACCTTTTGTCTGGGTCAAGCTTGGCAGCCACGTCGGGCAAAACGAGCGCAGCGATCTCTGCGAAAGCGTACGGAAAGTAGGCATCCCTTCTAATCATGTCCCTGAGCGTTGAACGGCTCCACTGCACGCCCCCAGAAGGTGTCGGGATATGTTCATCCTCTAGCACTCTCTTCACAGTATGTAAGCCCGCGCCTTCGGCCACCATGCGGAAGACACGCCTCACAATAGGCATCTCGTTCTCGTCTACCTCGTAGCCGTCGCGGGCAGCATTCAGCTTGAAGCCGTAGGTGACCGTGCGAGGCGCCACGATCTTACCTTCACGGGCCTGCCTCTTGCCGCGGCGGGTTCTCTCGGCGGTCTTGAGGCGCTAGCCTTTAGCAGACCATCCTTTGACGTACTTTAGCAGCTGTCCTTCATGGGAATCATCGCCCCAATCATCCAACGCCCGTAAGACGGTTCCGTATTTCTCAAACTCTTCATCAAGGTAGGCACGATGACCAGGCTCTCTGGTAATGCGGTCCGCGTCCTGAGCCAATACACCGTCAACGCCGCCAGCTTCAACCAGGTCCCTAACTTTATCCATACCAGGTCTCACCAAGCTCGTCCCGCTCTCGCCGGGATCTGTTACCTCATCTGTAACCTCGTAGCCTTCGCGCCTCGCGTAGTCCCTTAGAGCCTCTAACCGCTGGGCAAGCGAGTAGCCGGTGCGCACTTGATCATCGGTGGAGGCGCGAGCATAGAGGATAGCCCGCTTGGAGCCGTGACCATTGGGGCTAGGCATTTTCGCCCTCCTCCGCCTTGACCAGCTCAGCAGGCTCGGCGCCCAGAGCCACACATAGCTTGCGGAGCGTGGTCATGTGAGGCTGAGCTTCGTTGCGGGACTGCTCAGTTGCCTGCCAATGGCTCGCTACTCTCCGTTGTAGCGCCAGAAGTGGGTGTTAGGTAGCGAGAATTACCATTCTCATGCCCTATCTAGAACTAGAGAGTTTCGTCAGCTTGTCGTGATAGTTGCGTCAGAAGCTAGCTTTTATTATCGTGGGAAACTAAGGTTTTATGGAGGCTGAGCGAGAAGGAGGGAAAGTTCGTGAAGACGAAGCTACTTTGCGTATTTGGTGCAGCTGTGGTGGCTATGTTGATACTCGTGCCAAGCGCATTCGCGCAGGAGATGACCACGGAAGCCACCACGGAAGTTACTGCTATGGCACCGCTACCTCCGACCGGCGGGCCTTCGGTCGGTGGCCCGGCGCTAGTCCTGCCCACCGCTGCTGCGCTCCTTTTTGGTACGAGCGTCTTAACGTATGGGGTCGTGCGGCGGCGCCGCTAAAGAGTAGGTAGACTAGTAAGGGAGCTGGGGACTACCTACACCTACACGGCTTGCACAACCTACACGTATTGTAGGTAGTCCCCGGCCTTACTCACTAAAACCCAGCGACGTGCGATTAGGTGTCGAGAATGTCGTTGGGTTTTCAGCTAGAAGCCTTAGAGGCAGAGCGGTGCTGCCCCGCTTGCCATGGCTGTCCCATACCGTCCTCATAATTCTATGTCCCCAGAGGCCGGCCCCACAAAGAAGCCGTCCACTACAGGCACAAGGAAGTCATCTACCGTGCCCAGGATGAAGCCATCGCTATCGTGGACAAGGCTGTCGCTACCCACAAAGAAGCCATACGGAAGCGCCAACTGCGGCGTCGTCGTTGTCCCTGGGCCACCAAACTGGGTTATATAGAATCTGTACTCTCGGATGGTTATCTAAGAGATAGCCAACGTTTATTACTGCTTGCTACTTGGTAAGTCTAGTTATAGAGCGAACGAAGGTAAGCGATTCCGGTGAAACAAGAGAGGTGGTGGCGCGTCTTATGAGACGCATAAAACTGGTACTTGCTATGGTTAGCATTATGGTAGTAATGCTGCTGGTAGCAGCGCCTCCTGCTGTAGCCAACCACGAGCCCGACGTATGGGAATGGTCTCCGTGGGGCAACTTGTGGTGCCTTACCCAATGGGAACAAAGGCACGATGAGAGCTGGGATGTAGAGTTCTTTGGCTGCGTCAATGAGAACGGAGAGTGGGTAGTTTTCGAGGACTAAGGCACCTTTAGCCTCCGCTATGAAAGCATATAGAGAGGACCAGGGTTCTTACCTTGGTCCTCTTCTTATGCCCTCTAGACTGATAAAGAGAGACCTTACGAGGATGCTCATTCTCGTAAGGTCTCCTTCCTATCCAGGAGGAAGAAGCTGCCAAGCTCTTCTCCACCCTGGGGATCGAGGCAAATGTGGAAAGCGAGATGTTTATGCTTCCTAGCGGATAAGAACTAGCCGACACGCCGATTGAAGCTCGGCTACCTATCGGTAGGCAAACATGGGCCGGGGTATGGGGCCAAGCTTTACTAATGCCTCCAGCTTCCACGTTGTACCTGGCCCCTCTCTCTTTTGCCCGATAGATCGCCCTGTCCCTAACCTCGTCGCACCGCGACGGCCCCTTTCTAAGGCCTCTACTTTAGTCCTAGGTACGTACACAAACACGTAATACTGGGCGAGCACGCTCTCGCCTTCTCACACTTCCTTTGGGGGAATACCCAATGGGCCTCTAACATCTGTTCACTCGGCTCAAATTTGCTGTAGGCTGTGCGAGAAAAAGGAGGAGGATGCGTATGAGTGAGCAGGAACTACGGGATATTCTGGTGGCGTTACTGACGGGCGAACCGGCCTCGTTGGGCGAGCGTGGCGACCAAGACGAGCCCCTCATAGAAGCCATAGCAACTTTTGAGGAGGCGGGTCTCGGCGATGGTGGTACGGGATTAGTAATCACTACCGGCGATGGCGTAGAATTTAGGGTGTCGATAGTGAGAAACAACTAAAGCGCTAGCCTGAGAAACCGAAGCAAGCCGGGCTCCTATACTGGGGACTCCCGCCGTACTTACGCCAGCAGCGCAGTAGGACGATCATTATTTTAGGCGAAGATAGATAGCCTGGTGCCCTCACTGGGGTGATGGGGAAAGGGAAAGGAGGAGTAGAATACTAGGTTGTTAGTCTATGTACCTACCACATATGCGTTCGCTTGAAATTTTCCGGCTATCTGCTCACACACTTGTAACGCCACAGGGCGGATAGCTTTTGGGAAACAACCTTCTCTAAGGTTATCTCTGGCTAAAAGGGCATAAAAAGAGCCGGGGCTTTTAGACCCCGGCCCTCCTAGAACGCTCTGTTCTTAGCTTTTGCTACTTAGCAGCCGCAGCCTGGGAGATGGTCTGCGTGCACTCAGCCGTCTCCGAGGGGGTCACGGTGAGCTCACTGCCTGCGAAGTCTATGTCATCAGCCGTAGACTCGAACTGGGTTGCAGCCTGCTCATTAGCAACTTGGCCCGTCTGGGCGATCTGCTGAGCAACCGGGCAAGCATTGACGTTGTCGCCCTTGTTGCTGAAGGCGAACGACGGCGAAGCCTTACCGCTAGTGATCCTTCTCTCAGAGAACTCATTGGAGACCTGCGCTAAGGCGGGAACGGCAGCTACCAGCACTATCGCTAGCATCGCTACCACCAACATCAACTTCTTCATCCTCTAACCTCCTTTTCTTCCGTTGCCCTGGCTCTGTGTACTTCCATTGATGCCCCGGGGAGAACCCTTCTCAGAGCCCTCCCCGCGACTGAGTACTTCTTTCGCTAACTTAGGCTTTAGCGGATGATCCTGCGAGCGAGGAGGCCACCAGCCACCAGCAGCGCACCAGCACCAAGACCCAACAACGAAGCGGTGCCAGCTATACCACCGGTCTTCGGCAGCTCACCGGCCTTGGCCTCTGCCTTGCCAGCCTTGGCCTCGGGAGCACCAGCCTTGGCCTCTGCCTTGCCAGCCTTAGCCTCTGCCTTAGGTCCTGCAGCCGCTGACTGTTGTATCGTCTGCGTGCACTCTGCCGTCTCCGAGGGCGTCACGGTAAGCTCGCTGCCCGCGAACTCTATGTCATCAGCCTTAGAGTTGTACTGAAGAGCCCCCTGCTCGTTAGCAACCTGTCCGGTCTGCCCTACCTGCGAACCGGTTGGGCATAGGCTTACGTTGTTGCCCTTATTGCTTACAGAGAACGACGGCGAAGACTTTCCGCTTGTGACCCTTGACTCACCAAACCCCTGGCC
>DASQSI010000080.1:0-15727 GCA_035642415.1 Rubrobacteraceae bacterium
TTGGTGGCTTTGTTAATCGCAGAAGCCAGAGGATTTGTTTGATGTGGCCAGTACGAAGCAAAAATCTCGTATGTCCTTCGCCCTAACAATAGATCAAAAGGTCTGCCCATCTGCTCTGACATTACTTAACCTAAAAAGTCATCAACGTAGGGAACTGTCCAACCTCCATACTCAAAGTCACCACTAGTATCTTCAGTTGGACCCCCAGGAGCCTGCATAACGCCATCAAGAGTTATCATGGACAGAACAATAATCTTTCTCATACAAACTATTCTACCATAGCAACTCATTAAGCTATAAGAACATAAAGCAACCAACACTAGGTGCATGGTCCATATGTACTATTTTTGCGAAGAAGTCTGCCCTATAGCCCCGGTCCGATACGGTAGGAGTTGCCCTACTCCTTGCGCTTTTCAACCGAACATATGTGTGGTAGGTATATAGCCTTAACCTGGCGCCCTACTCCTCCTTTCCCTTTCCCCACTATCACCCCTACGAGAGGGCACCAGGCTTCTTCGCATAATTTATAGCAGTACCTTCTCAACCTCTGTATCTTGCGCTACACTGCCACTCGACGTTTTGGCCCCGTAGGACTTTTTGGGTAAAGCCACTGCTGCCTGTGCCATAAACGGTGGTTTACGACACGCGTTCGCATAATCCCCATGCTGCGAAGAACACTGCTTATATCTGCTCCGAGACGAACCTGAGCGGCAGCCCACTCCCCTGTGAGCGCAAGCTATTCGGAGGGTGAGCCGATAAACTCTTTTAAAAGCGAAGCAAGGACTGAGGAGGTTGTCTGGTGACTGACGTGGATCTTTGGACACTAAAGCCGGGACACAAGATAAGGATGTACGGTGGTGCCGAGGCCGAAGTCCTCTCCGAAACTGAAGACGGAGAGAGAATTAAAGTTAGGTATCTCGAAGTCAAGGATGAGCCATCCCTGGAAGGGACAGAGGATCTCGTGAACGAAGACGATATCGAGGAAACGGACCAAGGGTGTTGACCCTTCGAGTGATCTCGTTTAGCGCGGTTTGTACAGGCTAGAAGACGCAACCCGCCTCTATTCGCCCAATGGGCGAGGAGACCCTTCTTCTCGGAAACTCAGGAAGCTGTTAAAGTGCGCCGCGCGCTCGGAAGCACGCTAGTACAAGAAGAATTACTAGGTTGTAGCGCGTCTCGAGAAGCTCACCCGTCCGGCGAGCATGAGCGCGGAAACCACCAATACCCACAGCAGCGCCACGGTATGAGCTAGGGGTGTCAAGAATTTACTCAGTGCGAGTACCGCGAATACGAACCCAGCCCAGCCTAACCACCTCGGTAGCCTCCTTATCCAGAGCGCCAGAGCCGAGGTGGCAGCTATCAATACCGACAAGCCAACCCAGGCGAAGTTGTACAGCCAACCAGAGAGCGCCAGCGAAAGGAAGGCCAGCTGAGCATCCGGCTGGAAGTTTGCGAAACGAGCTAGAGCTGCCGGATAGGCTATCTCGGCAGCTGCTCCTGCCAACTCTAGCGTTATAAACATCAGTCCTCCGCTCAACGCGACAGTTGAGAGCCACTCCCCTTCACCTTCGGTGCTTCGCAGCACATTACGCAGTATTCCTAGGAACCAGAGGAAGAAGAATGCGGCAAAGATGAAGCTCACTCCGTTACCAACCATGAATAGAGTTCGCCAGCCACTGAAGTAGTTGTGGACTTCCTGGCCACTCAAACCAGGCTCTGGTATGTCGGGACGGCCGATGAAGATGCCAGGGATAAGCAGGACCACGAACAATATACCGCTGATCCCACCCCATCGAAGCGCCCATCTATCGGCCATTCAGTCCTCCTCCTAGGTTAGCTGTAGGGCTACTAACCCTATCTTGTATGCCAGCAGGGAATCAAGTGATGATAGTTTTTCTAGCGACACTAGAAGAGGCAACTCACGTCCTTCGCAACCTGCCACTCTGTATCAAAAACGTCCCTTTATGAGACACCAATGAAGGTGTTTCATAAACGGTCCTTTTTGCTACGTGGTTAAGGCTGTGCCAATAACCCCCGTTTTTGGCACTGCGCAAAAAAGAGCTTCTGCCAAAGTGAGTGCGTTGTGCTTTTAATATAGGTTCCCTTGATAAGTATCGAAAGTCTCTAGAAATATAGCCTATAGTGAAGGAACTAGACGCTAGGAGACCTGAATAAAAGTAATGGAGTATAGCTATGACTGCTAATAGGGTTCTCCAGATAGCCGTCGCGTTAATAGGAGTTGCGATCTTAGCAATCGTGGCTTTCGGTGCACTACAGCCCAACGCCAAGCAAGCGCCCGAGGCTGCCCTCGACGCGGCGTTGGAGAAGTCCTTCCAAGAGAGCGGTGCACCGGGGGTGGTTGCCGCAGTGCAGACGCCCCAGTACACGTGGATACGCGCCTTGGGGGTGACGGACACTACTTCTAAGGCTCCGATGACGCCCGATGTGCACCACCGGATCGGCAGCGTCACCAAGACCTTCACTGTCAGCCTGCTCCTCCAAGCCGAGGCCGACGGGCTCCTCTCTCTAGACGACACGATCGATAAGTATGCCGAGGGCGTTCCCAACGGGGAGAAGATCACGCTGCGTCAGATGGCAGATATGACCAGCGGTATCGCCAGCTACACGGAGGACAAGCAGTGGCAGAACGAGTTTTTCTCCGACCACAAGCGAGTCTGGAAGCCCGAGGAACTAGCGCAGGTTGGCATCAAGGACTCCCCACTGTTCGATCCCGGCACCGAGTGGAACTACTCAAACAGTAACCTTGTGCTGCTCGGGCTCGTCCTCGAGAAGGTGACCGGCGAGCCCATCGACCAGCTCTACCGCGAACGGATCATCGAACCGCTGGGCCTCAATGGCACCTCGTTCCCAGGCGCGGACCCCTCTATTCCCGATCCGCACGCCCAGGGCTACACCCTCCAAGGCCAATCCTCAGGGGTGGAACCCGTCGATGCTACTAACTGGAACCCCTCCCCAGATTGGACGGCCGGTGAGATGATCTCGACAGTGGAGGACCTGCTGGTCTACGGGCGGGCGTTGGGCACTGGAGAGGGTCTGCTCCCATCAAAGCAGCAGACCGAGCGGCTTAACTCATTTGTCAGTGACGTGCCGCCGCTCAACCAACCGCCACTCAAAGGCTACCTGGCCTACGGCATCGGTTTGGCAAACGATCATGGGTGGATCGGGCACAACGGTGAGACACCCGGTTACAACACCTACCTCTTCTATCATCCGGACTTGGACGCCGTGGTGGTGGTGGAGGTCAATAGCGATATCTCCTCTGGCGAGTGCCCGGCTGATACACCGACTATAAAGGACGAACCGCGACGGGACATCTCCTGCCACCTCCCCGCGGATCGGATCTTTAGCGCACTGGTTGAGGCGCTGGGTAATCCCGCGCCGTCCCCAGCCCAATCGTAGTCAGCCTAGCGGCGGAGTCTGCAGGCGGGCGGCCAGGTTGCACAGGACAGGGCTATTCACTCTATTTAAAACTCGGTACCCAGAGTGTAAAGCGGGCAGTGCTCTTCGCGTAATGCGGATTCTCCGAGCAGCTGTGTCGAAAACGTTCCTTTCTGGAACAAGGAAATCGATGTTCCATGAACGGTCCTTTGTGAGACAGTTGTGCGGAGAATCTCCTTTGTGCGAATACCCCTGACAGTTTTGCTTCGAGACGAACCTGAGGGGCAACGCGACAGAGCTGTATGCAAGCACCGTTTACTGTCGAGAATGTGATTTTAAAAGTAGTTCCTAGCCCCGTTTGCAGGGCTTTCGCACAAAGCCTTACATTCTCACCTACATTGCTACAAATATTGGCGCTAATCGGGGTATCAAGCGGTGTTACTAGTGGGTAGCAAAGGGTGGCAGAAAAGAAGGGTACTTTGCAAAGTACTATATGTGATGACTAAAACGATACATTGCCTGCTCCGCATGCTTTAAACAAAACCAAGCCCGCGTCGTGGAATACCTTAATACGTCGCCGCCAAGGGGAGCGCCAGGTTGATTAGCACATACGCTACGAGAAAGATGGCGAACGAAACCCTGTCGAAAAGCCGCGACAGCGCCTCTTTACCCTTCGTGTCGTACACGTACACGGAGATCGTAGACTGTAGTATGGAGAGGCCGATCGTCACGATGCCCACCAGGTTAACCATATCCGCCAGGGTTATCACTCCTGTGTTCGGCACAAGCTGAGAGTTGACGTACGTGCTGGCTACGGCGGCGAACAAGGCCCCAACACCTATCCCGAAGCGCGAACCGTATGTCGGTTTGAGGAAGAACGTCGTCAGGGCAACCGCAACAGCCGCGAACATCGCAGAGAACATCTTAAAGTAGAATCCCCAGTCTTGCTCCTGGAGCCAGAGGCCCATCCTCAGCTGTGATTGAACCTCCTCTGTGCCGGCGGCCAGGCGGGGGTCACCTTGCGTGCTGCGGTAGGCGTGTGGCTTCTCAATCACTCCCCCGTTGTCGATCGAATACCCCGGGATCGCGACACGCGAACTGACGCCGGAATTCTCGTTGTCGGCGACGAACAATAGCTCGTCGCGCTGTAAGGCAGGAGTTTCGAGCTCGATCGTCAGCAGGTGGTCCGCGCGCGGGAAGCGCTGCACGTCAAAGGGCTTGGTGATGCGGGCGGCGACCCTGTAGCGCGTGTAATGCTCGTCGCCGCTGGTGTATTCGTCCACCTTCTCCTTTGAATCGATCGAGCCGTCCACGACTTGGAAATCCTCGCCCGGGTCGGCTTGCTCACCCCTCCAGCGGAACCAGACGTAGAAGTCGGCGGTCCAACTGCTGGCCTGCAAGGACAGATCGGGTATGCGGTCTAGGTAAATACCCCCGTCTACCCTGAGGGGATTGGCCCCCGCGGGCACGTCCACCGGCGGGGGCTTAGTCCCCCCTTCTCCTACGTCGGGATTCATCCAATCATCGTGTCGCTGAGTGGCGGCGAGTTCATCCTGATACACATCCCAGGTGGTGACGACCCCGATGGCGATGAACAGGGCGATCAGCATGATCGCCCATATCCAGATATTCCTGTGCTCGTCTGGAGTGATGGTGTCTCTTTTGTCCATTTGTCCTTTTGGCTCATCACTCATATGCAGAAAAATCCTCTTTAAGGTTTATGGCCTAATAAAAGGGACGTACGGGGCCCCGATTGGGGCTCTGCTCACCCGCTGCCATCGCCGCCTAAATATTGTAGCGCTAGCTAGGGTATGACGCCCCGGACAGAAGTTATGCCGCGATACCGGTATGCCTTTTCCTAAGAATAACAATACAACGGTTTAGTCGCCACAGGCTGCATGCGGTCCGGCGCCGACTCTACTCCGTTGCATCGCGCTGGTTAGGAGCTGCTCATAGGCGCACCCTAGCCCGTGCGAGAGCATCATAAGAGAGGGCCGTCGCCAAGCCGTAGGCAAGGTGAGGAACGATGTCGGAAAGCCAGCTGTTGAGGTTCCACTGCCTCGGGTCCGTCACGCCCAACGCCACCGCTGGCCCATCGCTAGCGACCATCGCCGCCAGACATAGCACAATCCCCGCACGTATCTTGGAGACGTCCCCCAAGGAAGGTCGAACCAGACCGTAGACGGTACCGATACCCAACCCCACCCCAAACCCCTGAAGTGCGCCCAGCCCGCTCTGGCGGTTCTGCGCTGTCGGGCCATCCTGCTCTTCGTTCTCGGCGGACAGGTCTATACCCGCCTTCTCGACCAGCTGGCCCGCCACCTGAGACGGGACGCTGCTCGCGGGCCGGCCTCGAACGATCATGTCGCCATAGGTGACCGCGTTGAGTGCCACTGTGCCTACGGCCCCCGCAGCGCTACCGAGTAGTAGTGCTTTGCCTAACATACAGCCCTCCTTTTTCTAGTCAGGGCGGAACACTCTCTTAAGCCTACCAAGAAGAAAAGCCGCAGCACTGAAAGGCTTAAGCCCTTGTGAACGGTGCTCTCCCTATTCGCCGCTCAGTTTGTCCTTGGCTTTGTCTATCAGCCCCTTATCGTGCTCCCTCTCTTCACCTGTCGGGTCCTCGCCGAGTTGCCGGAGGATGCCCAGCTCATCCGAGCTGCCCCGACGTTCGACGATCTGCACGCCCCGAACTTCGATGGCCCGCTCGGTCGGCTGTACGCCCAAGAATTCGCCCCTGTGGGTGCCCGTGAGGGTATAGGCGACCGCCACGTCATCGTCGGTGGCCACCATGTACTCGGGCTCTATGTTGACGTCCGGGAAGGCGTTGTGCAGGTACCTGAAGAACTCCTTAAAGCCCTCCGGGCCCGGTCCCTGGAAGAGTGCCGGGTCGTGATCTACGACGTCGTCTGCCATCACCTCATCAATGCTATCGTAGTTGCCTTCGACGACCCCCCTCCGTGAACCGCTCCTGGGCGGCGATGTTGTCCTCACGAGACATAAACCTCACTCTCCATCTCCTAGACACAGGTTTCTTAGTCCTGGTGAGCCCTATGGTTTAAACACTGCCAACAGACAGGGCCGGCACCTAATGCGCTGCACAACACCCGGTGCCCGCCCCCAGAAGGTCCGTGATAGCTGAGAGAGGACACGGACCTTCTCGCTTCTACCTCTTCTCTATGGTAGGGCGCTAGTGTTTACTCTGCGTTAAGAAACCGTAAAACGTCGGCTAAATCAGATACAGCGGTTACAAGTATGTGAGCAGATTAGCCGGGATGTTTAAAACGAACATATATGTGGTAGGTATATAGCCTTAACCTGGCGCCCTACTCCTCCTTTCCCTTTCCCCATCTATCACCCCTAAGAGAGGGCACCAGGCTTCTTCTCCTAATAATAGCAGTACCTTCTTACCTTCTGTGCTCATGAGCTACAACCGCCCCCTTGGGCAGAGGTGGTTTTAGACCCCAGCCCAGCAGCCGGAACAAGGGGCCACCACCAGCTAAGCGGTGGGGCCCCTAGGTCATACGCGTCCGGGTTCTACGTCCGGCTCTATGGCTAACCACCCCCTTCCTTAAGTAGACACATGCTTCCCTACGCCATATTAGAAAAGGCCGGAGCCCCTGTATAGGAACCCGGCCCATAAAGCCTCACAGCGGCGTTAGGAGGTCTCTTGCGTTCGCCGGAGGCCCGCGCCGGAGGTTCGCCCAGGCAGGGAGTTGACGAGCAACTTGACCGTTTAGGCTCCGCAGGGCGACCCTAGTATCAAACTTGGTTTACCGACCACGGGGTTAATCACAGGCGAAGACGGCCGTTGCCACAGGTCCGCCCCGCTGCCTATATAGGTAGCTGAGGAGGCTAAGGCATGCCAGTTGCTAGATAAGACGCGCTATTAGCACGGCAACCAGTATTATCACCACAGCGACTAGTAATATCCCTAACAGATAGCCCAGCGCGAACCGCTGGCGACGCTCGCGACCTCTTCTACCTCCTCCTCGCACGTAGCTCCTCCTTCTTCTTCTTAGCGTGTGTAGGTAGGCACTAGCGTACATCCTTGCGCCCCTTTGTGCGATAAGTTCGGCCCCCTGTAGGCCACAATCTGCAAACGCCCCATTTTTAATGGCAAACCTAGCTTGCGTGTCGGTGCCTGCTAAAGTGTGTACGACGGTAGTCATAGGGGGCGCGCCGCGCGGAGGTAAGCGTTGGCTAAAGGGAAATGAAACCGTGAGGCCGGCGGAAGAGTTGGAAGGTCTGCTGCACTCCAACCTGCGGCGCTGGCTGTTAATCGCAGCGGGCGCGGTGACGATCTTCGGGATCTTCCACCACGTTGATCATGTCGTTCGGGGCAACCATTCGGGTTGGCCGTTTCAGGAGGCAGTCACACCGTTCACCTTCAGCTTGCTAATCTACGCGCTCTTGGTACCGGGGCTTTACCTGACCTGGCGTGGCCACCTGGTAGCGGGGTACTGGCTGTTTACCAAGCCGGCGTACGTGGTTATCCTGCTTGTAGGCGGTACGGTGGTTGCCCCCTTGGTGGCGGTTCCGGCACTGCCCGTGGAAACGCTGGCGAAGATCACGGGTGCGGCCGGGGGAGATGCCGGGGTAGAGGTGGAAACCCGAAAAGCGGGCCAGCTCCCTCAGCAGTTCGCCGACAGGTTTGGCTGGGAGGATATGGTAGCAACCGTAGCCGGTGTCTACCGCGATCTTCCGTCTGAAGAGCGGGCCGAAAGCTGCATCTTTACTGGCAATTACGGGGAAGCCGGGGCGATAGATTTCTTCGGCACGCAATACGACCTCCCCAAGGCCATAAGCGGGCACAACAGCTACTACATCTGGGGACCCGGGGACTGTAGCGGTCAGGTGATTATCTCCGTCGGTGTTCCCCTTACCCGTCTCGAAGTGGTGTTCGATGAGGTCGAGCAGATGGATACGAGCTACTGCGAGTACTGCATGCCAGACGAAGATAACCTTCCAATATATGTCGGACGAAACCCTAAAGTATCTCTCCAAGAGATATGGCCGCAAGTTAGGCACTATGGTTGAGCTTGGGTCGGCGAGGAGATGCGTAATGAACATCCTCGTATTTGAGGCCGTTTCTCAGACTTATTTTTGAAACAGCTTGGTTTTAATGTGCGTGGCACCGTTCCTTCCTCATAGTGCCTAAGAGTAATGTTGGTGCGCTACCTAGCATCATGAACGTGCAGAAGCCCATTCGGCTGATCTGCGTGCCAACGCTTGCGCACAGGGCTTCACAAAGGCATCTTGCTATCATTCCTGGAACGCAGGCCCTGATGATGATTCAGCACGCTCAGCGCTAGAGCTACTATTAGAGTCCGGAAACGCAAAGGAGTAAGTGAATTTGGTCAGGCGTTGGTGGTTTCAGATCTTCTTTGTCGGGCTAGTACTTCTCTTCCTGGTCGAGAGGGCGCTCGTGGGCACGCGAGATCCCCTCTACATCTCATCGGTCATCCTGCTTGGATCCTTTCTCGTACCGGTTACCTTCGTAACCTACCTCTACGGGCGCTTGCCGGCCTGGGAGGTGCCGCTTCCCGCTTTGGCAGCCTGTTTTGTGTGGGGCGGGACGATCGGCACGATCCTCGCGGGCACCCTCGAGTACGATTTGCTCCGCCGGATAGGACTGGTCCCGCTTCTGGGGATCGGCCTTATCGAAGAGAGCGCCAAGCTAGTCTTTCCTCTGATCTTCTACTTCCTTGGGCGCTACCGTTCCGAAGCCGACGGGATAATCTTGGGCGTCTCCACAGCTATGGGCTTCGCCGCGCTGGAGACTATGGGCTACAGCTTCGTAGGCTTCCTCCAGTCCCAGGGAAACCTGGGAGTTCTCAACGAGGTGTTGCTCGTCCGGGGGCTGATGTCGCCGGCCGAACACGGGGCCTGGACTGGGCTGGTTTGCGCAGTGCTCTTCCGGGAACGGCTAAGAGCGGGTCACGCGGTCCTGAATTGGCGAGTAGCGGGTGCTTTTCTAACGGCTGTGGTGTTGCACGCCCTGTGGGATACCTTCAACAGCCTCAGCGGACCGGTATTCGTCAGCTTCTTCACGATGCTGCTAAGCCTCGTGGTAGCGGTGGTGAGCTTGACGCTTCTTATCCGGCGTGTACACGAGGCGAGCCAGGTAGCTTCCCCATAGTAGGTTTCTTCTATGCAAGCTCCCTTACGGTGATGCCAGACGGTGCAACACTATCGGCAGCAGCTTCAGCCGACGGTGCGGGAGTGGCGCTCGCCGAGCACCTCGCTCTCGATACCCCAAGACACGATCCGCTCGGGGTGGATGCGGATCAGCGGCGCCGGCTGGTCGAGAGCCTCCGCCCACCCGCGGATCTCGACGCCGCGTGGCTTCCATGGTGGCAGCACGTCGTCGATGACAACGGCGGCGCGTCCGCTCCGTCGCACGTCGCGGTACTTCTTGGTCCGTTCCAAGCTATGCCCACCGATGTCGATGGTGTCGTGCTCGGCGTTGTAGGTCCAGCCTACGGGGGCGACGTGCGGCGTGCCGTCTTTGCCGACGGTCGCTAGGCGGGCGAGGCGGCGCTCGCCTAGCAGGTAGCCCAGCTCGTCATCGGTGAAGGCGCTCATGGCGTTCCTTTCGGGGGTCGTGATGCACAGGTTTTTCGGCCGAGGCGATCGGCGCCTGCCAGTGTACCGTCGAGAGGACACGCCGTCAGGACCCCGGCGTCGTCGTGCTCGCCGCTTGCCCAGCATGCCAGCCGAGATCAAGCTCCCGCTTGCGGTGGACGATTCGTCCACCGCCCATCGATTCACCCCTTATGGCGCGTTTACCCGAAGCCCTTCGGCCGAAGAAACCAAAGCCTTCGCCTCCTCGCACCACTCCGCGTAGCATCTCTCTCCGCCGATGCCCCTCCTGAGCACCAAGAGCGTTCCTATGTATGCCTCCTTGGAGATCTGGCCTTCTCGCAGCCTCGCCTCGAGTCCTCGCTCGAGCTCCTCGTAGTAGGCAAGCTTCTCCGCGTGGTGCCCGCGTGCCTCCTCGAGCAACGTTAGGACCTCCTCGGAAGGCAGCATACCGTAACTCAAGGCCTTCACCAGCTGCTCGTCGCGCGTCCGCGGGTCCGCGGCGGGTTCTCGCGCCCACTCGAGCAGAACCCGCTTACCTTCCTCGGTGATCGAGTAGACCTTGCGTTCGGGTCCCCTCTGGCTCGGAAGCGTCTCGTACTCCACCAAGCCCTCGCGCTCGAAGCTCGCGAGCGCAGGGTAGACGCTGCCGTAGCCGGCCGGACAGAAGTGGCTTGCGACCCTATCGAACCACTTCGCCAGGTCGTAGCCGCTCTTGGGCTCGTGGGCCAGCGCTGCCAGGATCGCGTAATCGCGCATGTTCATCGGCGTATCCTCCAAACTTTGGGAAAACTTTTTCGAATCTTACTATATCTGTCTTGATATATTGATCCATGCACGCTACTATATCGGGCCAGATATATATTGTCAGATATACCGGTCCGGAGCGTTGGCGAACGACCGTACCCCGAAGAAAGGAGTCGTCGATCGTGTACGTCGAGAACATTCCTCTATGGGTAGCTATGCTGGCTGTCTTTGTCATAGTGGCCACGGCGGTCGTGGCGTGGGCGGGAGCGGGGCGTGCGGCGCACTCGCTGTTCGATGCGCGGAAGGCCGCGAGGGTCTCCTTCCTTTTTGGTGCCGCGTTGGCGAGTTGGCTCGCGCTGGCGTTCCTGGTCGTCTTCCTCCCCCGTCCGGAGAACGCGCCCCCGACGATAGGCGCGGTGATAGTCCTGGCCTGGAACCTGGCTTTGACGACGGTCGGCTACGGGTTGCGGTTCTTCTCCGTAACCTACCGTGAGGTGGTCGACCGCATCCCGCAACAGCTTTTGCTCGCCTTCCAATCCTATCGCCTCGTGGGCGCGATCTTCTTGGCGCTCATGGCGATGGGGATCTTGCCCGCGTACTTTGCCGTGCCGGCGGGCGTGGGCGACGTCATCGCCGGACTGGCGGCCCTGGGCGCGGCTTACCTGTATGCCAAGCACTTCGCGGGGGCGTGGAGCGCGGCGGTGGGCACGAACTTGGTTGGGATCCTCGATTTCACCGTGGCTCTTGCGGCAGGAAGCGGGCTCCTGGCGGCACCGCTGCAGGCGGTCTTCGGCGGGGCCTCGGCGACCACCGGGCTGCTGTCGGTGTTCCCCTTGGGCCTGATCCCGCTGTTCGTTGTGCCGCTGGGACTCATCGTCCACCTGCACTCCCTGACCAGACTCTTTGGAGAGCACAAACGCGCCGCGAAGCCGAGCACCGCAGCGTAGCGAGGAAGTGCGAGATCCAGAAGGCGGACTAAGCAAAAGGAAGTTCGAGAAAGGAGCGCAAGTGAGACAGATGACAACGCGTACTCACCTCTTGGAGCTGAGCGACCAGCACGTGAGCGCCCAGGTCTCCAAGGACTACGCAGGCGAAGTTGGGGAGTTCGGGCTGTGGGCGTGAGGGTGACCTTCGTCGGCGGGCCTACCGCGGTGCTCGAGGTTGAAGGTCTGCGCCTGCTGACCGATCCGACGTTCAGCCCGGTCGGTATGCATGAAAGCGCACCCGGCCGTCCGCTCACCAAAACCGAGGGGCCGGCGTTGGACGTGGACGGCCTCGGCTGGGTCGATGTCGTGCTGTTGTCTCACGACCAGCATGCCGACAACCTCGACCCAGCTGGCCAGGAGGTAGTCGCCTCCGCGCCGCTGACTCTGACCACCGTCGATGCCGCGAAACGTCTGGGCGCCACGGCGCGAGGTCTCGCAAGTTGGCAGAGAGCGCAGCTCTCTCTTCCGGATGGTGAGTTGCTCGAAATCACCGCCGTGCCCGCACTCCACGGACCCGCCGGTTGCGAACCGTTCACCGGTGAGGTCACAGGCTTCGTGCTGCGCGGGCAAGGACTTCCGACGGTCTACGTCAGTGGAGATAACGCCTCGCTGGACGTCGTGAAGGAAATCGCGTCCCAAATAGGAAAGATCGACCTAGCTCTGCTGTTCGCCGGGGCAGCGCGCACGTCGCTGTTCGACGGTGCACCCCTTACTCTCACCGGCGGCGACGCCGTCGAGGCCGCCCGCGTACTGGCTGCGTGTTGGGTGGTTCCGTTGCACGTGCGAGGTTGGGCACACTACAGCGAAGGCCCGAACGACGTCCGGCAGGCATTCATTAATGCCGGTCTGACCGACCGGCTGCGGGTGCTGGAGCCGGGCGAGACCACCACGTTCTGACCGGGAGTAAACATGAGGTCGTCCGGAGGACCCGACATGAAGGAGGGAAGCATGCTCGTGGAGAACAAGAACGCGGTCGTCTAGAGGTAGCTTACTAGAAAACCTGGAAAGCGCTTCAGGCCCTTCTACTACTCTACTAGGGGCTGGTCTTGAGCCTAGAAGCTCGCATACGCCTATTTGCTATGCCCACCGCGACCTTATCTACTACTGCCCTATAGGAAAGCAGCGCAGATAGGAGGAGAGCCCCCATGGCGATTAGCACGGCTATAGCGAAGTACAGCGGGTAGTTGCCCGTCTTCGAGGCAGCTTCCATTACCATCATCCCCGCCGCGAACGACGCCGCCATAACAGCTACCAACAACGCGATACCTAGGATATACCGAGGGAGCAGCATATTTCTTCGTTACCTCCTTGGAAGTGCTCTCTTCTCGTCGTGGCCTTAGGGTGCCCTCTTCTCATCATGCTCAAACACTGACTCTTATGCCTTCCAGCACAGAAGTTCGGCGATACCCAACATGTTGGGGGTGTACAAGAGGTAGCCCCTAGAGAAGAGGGCGGCTTCCTACGGTAAAAGCTCTACCAGGTGTTTGGCGCATCCTCTGGGTGGGCATACTCGGGGGGACTTTGTAAGCAACATCTGGAGGGAACGACATGCGGCGTATACTCATAGTTGTTGGTTTGGTGGTGTTGTTGGCTGCTGCCATAGTCGTACCCGCCGTGGCATCCCCCTCACCCGATGCCAACAACCCCTTCAATAGGTTTCTGGCGAGCGCACTAGGGCCAACCCTCGCGGTTCCCCTCGGACAAGAGCAAGCCCAGAACCTGTTGAATGACTTGCTCGGCGGCGGGTTTACTCTCAGGCCGGTTAACGACACCAACTCCCCAGAAAATGATAACCCCAGCGGGTTTGCTGTCAGGCCGATTGACGACACCAACTCTTCAGAGAATGGTACCCCCAGCGGGTTTATTGTCACGCCGATTGACAACAGCAGCTCAAGCACTGGCGATCCGGATAACCCTAGCGTCAGCCAGGAGTTCTCAGAGAGGCGCATACAGAGCGGCTCCGCTTCGCCGTCGTCCAGCTTTAGCAACAGTGGGGATAATGTCAACGCCTGTCCGACAAATCAGCAGGTGGCCAACACCGGCAACGTTGCCAACCAGCAAGGTGTCACCCAGTACAACTCCACAACCGACGACATAGACGTCACAGGCAGCTCGATAAACATAACTTCCGACCAGACGGTGACGTGCGACCAGACGCTCAACCAGTCTGCAGAAGCAGGGCAGTAAGAGCTGTCTAACCGAAGACAGCGCAAAGGGGGTCGGGGATTTTCACCCCGGCCCTCTTTTTTTATGTCCGCTTGTGAAGGCGAACGGCGCTCCAAAGGGTGGCTCTTGAGGCCACCTGCAGTGCCTACCAGCGTTCTTTACCGGTCTACATGGACGGGCCATACCCCGAAGGCTATGAGCCGGGCGGGGAGGTCGCGAACGGCGCGCAGACGCAGGAGCGCCCTCACGGGCGCGGGAGGCGAAGGCAAGACACCCGATGTTGCGGCCGGCGCTGCTACCCGTCGATGGGCCAGGGACTGTAGCCCCTGAAGGATGCGGATCGGTAACTCGCGCCGACGTTGGACCGCTCTCAAGTGCCGGGGTTTCGCATCGCCCTCCCGCAGCGGCCTAGTCAGTACGTTCGCCGCCACGACGGCGTCTTGGATCGCGAGGTTGATCCCCACCCCGCCTACCGGCGACATCGCGTGGGCGGCGTCGCCGATGCACAGGAGGCCCGGCCTGTACCAACGCCTCAGGCGGTTCACCTGAACAGACAGGAGCTTTACCTGCTCCCAATCCTGTAGCTCGCCCGTGCTATCGGCAACCTCCGGGACTGCTTCGCCGATGGACCGCCTGAACGCCTCTAAACCGGCCTCGCGCACCTCGCGATCGCCGCCCTTAGGAATCACGTAGCCGACCTGCCAGTAGTCGCCGCGGTTTATGAGGACGAGGAACCTGCCCACGCCGATGTAGCCCGAGGATTCCTCTGGGTCTCCCTCCCGGCGCGAGAGCCTGAACCACAGCACGTCTATGGGTGGGCCGGTCCCAACCACTTCGAGGCCCGACCGTTCGCGTACCCGAGAGTCGCGACCGTCGGCGGCTACCGTCAGGGCCGCTCGCACCTCATGGGTACCGTCGGGCGCCTCGTAGCGCACGCCACGTACCGCGTCGTCCTCCTCGACGAGATCCCTTACCTCGGCGTTCATCTCCAGGCGAAAGTTCGGGTAGCGCTCGGCCTCCTTCGTCACGAAGTCTAGAAAGTTCCACTGGGGCATGAAGACGATGTAGGGGAAGCGCGTCTTGAGGTGCCGGAAGTCGGCGAGTGTGACGCTACCTTGGGACGTTCGGAACCGGAGCTCCGGCGCCTTGGTGTGCGGCAGACGAAGCAGCCCGTCCGCCAGACTAAGCTCGTCCATGATCTCCATGGTCGAGGGGTGGATGGTGTCCCCCCGAAAGTCCCTCAGAAAGTCTCCGTGCTTTTCCAGCACGAGCACGTCGATGCCCTCGCGGGCCAGCAGCAGCCCCAGCATCGCCCCAGCAGGACCGCAACCGGCGACGCAGCAGGTCACGCGCTGGATGTCGCCGACCTTATCGGCCGAACCCCCTGCCCGGACGCCTTGCCAAGCAGTTCCTTGCGCCTCGAGGTTCACGTTTGGGTGATCCACGTTCGGCTCTTCATTCGTTTGCCTCCCGGCCGCCATAGACGACCATCGACTACCGTCTACGAATCCCCTATCCGCTGAACGATCACTCAGCGAAAAGCATACTCGTCGGGCTTGGCAAGGTCATCTCAGCGGAGTTTCACACCACTCGTCTAAGCGATATTCCCAGGCTCTGTTAAACGAGGGCGGTACCCAAGACGTGCGCCTCGCGCGAGCGCTCCCGCGCTCCTTTCGAGAGAGCCGTTCTCAGTCGCGCCGAACGACACCTTCTCGCCAAGCGTAGACGGCAGCTTGCGTCCGGTCGGCAAGGTGCAGCTTGCTAAGGATGTTGCTGACGTGGCTCTTGGTCGTCTTCTCGCTGATGAACAAGCGGTTGGAGATCTCGGCGTTGCTCAACCCCTC
>DASQSI010000081.1:0-12086 GCA_035642415.1 Rubrobacteraceae bacterium
AAGGAGATGCCGAAAAGCTCCAAGAAGCCTTCAACGTAAAGAGCGTTCGTGACTTGGCCGAGAACAAGTTTGTGCGCATAGCTCAAGCGGTGGTTGCCCTTTCGGGATCCCGCTAAGAGAACAGAGCTGGGATTTATAGCGTCGCTACTAAAGAGGCCAGGTGATAAGCTGCATCTGGCCTCTTTAAGTTTGCATATATCCCGTATCGTTTTGAGGTCCTGCAACGTCCGCGCAAGCTGCGACTTAACTCTGAGGAGCGTTATGAAAGAAGTTGGTAGTGGTGGTGGAAGACTAGCGCCTACGACAAGAAAGCTCGTAGTGGCAATCGCGTTAGAGCAGATGCTCAACACGTGCGCGGGGAGCTAGAGGTGGCCTCGCCCGCAGGCAATATGAACCCGCACGAAATGCGCTCGACTATTGCCTCAACCATCGGGGGTGTCATGACAAAAGAGGTAGGTGCCATAACGGGAGATCTAGAGGTGGCCACGCGCCCCCGAGCGGGGGGCATCGAGGCGATGGTGAGGTACGCTGGAGCCGAAGAGTGGTACACCGTAGAAGGAAGCCCGATTAAACCGCGCAACGCTGGCCGCTTATCCCCCTTCGAGCTTCACGAGCTGCACGAGTTCCTCGTGAGTCACCTGGCGACACCGGGGGTGATCGTAGAAGGCAACGAGGAAGCTACCTCCTTGCGAGGGTTCTCTCCCCAATAGTCGGCGATAAGTAGTGATGCGACAGGGCTGCCGGTGATCTACTAAGCATTGCCCTCGCCGAGGGCGTTCTCCTACGGAGACGAGATACAGCCTGGGGCTGTTTTACGCGTTACTTCCTTAGACTGAGATAAATTTTGAGAACATCTAGAAGCAACCTAACCGTTGGCGCAAGCTTTTTTTAACTATTCTATCGAGAGGCTTTACCCAGGTGAAAAGCGCTGTGTTATGATCTGCCCTCACAGTATCGTGAGAGCAGGGATAGGGTGAAAAGTAGTGAGGACTGTACTCTCTGCTAGAGGGCTCTACACATATCCACCTCGCTTAGGGCTCGAGAAACCAGATGACTCTTACTTTGTACCCTCGGGGCAAAATGCTCCACTTCCGCCTTCGCAGGCTTACCCGCTCTGCAAGAACAGCGCAGAGGGCTGTCTAGCTCCGCGGTAGCAGGCTCCAGATGAAGCTCTTAAGAGGTTTGCCAGTGCTCAACCAGCATAGACTACTTGCCTGGGTAAGGGGTAGGCAGGCTGGTAGAAAGGTAGAGGCTCGGCCTCCTAAGAAGCTTCGACAGACGCCGAATATACCCCCCTTGGACGCACCTGAGGAGCCTCTCGAAGCGGGGCTGACGCGACGTATCGAGTGGCTGGAAGCCACTATTACCGGGCTAGAGCACGACCAGCGGAAACTGCGCGAGAGCGAAAAACTCTACCGCTCGCTGGTAGAGCATTCTATATCGGACATCATCACGGTTCTCGAGGCCGACGGCACCGTGCGCACCCACGAGAGCCCGGCGATCGAGCGCGTGCTAGGCCGCAACCCTGGGGAGCGGTTGGGAACTAGCGCATTTAACTGGATTCATCCAGATGATATAGAGCTCGCCTTGAACATCTTCGCCGATGTTCTAGATAAGCCCGGCGTCCACCCGCCCATAGAGTTTCGCGTTCCACACGCGGACGGCTCCTGGCGCTATCTTGAGCACACCGTAAGTAACCTGCTCGACGATCCGGACGTCAGGGGCATCGTGGTAGCCTCTCGGGATATTACCGACCGCAAGGTGCTCGAGAAGCAATTGAGGCACCAGGCGTTCCACGACTCCTTAACCAACCTACCCAACCGGACCCTGTTTATGGAGCGTCTCGAGCACGCCTTGGCTCGTGCCCACCGGCGTCAGGGCGGTGTGGCATTGCTCTTCCTGGATTTGAACAACTTCAAGCTCATAAATGACAGCCTCGGTCACGAGGTGGGGGATCAGCTACTGATTGGGGTGGCCGAGCGTCTGAAAGCTTGTCTACGTCCCGAAGAGACGGTGGCGCGTCTCGGCGGGGACGAATTCACGGTACTGCTAGAGGACGTTGCGCATGAAAGCTATCCTCTCCAGACCGCGGCGCGAATCGCAGAGGAATTGAAGGCGCCTTTTGTGTTGGGAGAGCGCGAGGTATTTACCACTGCCAGCATCGGCATTGCCCTACGTATTTCTGGAAAAGAGCGACCCGAAGATCTTTTGCGCTACGCAGATATAGCGATGTACCAGGCCAAGAGCGAGGGGAAGGTTTACCACTTAGCGGCCGACCCGAGGATCCGCAGCCGTCAGGCTCTCAAGCGCTTAGAACTGGAGGCTGGTCTCAGACACGCGATAGAGCGCGAGGAGCTCAGGATTTACTACCAACCCATGGTGGCGCTGGAGGATAACAGTATCGTTGGCATGGAGGCATTGGTGCGCTGGTACCACCCAGAGCGCAAGCTGTTACTCCCTTCTATATTCATTCCCACCGCAGAGGAAACCGGCTTAATCGTGCCCATTGGGAAGTGGGTGCTCGAGACGGTCTGCAGGCAAGTGCGAACGTGGCAGGAACGGCACCCGGGTGGCGCACCAAAGGTGACGTGGGTGAACCTCTCCGCAAAACAGCTTGAGCACCCTAATCTGGTTGACGAAGTAGCCGACGTACTGCGAAAGACCGGGCTTAATCCTTCCGTATTGGGCCTGGAGATTACCGAGAGCGTGGCGATGAATGATGAGTTGCACTGCGCTCAAACATTTCAAGAACTGGCGGAACTGGGGGTGCGACTGGCCATCGACGACTTCGGCACCGGCTACTCGTCCATGAACCACCTGAGGCGTTTCCCGGTGGACTACGCGAAGATAGACCGCTCATTCGTGAGCGGCTTGGGTAAGGTGGCCAACGATGAGGTCGTCGTATCCGGTATGATCAGCCTCGTCCAAGCCTTACACATGGAGGCGATCGCGGAGGGCGTTGAGACCGCCGAGCAAGCCGCACGGTTGCGGGAGATGGGATGCATGATAGCTCAGGGGTATTACTTCTCGGAGCCACTCCCACCCCAGGCGGCATCGGCACTGCTACGCAGCTGAGCTGGATGACGCTGCGACCTTGCCTTCGTTTAAGATGTGACGCTTTAAGGTACGATACTGAGGCTATCTGGTTAAGTAGAGTAAAGAAAGGCTCATAAAGGGGAGGGCTTAATGAGACGTTTTATTCACCTTATTGCGGTGGTAGCCGTTGTAGCGGCGATGATGGTACTGCCCGGCACGGCGCTTGCAGCTGCTACAAACGGTAGTTGCTTCGATGAGGTTGCCAAGCTACCTGGCCCTGGACCGGGTTCGGTTGTTAGCCCTGTGGCACAGGGGCTCGGAAGCGCTCCCGGAGGTAACGAACGTATCTCTCAAGTCTTGAACCAGATTCGCACGAGTCTCCCTGGGTGCTAACCATAGCTCGGATGCTAAGAGCGCCTATGCCGCGTCGTTCGGGACCGGTTCTGAGAAGTAATTTCCCTGAACTATCTCGCGCCTCATCTATCGCAACAGCGCGAGTTGCTCGGCAGTCTCGACGCCCCGCGATCGCTTTCATGCCCAGCTCTAAGCGCCAGCTCTTTAGGACTTTCTGTTTCGAAGGCTTGACTTGCGGGTACCTTATAATCGATGGCACTAATTGCTCTAGCGAGCGGTAAAGAGAGAGGAGGCTTGGGGATGGGCCGGCTAGAAGAGCAGCGTAGGCGGATAGAAGAGCAGCGCGCCCGGGTATACGATCGGCAAGAGCAGCGCAGGCAAGCAGCAGAGGAGCGTAGGCAAGCTAAGCTGGAAAAGCAGCGTGCGCGAGTAGAGGAGCAGCGCGCGCTGGTATATGACCGGGAAGAGGAGCGTCGGCAGAAAGCAGAGGAGCGCAGGCAAGCAGCAGAGGAACGTCGTCAGGCCAAGCTAGACGAGCAGCGTGCGATAATAGAAGAGCAACGCCGACGAGCCCACAGCTAAGTTCCCCAGGGAACATTTCAAAAAATAAGGCAGCCCCTAGAACAGGTCCAAGCCTTTAGAGAAATTTGCGTAGAAGGCCCCCTGTTTAATGGAGGGAAAGGAGCAAAGCATGAGCGTACGTGACCAGGAGCGGCGGGCAGAGGAAGCCATGCGCCAGTCGGACAAGGTTAAAAGGAGAATCGACAGGAGGATGCAGCTAGCCGTGCGCCAGGCTGATGAGGCATCGCTCAGGGCCGAAGAAGTTAGGAGGAGAATAGAAGTAGGCGATATTCAGCCGCGCCCTCTGCCTAGCTTGAGGGAAGACTCGATACCTAGCTCTCCGTCGATGCCCTCGACACCCTCCACAGAGTCGATGAAGTCGATGAAGTCGGCAGAGCTGCTGGACAAGACAGCAAGCAGAGAAGATTACAGCCAAGATTACTCTGGTACAGAGTACAGCAAAGATTACTAGTGAGTGAGCCCCAGTTTGTTGGCATCATGCTCTAAGCTTTAGAGCTATAGAGGAAGGCAGCAGATGGACATCGAAAGAAGAATCAAAGCCAGGGAACGAGAAGCTGAGCTTAAGGCGAAAGCGCTCGAAAGAAGAATCAAAGCCAGGGAACGAGAAGCAGACGCCAGACGCAGGGCCTACGAAGCCGAAATACGCGAGGCAGGCGTAGAAGAAGATGGGATCGGGGGACTAACCGAGCACAGTGGCCTGTAAGCTACAAGTGACTGATGCGCTAGGCAGAGGCTAGGAGAAGAACCGAAGCGGGCTGTTGCCCGGGTGCATCCTCCCTAGCGATATTGGACGAGACTCAGTTGCTAGAGGCTGATCCAAGAATCCGGCAGGGATAGAGTGAAGAGGCTACCAGCCCCCTTAGCATAGGCAACAAGCTGCAAGGGATGTTGCACAGGGCTCTACTCGGTGCCAACATTCGGGAGTACACAACCAACAGTCGGGGAAGGTGGAGGAGCGGACATGGAACCCGAGTCGTGGGTAGGAGAAGAAGTATCGGTGTACCTCGATACAAGGGGAAGCACTCAATCTAAGGCCATCGGGATACTTGAGCTTTTAGATGACGTAGGGGTCGTTGTGGAAGAGGATGAGGGGGTTATCGCTTTCTACCCTTGGAGGTCCATCCTGGCGATCAAGATAGGGGAGCCTGAAGTAGAGGAACCTGAAGGGCCGACTCGAAAAAGGAGGGGCACTGGGGGGCGTCGAGAGCGACAAATTGAAGGACCTGAAGGACCAAGAGGTGGGCCCACTGGCCCCTCGGGGCCAAGCCGTAGGCCCCAGGGTCCCTCAGGACCAAGCCGCAGGCCCCAAGGACCTTCAGGACCAAGCCGTAGGCCCCAAGGCCCCTCAGGGCCAAGCCGTAGGCCTGAAGGTCCCCGAGGACCTGGAAGGCGTTGAAAGAGACATATAACTAACCTCTTCTTACAAAGGAGGCCTTCCGTGAAAGAACCACGCGACAGGCCACACGTCCTCCTTATGCCGCGTGACCTCATACATCGTGTTGTCGCCGACCCTTACGACGATAGGATCGGCTACGTCAGAGACCTCCTTATCGACGAGGCCGACTGGAAGGTGCGTTTCTTGCACGTCACCGTCGGGGGGCACTTGGGCTTCCACGACCACCACTTCCTGATACCTATCGAGGCCGTTCAGAGAGTGAGCGAAGGCTTCGTAACTATCGAGCAGAGCCGGCAAAAGGTGCAGGGGCCCCCTGAGCTCGATCCGAACATTCTGTTGCAGCCCCAACTTAGGCGCGAGATCTATGAATATTACGGCTACCCAGTTCCTACCTAAGGTTTAGGAACCCAGAAGGGCTCGGTTCCCGGGAGATACGACGTACGTTCGACCCGAAGTGGGGAGGACGAAGCTATGTGAGGCCTTCCTGTCTCTTCCGTGTTTCACCCGCAAACAGATACGGCGAAAAGAATCAATGAGCGGGCATAAATTGCTGACCTGCTCACCATGTGTGACCTGCTCTAGGTGCTGCGCTACACCATCATGACTAAAAAAGATGCCGCAGCGGGACCACCCTTTTATGGCCTGGGAACAAGAGCACGGACTATACAGGGGCTTCTTTCTCTAAACTAGTCCCAATCCCAAACGCTCATTACTACCCTCGGTCAGCACAGCGCAGAAGTGTAACTCGGGGTGTTTTGTACTTTGAGACCCTCTCCCCGGATACGGTGTAGCATAACTACCGAGATGAGCCTGCTCATAAATGCCCTCGTTAACCTCTTCCGCCTCTTACGCAACGCCTACGTTCGGGCCTTCCGTCGCCCTCCGGACTTCGTCTGGATCCCCGTTACCGGCAGCCTCCCAGAGTTCGAGCCACCGAAGCTGGGCTTCGTCCGCCGGCGCCTCGATCCCCGGCCCTCCCCCCCGAGCCTCGAAGGCATCCGGGGTCGCCTTGACCGTGTCCTCGCTGACGGACGCGTTAGGGGCGTAATCTTGCGTGTCGAGAACCTGGACGCCGGTTGGGCTGTCCTCGAGGAGCTGCGTATCGAGCTGCACCGGTTCCGACAGGCTGGCAAACGGGTCGCAACATATCTTACAGATCCGTGCACCAGCTCCTACTACCTCGCCTTGGCGGGGGATGAGATCTTCGCTTCCCCGCTCTCGACGCTGAACGTTGTGGGATTGCGCATGCGCGTCAACTTCCTAAAGGATTCTCTAGAAAGCCTGGGGCTAAAGACCGAAGTGTTCGCCGTCTCACCCTACAAGAGCGCTGCAGATCCCTTCTCCCGCTCCGACTTCACAAAAGAATCACGCGAGCAGGCCGAAAGGCTCCTCGAGCGGAGGTTCGGGCAGTTGATCTCCGCGATCTCTACCGGGCGTGACATACCACCCGGAGAGGTTCGGAGCCTCATAGATCACGCTCCCTACCCTGCTACCGAAGCCGTAAGAAAAGGGCTGCTCGATGGGGCGCTCTACGAGGATGAGCTTTCGGAGAACCTATCTGACGGCGAGGAGTCTGCCAGGCTCGCGGAGTGGGGGATGGCAAAAAAGGCGTTGCGTGTTCCGTATAGGAGGAGGACGCACAAGAAGTTGGTGGGCGTTGTGCGGGTTGCGGGGGCAATCGTGCGTGGGAGAAGCCGTAGGCTTCCGGTGCCTGTGCCTCTGATAGGGCGCGAGCAGGCCGGGAGCGACTCGGTCGTCGCAACGCTCCGTGCAGCCGAGAAGAGCCGTCGCATAGGTGCGATACTGCTCCACGTCGATTCCCCCGGCGGAGACGCGCTCGCCTCAGACCTTATCTGGCGCGAGGTCGAGCGCATTCGGCAGAAGAAGCCCATAGTCGTCCTCATGGGGAACGTAGCGGCCTCAGGTGGCTACTACGTCTCGGCGGCGGCGAACCTGATCGTCGCCCGCAACAACACCATAACGGGTTCGATCGGGGTGATCCTCGCCCGGCCCGTGGCCGCCGGGCTCTTCGGCAAGCTCAAGATCAACCCGGTCGCAATCGAGCGCGGCGCCCGTTCCAACCTCCTCGACTTGCGCCGACCTCCCACCACAGACGAGATAACCGTCTTGAATGAGCAGCTCCAAAACTTCTATGGCGGGTTCAAAGCCCGTGTCGAGCAGGGTCGAAAGCTGCAACCTGACGCCCTCGAAGAGATGGCCGGCGGCAGGGTATGGACCGGCGTCGAAGCCCTCGAACGAAACCTCGTGGACGAAGTCGGTGGCCTCCGCGCCGCTGTCGAAAAGGCGCGGCAGCTCGCCGGAATACCCGGCGGGCTGCCCGACGTGCTCATAAAACTATCGCCGCCTCGCAACGCCCGTCCAACGCCCGGCGAGCCTGTACGTGAGGCCGTGGAAGCCATGCATGCCGCGTTCTCGGAGCTGGCCACTACCCGCGTGTGGGCGCTGGCGCCCTACGAAATCTTCGAGGACTGGTAGTATCTACTTTTTACGTACGTGCCTGTGTGCGGAGGTAAAGCGTAAGCGATGCGCAATCCCCAACTGGCGGCAGTTCTCAGTTTGCTTTTCCCCGGAGTTGGACAGCTCTACAACGGGCGCATCGTGAGAGGCATCCTGTGGCTCATCATCACGCCGGGCTTCTGGCTCGGCTCGGGCGGCTTGCTCGGCTGGGTTTGTCATCTCATCTCCGCCTACACTGCTTATAAATATGCGCGTGATCATCCTACGCGCTGAAATGCGTTGCTGGGAGAGCTCGATTTCTCCCGATCGGTGATTGTATGGACGCGGACATGAGAAAAAGCGTAGACAAACGAGCGATGGCTGTCCTCTCTGCAGGACACCTCTTCACAGACGTCAACCAGGGTGCCGTAGCTGCTCTGGTGCCGTTCCTCATCGCCGAGCGGGAGCTCTCGCTCGCGGCGGCAGGCTCGCTTGTTATGGCGGCGACCTTAAGCTCTTCGATCATACAGCCGCTCTTCGGCCACTTCTCGGATCGTAAACCCCTCCCAGTACTCATGCCGCTCGGCCTTATGCTCGGCGGGCTCGGCATAGCGCTCCTTGGGGTCGCCCCTGGCTACCCCCTGATCTTCGCCTGCGTTGTCCTCTCGGGCCTCGGCGTTGCCGCTTTCCACCCCGAAAGCGCCCGCTTTGCCAACTACGTCTCTGGCTCCCGCCGGGCGCGTGGGATGAGCTTCTTCTCCGTTGGCGGCAATGCCGGTTTCGCCCTGGGCCCCGTCATCACTACCCCGCTCGTCTTCTTCTTCGGCCTGCCGGGCGCTTTGTTTCTCATAATCCCCGCCTTTGTTATGGGCCTCGTGCTCCTCAGTGAACTGCCGCGCCTCTTGGCGTTCCGACCAAAAACAGTAGAGACGGCAACCAAACAGAGCGTCGGGACGCCAGATCGCTGGGGGCTGTTCGCACGCATGATCGGGGTCGTTATCGTGCGCTCGTTCGTTTACTTCGGGCTCGTTACGTTTGTGGCCGAATACTACATCCGAGTGCTCGGTTCTTCGCCGCTTCTCGCGAACTCTGCTCTCTCGGTGATGCTCTTCGCGGGGGGAGCGGGGACCCTCGTTATGGGCCCTTTGGCCGACAGGGTCGGCCGCCGCGCCGTGCTCGCGGGCTCGATGCTCTTGCTGTCTCCCCTGATTTACGCCTTCATCCTTTCGGGACCCTCGTTGGGGATGCTCTTCCTCGCTCTCGTGGGGGCGGTCACCATAGGCACCTTCGGGGTTACGGTGGTGATGGGCCAAGAGTACCTGCCCGGGAGGATCGGGGTAGCAGCCGGCTTTACAATGGGCCTCTCCATCGGTCTCGGTGGCGTGGCTGCCCCCGTATTGGGTGCCCTCGCCGACAGCTACGGTCTGTCCACGATGATGCTTGTGCTCTCTGCTTCGCCCCTCGTCGGCCTCGCCCTTGCCTTTAGTCTGCCTCGCGGCACCGGTTCACATTCGGGTGCCTGAATCATACGTATTCTGTGATAGAAGCAACCCGTGCCGATTTTCGTTTTGGATACCATAAACGGTTGGAGGTACTTCTGTTGAGAAAGGTCCGCGACAACCTTTGAGAGCCTTTTATGCTCTGGGTCGTTTGATCTACCGCCATCGCTGGCTCATCGTGCTCATCTGGGGGGCACTCCTCGTCGGCGGCGCTTTTTTCGCCCCCAACCTCTCTGACCGTTTGAAGGGTGGTGGTTACTACGGTGCGAAGTCCGAGGCCGAGAGGGTTCAGGACATCATGCTCGAGGAGTTCGGCGTCTCTCCTGCGGCCCTCACCATAGTATTCGAGGGCGACGGCCTTTCCGCCCGGAGCTCGGAGTTTCAGGAGGCCGAGAACGCTGCCCTCGACGAGGTCCGCAAAGTGGATGCGGTGAGCAACGTGATCGGCTACTCCGAGACGAAAGATCCGCGGTTCATCTCTAATAGTGGCGAGAGGAGCTATGCGCTCGTCAGCTCCAATGTCCCTCCGGAACAGACACAAGGGCTCGTGGACGAGGTGCGAGAGAAGGTCCGCACCGGGAAGCTCAAAACCTACGTCACCGGGGCCCCGGCCGTATACCTCGACATCACGCAGGCAAGCAACGAGGACGTTCGGAAAGCTGAAGAGTACGCGTTTCCTCTTGCGCTCGCGATCCTGGTCGTCGCCTTCGGTAGCCTCGTGGCTGCGGGCGTTCCGGTCCTGATCGGAGGCGCGAGCGTTGTCGTCGCTCTCACCGCTTTGTACTTCCTCGCAGGCGTCTACGATATGTCCGTCTTCGTCCTCACCATCGCCACCATGCTTGGCCTGGGTCTCGGTATAGATTACGCCCTCTTCGCCGTGAGCCGCTTCCGCGAGGAGCTGGCGCATCATCCAATCTCGGAGGCGATACCCCGCACGGTCGAGACGGCCGGAAGGAGCATCTTCTTCAGCGGTACGGCAGTACTCATAGGCCTCGTAGGCCTGCTGTTCTTTCCGTACATGTTCATGCGCTCGATGGGGGTCGCCGGCGCCTTCGTGGTTTTTACTTCCGTAATCGCGGCCCTGACCCTTTTGCCGGCGGTGCTTGCGATCCTCGGGCACAGGGTCAACGCGCTTTCTATCCGGCGTCGGCGCAGCGATGGAGCCGCCAACAGCGCCTTCTGGGCCCGTAGCGCAGAGCTGGTGATGCGCCGACCCGTTTTCGTACTCCTGATCGTCGGCGTTGTGCTCTTTACCTTGCTGTATCCCGCAACGCATATGAAGGTAGGTGTCCCCGAGGCGACCGTGCTGCCGAAGAAGTACGAGTCGCGCCTCGGCGACGATATCATGAGGGAGGACTTTGATTACGCTGGTCTGACCCCGATGCAGGTCGTAGCCACGCTCCCTGACGATCCCTTGAGCGCACAAGGCCTCTCGGAGATCCGTGAATTGGACGAGCGTGTCGAGAGGACGGAGGGCGTCGCGCACGTCGAGAGCATCTACACTGTTGGTGCGAGGGGCGCCCGCGAATACGCCGAACGCCTCACGCAAGCACGCCAAAACCTTGGAGCCCTCAACACACAACTCCCCGCGCTACCCGAAGGCATAAGCCCTGACGGCGCCACCGTCACACCGGAGGGCGTCGCGAACTTCCTGGCGCTTCCCGAGGCCCGTGAATCTGGGGAGATAAAGAATGCTATAAACGTCTACACCGCCGGTGACAAGGCGCTCCTGTGGACCACTACAGAAAGCAGCCCATACACCGAGGAGGCGCGGGATACAGTGGAGAGGGTGCGGGCCGTCGAGCCGCCTACGGGGACGAGTTTCCTCGTAGGCGGGCTCTCGGCAGGGCAAAGGGACTTCATCTCCAACCTGTACGAAAAAGCGCCTTACGCGGTTGCCTTCGTGCTCGGCGTGACCTACGTGGTCCTCTTTCTGACCTTCCGCTCCTTTTTCATCCCGTTAAAGGCTGTGATTGTCAACATCTTGAGCCTCACTGCAAGCTTCGGGGCGATGGTCTTCGTTTTCCAGGATGGCAACCTTTCGGGCCTTTTAGGTTTCACACCCTTGGGCTTCGTGGACGCGACGCTTCCGATCCTGATGTTCTGTACCATCTTCGGGGTCTCGATGGATTACGAGGTCTTTTTGCTCTCGCGCATCCGCGAGGCTTACGAGTACGGCGAGTCGAATACCGTGAGCGTCGCTAAGGGGCTCCTATCAACCGCCGGAATCATCACTTCGGCAGCCGCCATCATCATCGTCGTTACCGGGGCTTTCACCTTTACCGGGATCATCACGACCAAAGCCATAGGTTTAGGCCTCGCCGTCGCCGTCCTGGTGGACGCGACGATCATCCGCATCCTTCTTGTCCCGGCCACCATGCGGATCTTGGGCGACTGGAATTGGTGGCCTGGCGCTCGCAAGAGCGTGTTTCGCGCTGCGGGAGAAGGGGCGAGAGACGAGGGGAAGCTGCTCGCCGGGGTTGCCTTGGCGTACCTGGCCCGGCGCGCGGAGAGCGCCAATGGAGAGTTCCCGCACCTCCTTCAAGCGCTCTCCGAGCTTGTCGAGCCCAACGGGGATGCTCCTCCGGCCTCGGAGCAAGCTCGTGCCATACAGGCCAGCGAAGAGATACTGAAACCGCTCGCCTTGGCCCTCCTGCTGGATTACCTGCTAAAGAAAAGTAGGCAACCCATTACTTAAAAAAGAGCGGCCCGCTACGAAAAGTGGGCTTACATATTACCGTCGCCATCCTGCTGGACGCGGC
>DASQSI010000082.1:0-5047 GCA_035642415.1 Rubrobacteraceae bacterium
TACTACCGGACACCACCCAAATTTTCACAAAAAAATCCTTCTTTCGTTCTGTTCTCGAGGCTATCGACGGCTCATCTCACATCGGTAAGCTTTCATCGCCGACAGAAACTCCTCCCAGCTACGTATCGGGCACTCCAGGCGGTTGTTGTATAAGGAAAATTTGTGGGCGAGCTCGTGCACGGCCGACTCCGTATCCGAGATGCAGCGTGGGTGGGCGACGAGTAGGACCTCCCAGTCCTCCTCTTCTTTGATGTTGTTTATCGCCTCTTTCAGGCCCGGACGGTGATAAAGCAAAAAGCCCGCAGCGTCGAGGTCTTCGTAACGGGCTACGATCTCGTACTTCTCCTTCGCGGCGTAGCCTTCGAGAGCACCGCGCTGCTCCTGCGCAGAAGGGAGCTCGCCCTCTGGATCTGTCCTGATGTATGTCGCGGCTCGCGTCACGATGAGTCGATGATAGCATGGAGCCTATCTGGTATGATTTCCGGTAGCACAGCGGGACGTGGCGCAGTCAGGTAGCGCACTCGGCTGGGGGCCGAGTGGTCGCCGGTTCAAATCCGGCCGTCCCGACTTTTGCGAGATCCTGACCAGATCCCGTAAGCAGCAGACAAACGAAAGGCTGGTTGACGACGCTTTGGAGACAGTCTACCTTTTGCTGGGCATTATAGGGTTTATGGCTCTAATCGCTGTTTTCTTCTTCGGTGGGTTTGTGGTCCTTGACTTCCTCTTCAGCCGCTTCGGGGGAGACTCCTAGCAGGCTATTAGCGCGAGTTTGGCTTCTAGTGTTGCGTGATCCCTCAAGCAGCCTTTTAGAGCTTGCCCGAAGAGTAATTCGTGAGGCGTACTTCGGCGCGTTTAACATGGGTTCAATCTATGCTACATTGCAGCCGTGTTGCAAGGACGCGAAGCTCTACTACGTATCGCGCGCTTCCTTTGCCAATTCGCCTTACCTGCGTACCCAATCCTAGAAGCGGCCACGTGAGCGCCACGGTCGTACTCGGGCTGGCTTGGGGAGACGAGGGGAAGGGACGAGTCTGCGACGCCCTGGCGGCGGATGCAAGGTACGTAGCTCGCTACTCCGGCGGAAACAACGCAGGACACACGATACGTGTCGGCAAGGAGGAATTCGTGGTGCACTTGATTCCCTCCGGAATAGTGCGCGAGAGTGTCGTGTGCACCATCGGCAACGGAGTCGTAGTGAACCCGGAGATCCTGGCCGAAGAAGTCTCGGCATTAGAAAGGCGCGGGATCGAGGTTATGGGGCGCCTCAAGGTGGACGGACGGGCGCATCTGATCTTGCCTTATCACATTCGGCTGGACGGGTATCGCGAGAAGGCCCTGGGAAAAGCCAGGATCGGCACCACCAACCGCGGCATCGGACCTGCTTACGAGGATAAAGTCGCAAGGGTGGGTATTCGGGCCCAGGACATCTTCGACGAAGGTATCTTGCGCACGAAGCTTAAGGCCGCTTTGCGCGAAAAGAACGCCCTGGTCACTGGCGCCTACGGTGAGGAGCCTTACGACGTTGACGAGCTTGCCACCTATCTCCTCTCGTTCCAAGAGCTTTTCGAACCCATGATGGCGGATACAGGAACGCTCCTGCGGAACGCTACAGACCGGGGAGAGCCGGTGCTTTTAGAGGGAGCGCAGGGGACGTTTCTGGACAACGACTTTGGCACCTACCCATTCGTCACGTCTTCGAACCCGTCTGTGGGCGGGGCGTGTGTGGGGAGTGGGCTTCCGCCGCATCTATTAGGCGAGGTGATCGGGGTTGCTAAGGCCTACATGACGAGGGTTGGAGACGGGCCCTTCCCGACGGAGCTCTTCGACGAGACCGGGGAGACCTTGCGGCGGGCCGGCAACGAATATGGGGCCACTACGGGGCGTCCCAGAAGATGTGGATGGCTGGACCTCGTGGCGGTGAAGTACTCGGCTTCCTTGAACGGGATTAACGGGCTCGCCCTCACGATGCTCGACGTGCTCTCTGCGGTCGAGGAGATAAAGGTTTGCGTAGGGTACGAGATCGATGGCGAAACGGTGAACGAGTTTCCTATGCACCAGACCGATCTGCACCACGCTCGTCCTCTTTACAAGCCGCTCCGCGGCTGGGGCGTGGACGTCATGGGATGCAGAAGACGTAAGGAACTGCCCGAGGAGGCGCGAGATTTCGTGGGGTTTATCGAGGCCGAGCTAGGGGTGCCTCTGCGCATGATCAGCGTCGGGCCCGAGCGGGACCAGGCGATAGTAGAAAGGATAAAGTAGGGGCGTGCGCCTGCTTGTCGTAGGGAGCGGCGGGCGCGAGCACGCGCTGGTCGAGGCCCTGACCAGACGCTCGCGCGAAACGGAGATCTTCGCGGCCCCAGGCAACCCTGGTATGGCCCCGCTCGCCGAACTCGTGGATATCCCTGCCGATGATCTGATCTCCTTGCGGGATTTCGCTAGGGACGCAGGCATAGACCTCACCGTCGTCGGTCCCGAGGCGCCACTCGTGGGTGGGGTTGCCGAGTGCTTCTGGGAGGCTGATATGAAGGTCTTTGGGCCTTCACGTGCTGCTGCTCGCATCGAGGGCTCCAAGATCTTCGCCAAGAAGGTCATGCGTCGGGCAGGCGTCCCAACGGCCCGCTTCGAGGCCTTCGAGACGGAAGCCGCGGCCCTGGCTTACCTGCGCTCTCTTCCTGCGCGAGGAGGCTACCCTCTCGTTGTCAAGGTGGACGGCCTGGCCGCGGGCAAGGGCGTCACTATCGCGCGCTCCCGCGAGGCGGCCGAGAACGCTGTCAGGGCCGCCTTTGCCGGCGTCTTCGGGGCAGCGGGGGAGCGGATTCTCATCGAGGAGTACCTGACGGGTAGAGAGGCTTCGGTGTTCGCCCTTGCCGACGGAAGGAACATCCTGCCGTTCGTGCCGGCGCAAGACTACAAGCGCCTCTACGATGGAAACGAAGGGCCGAACACCGGCGGGATGGGAGCATACTCCCCGACCATGTGGATGGAGCCTGCAACCTACGCGGCGATCCTGGAAGAGATCATAACCCCCACTGTGCACCAGCTGGCTCTTATCGGCGCGCCCTATATAGGTGTCATCTACGCCGGTGTCATGGTGACGGATGAGGGACCGAAAACGCTTGAGTTCAACTGCCGTTTTGGGGACCCGGAGACCCAGGCGTTGTTGGTGCGGATGGAGACGGATCTCCTGGAACTCCTCGTGGCGTGTACGGAGGAGGACCTTGGTGGTCGTGAGATCTCCTGGTCCACCGAGAGGACCGTGTGCGTGGTTCTCGCGTCGGAGGGTTACCCGGAGTCTTCTTCTGAAGGCGACGAGATCTTGGGTTTGGATGCCGTCCGTAACCTGCCGGGCGTCCATATCTACCATGCGGCGACGAGTCAGGAGGAAGGGCGCTTCTTTACCTCCGGCGGGCGCGTCCTCAACGTAGTCGGCACAGGGAGCTCGATCATCGAGGCCCGCGCCCGCGCCTACGCGGCCGTCGAGCTCATAGATTTCCCCGGTATGCAGTACCGGACGGACATAGCATTGGAAGCCCTAGAAATGGAGGAGCTTTGACTCCACCGGTAGGAATACTCGTCGGCAGCAAATCGGATATGCCCGTCCTCGAAAGGTGTACTACCCGCCTCGAGGAGCTTGGGGTAGAGTACGAGATCGAGGTGCGTAGCGCTCACCGCGACCCTGAGGGTGTTTCCGAATACGCCCGGACCGCACGTGAACGCGGCCTGAAGGTAGTGATCTGCGCTGCGGGTATGGCCGCCCACCTCGCCGGAGCTGTCGCCGCCCGCACTACGCTCCCGGTCATCGGCATACCCGTGGCCGCCGGCTCTCTTAACGGCCTTGACTCCCTGCTCTCGACGGTTCAGATGCCCTCGGGGGTGCCGGTCGCCACCGTTGCTGTAAACGGCGCGGCCAACGCCGCCGTCTTGGCCGCTCAGATACTCGCGCTCTCCGATGCTGACCTGGCGGAGAAGCTGGAGGGTTCCGGATCATGATCGAACGTTACACCCTCCCGGAGATGGAGGCCCTCTGGAACGAGGAGGCGAAGTTTCGCATTTGGCTCGAAGTGGAACTCGCCGTCTGCCGTGCCCGCGCAGCTTTAGGTGAGATCCCCGCAAACGAGGTCGAGGAACTGGCCGCAAATGCAGACTTCACGGTCGAGCGTATCTACCAGATCGAAGAAGAAGTAGGGCATGACGTCATCGCCTTCGTCACGACCGTCTCCGAGACGGTTGCCCACAGGGGCGCAGGCGATGTCGCGCGCCACTTTCACTTCGGCCTCACGTCCTCGGACGTCCTCGACACCGCCGGAGCCTTACAGCTGAAGAAAGCTTTGGGTCTTATTCGCGAGGAGGCGAAGACAATCGCGGTTCTGCTCTGCGAGATGGCCCTCAGCCACCGCAACACGGTGATGGTTGGCCGGACACACGGGGTCCACGCCGAGCCCACCACTATAGGTCATAAGTTCGCCGTATGGGCTTTCGAGATGGAGCGGAACCTGGAGCGTCTCGCCCACGCCGAAGAGGTGGCTGGCGTAGGCAAGATCTCCGGCGCCGTCGGTACCTACGCCAACGTGGATCCGAAGGTGGAAGCTTTAGCTTGCGAGGAGCTCGGCCTCAAGCCGGAGCCGGCCTCGACCCAGATCGTACAACGCGATCGCCACGCCGAGGTCCTCGCTTCTCTGGCCGTGCTTGGCTCAACCTTGGAGAAGATAGCCCTCGAAATACGAGGAGCCCAACGTACCGAGGTCCGGGAGCTGGCCGAGCCCTTCGAGCGCGGCCAGAAAGGCTCTTCCGCCATGCCGCACAAAAGAAACCCTATACTCGCTGAGCGCCTCTGCGGCATGGCCCGCCTCTTGCGCGGCTACGCGGGCGTAGGTTTCGAAAACAATGCCCTCTGGCAGGAAAGAGACATCTCCCATTCCTCTGCCGAGAGGGTCGTCCTCCCCGACTCGACCACCCTCGCCCATTACATGCTCCGCACCACGAGCCGCATCCTCAAGCGCCTCCGAATAGACAAGAGCCGGATGCGCGGAAACCTAGATCTCGGCGG
>DASQSI010000083.1:0-3932 GCA_035642415.1 Rubrobacteraceae bacterium
TGCTACACCTCGTAGCCCAGGGATCTTAACTGTGCTCTCAAGCCCTGATGAGGGTCAGGGCGGGGAGTCGGAACTCTAGCCGCCTTCGCCATCCTCTTCTTTGGCGGCGTTCTCCACGTCCCCGACGGTAATGCGCCCGTTGGTGCCGGTACCCTCGACGGTGGTCAGGTCCACCTCAAGCTCCTCTGCTTTGCGACGTGCGGCGTCGGTGGCCTTTACTTCACCGGCGGTATTCTCCACATCTTCGACAAGACGGTTTCCTTCTGAGCCCGTGGCCTCTACTTCGGAGAGGTCCACGTCCAGCTCATCGCTTTTACTCTCGGCGGCTTCCGCGGTCTCCATCTCGAGGCTCTCGATGCGTCTCTGGGCAGGTTGACCATCGAGAGCGTTCTTGGCCTGTGATACAACTCCGGCGAAAGCGGCGGGTTCAGTGGCGGCAAGGTCGGCCAGAATCTTGCGATCCAGATCTATCTCGGCCAAACGCAGTCCGTGGACGAATTGGGAGTATGAGAGACCATGCAACCGGACGCCAGCGTTGATCCGCTGGATCCAGAGCGACCGAAAGTCTCTCTTGCGCTGCTTACGCCCTACGTAGGCGTAAACGCCACTCTTCCAGACCTGTTCCTTGGCTCGCTTGTACGAGCTCTTCTTCGTCCCCCGGTAGCCTTTGGCCTGTTTGAGAACCTTCCTACGCTTCTTGCGGGCGTGGACGCTGCGCGGCGCGCGCGCCATCTAGCGTACCCCCAGAAGGCGCTTGACGCGCTTTTCGTCGGACTTGTGTACTGTGGTCTCGGTGTTCAGCCGCCGCTTGCGCCGAGAGCTTTTCTTCTCCAGGATGTGGTTGTGCCCGCTCCTGCGGCGCTTAAGCTTGCCCCTCTTCGTGACCTCGAAGCGCCCGGCAACACCCTTGTGGGTCTTCATCTTCGGCATCTGCTATCTTCCTCTAGGTTTCCTTGCCCATCAGCAAAAAGAGGCTGGCGGCCGGGGAATAGCCGGTTCGCCTCACTACAACCCCAGCTATTGTATCAAAGAGTTGCATTGGTCGCGGCCTTAGCCGTGAGCGGCGCTCTTCTGCCTTCCGGTCTCGCCTCTTGGAGCCGCGTCTTTCCTCGGAGCCATGACCATGACCATGTTGCGCCCGTCGAGGTTCGGCTGGCTCTCGATGCGCCCCAAGTCCTCAAGGTCGCTGGCAAGCCTTCGAAGGAGCTTCTCACCCAGCTCCGGATGCTGTACCTCGCGACCGCGGAACATGATCGTAATCTTTACTTTGTCGCCACCTCTCAGAAAGCGCTCGACGTGCCCGCGTTTGGTGGCGAAGTCGTGGTCGCCTATCTTCGGCCGGAGCTTTATCTCCCGCACGTTGATGTTGACCTGCTTTTTGCGGGCGGCTTTGCGAGCCTGCTCCTTCTGGTATCTATACTTGCCGTAGTCCATGACCCGCACCACCGGTGGATCCGAGTTGGGTGCTACCTCCACGAGGTCCAGGTCTAGCCTCTCGGCGTAATCCATGGCGTCTCTTACGTGCCTGATCCCCAGCTGCTCCCCGCTCTCCGAAATGAGACGTACCGAGCGGGTTCTGATCTGGTCGTTTATTCTCGGCTCTTCTTCTGCGGCTACTGTGCACCACTCCTTCCAAAATAGGACCTGCGGGGCCGTCGAACCCTCAAAGACGACTTGCAAAAAGCAATCGAGCGGACGCAGGCCCCTGCGTACGTGACGGATTATACCTCCGAGAAGCTACCGTCGTCTATAAGCATCGCGCCCCGCGACCTCTTCGCGCATACGGAAGGCGAACTCCTCAACTTTGAGGGCCTCCTGCGCCTTCCCCTCCCCCCTTTTGCGGACGTTGACCGCCCCTTCGTCAGCTTCTCTGTCACCAACGACGAGGAGGTACGGCACCTTCTGCCGAGCGTTCTCCCGGATCTTCTTCTGCATGCTCATAAGCGCGTCGTCTATCTCGACCCTTAGGCCCTGTGTCGAGAGCGTCTCCTTCACCCAGCGGGCGTAAGGGAGATGACGGTCGGCGACCGGGATCACCACCGCCTGCACCGGCGAAAGCCAGACCGGAAAAGCACCACCATAGTGCTCGATCAGGATACCGAGGAAGCGCTCCATGCTGCCCAGGAGAGCCCGGTGAACCATGTATGGACGATGCGCTTGTCCATCTTCGCCAATGTATTCAAGGCCGAACCGGGCAGCCATGTTAAAGTCAAACTGAATAGTGCTGAGCTGCCACTCGCGGCCGAGCGTATCGTTTACCTTCAGATCGATCTTAGGCCCGTAGAATGCCCCACCGCCTTCGTCTAGCCGGTACGGGACGTCGTGGGCCTCAACAGCCTTCCGCAGCGCCTCAGTCGCCCTGCCCCAATCCTCCTGATCCCCCACGTATTTCTCCGGGCGCGTGGCAAGGTAAGCCGTAAAATTGCTCAGATCAAAAGCCCGTAAGATGAACAGCGAGAACTCGAAAGCGCGACTGATCTCTTCCTCTACCTGATCGGGACGGCAAAAGATGTGGGCGTCGTCCTGGGTGAAACCCCTAACGCGGGTAAGACCATGCAAGACACCGCTGCGCTCGTACCGGTACACCGTTCCGTATTCCGCGTAGCGTTGCGGTAGATCCCGATAAGAGCGCATATGGCTTTTGTATATCTGGATGTGGAACGGACAGTTCATCGGCTTGACGTAGTATGTCTCGCCCTCGACGTCCATAGGCGAGTACATATTCTCCTGGTAAAAGCCCAGATGTCCGGACGTCTCCCACAACCCGGCCCGTCCGATATGAGGCGAGAAAACCCACTCATATCCGTTATCGAGGTGAGCTTGGCGGCTGAAGTCCTCGATCAGAACACGGATCATGGCACCCTTGGGGTGCCACAGAATCAAGCCGGGTCCCACCTCGTCGGAGACGCTGAACAGATCCAGCTCCCTCCCAAGCTTACGGTGGTCGTTCTGCCGGGCTTCCTCGAGCCGCCGGAGGTACGCCTTGAGCTCCTTCTCCGTCGGCCAGGCGGTGCCATAGATGCGGGTAAGCATCCGATTGTTCTCATCCCCGCGCCAGTAGGCTCCAGCGATGTTCTGTAACTTGAACGCACCCAAGGCTCCGGTGCTCGGCACGTGCGGCCCGAGACACAGATCGAAGAACTCGCCCTGTCTATAGATCGTGATGTCCCCGTCCTCCAGCTCATCAATGATCTCCAGCTTGTACGGGTTGTCCTCGTAGAGCCTCTCAGCCTCGGCCTTGGAGACCGAGAAACACTCTATCGGCAGATCACGCTCGGCTATCTCGCGCATCTTCTCCTCGATACGCGGCAGGTCTTCGTCGGTGATGCGTCCGGCGACGTCGATGTCGTAGTAGAAACCGTTCTCTATCGGGGGGCCTATGGTGAGCTTGCTCCCCGGATACAGCTCCAGGATCGCCTGAGCCATCGCGTGGGCTGTCGAGTGGCGCAATACATACAGCCCTTCGGGCGAGCCTCTGGTCACGACCTCGAAGTCGCCGCCCCCGTTGACCGGAGCATCAAGGTCTATCAGCTCACCGTTTAGCTTCGCAACCACAGCGTCGCGGAGGAGGCGGGGTCCGATCTTGGCGGCAACGTCGCGCGCCTTCTCGCCGTGTTGTACCTCCAACTCCTTCCCGTCGGGTAGTCTAACCGTAGCCATACCGCACTCCTCCAAATCCTATGCGACGCTAAAAACGCGTTGTTGCACACACTCTCGCCAGTGTAGTACAAGGTTGAACGTTCCATCGCGCACGCTCGAAGTTTTCGGCTCTTTGCGAAGGGAGCACGACAAAAAGCAACGCGTTATACTTCAAAGTGGGTGATGGTGGGTTCGAACCACCGACCTCTTCCGCGTCAAGGAAGTATATCACTCTGCAGAAGGTGTCTATAGTTTGCAAAACCCCTGCAAAGCAACGTATTCTCTCCGAGACA
>DASQSI010000084.1:0-4627 GCA_035642415.1 Rubrobacteraceae bacterium
AGGTCGGCCTCGTAGCAGCATACTGCATACCCATATACAGCCCCCATCCTTTCCTCATCGTTTCCCACTGGGGATTGCTCGTACCCAATATCTATATCTGTAAATCTGGAGCACGCAAGGGCTATACAGCAAACTCTCATCAAACTCTAACTCTTATAGAGAACCGACCCCGATATGGTAAAAGAGGCACCGCCCACGACGCCCCGGTAGCCATCAGACCGGGGCTACGGGCAAAAGTAAAGGATCGGGCGGAAGATCCTTCATACCCGGCCCCTTGTTAATGACGAAGCGCATCATAGCAGCAAAAAGCTTAGAGCCCTTAGATTAGGGAGCGTCCAACTTGGCGTTTGCCGCCCCGGCATTGGGGTAAATGCTCTTATGAGGGAAAGCGAACAAAAAGGAGTATTGTGCTGCTATGTCTGTAGCTCGCGTAATCGAGTTGAGCGCCTTAGCAAGCATCCCCATCTGCCATCGATGACTGATGGCGCGACATCACCGCAAGGCCCTGTATTTGAGCTATCTACTTGTCTGCCTCAAACACTTCAATCGGTGGTTCTGATAGGCGCTCTTAGTGTCCAGGGATACTAAGACGATTCACATAACTCCGCCACGACTACCGTAGAGGCAACCCGCCTTCTTGGCACAGGCTCTTGTAACCTGTGTCAAAAAAGAAGGTTTTGGTGCTTCCTCATGTCTGGTCGTTGAATTTCCGCGAACCCTAGCTACTAGGCAGCTCCAAGGGTCACATGGTGTTACGAGTTATTTAGACTTGGTCATAAGGCATTGCGTAGTGCCGTGCGCGGGAGTAGGGTGGCTTGGAAAGCCACCGCCTGGTGGCCAACAGGCCACCCGGGGAAAGGGGGCGCCGATGCGAGTCGTCGAGCGCGTCGCAGAGCACTACAACGTTCAGGAGATGCCGTTCGGTAGGGACTATCGGTGGTCTCCCGAGCAGGTCGTGCTCGAGTGTAGTAAATGCGACAAGAAGATAACTCTAAAGAGGTCAGAGATCATCGGCTCGGAAGTGATCAGCTGCGAATGTGGTAAGGGCGATACAGCCCGTATCCGGGAGGAGCTGGTCACCCAGTTGGTAGATGAGGAGTATGAGGCTCATCACCACCCCTGGGACCATGACGCAAAAGCCCAGGATAACCAACACCTAAGAGACGAGGCCGCTTATCCCGCGGGCTCGCCTTGGCGCTACAATGACGTTACGTCGAGGAGCATACACGGCAAATAAAATCGACAAAAGCTTGGCCGACAGGCTGCATCCGGCGAGACACAAGGCTCTCTATGTCTTGTTCAGGCTTTGGCTCCACGGAGGTCCTCGGGCACTGATGCCATGTAACCGGTGATACGCCCCCAGAGGGGGCAGATAGGAGGTGTCCTGTGGACTCAACCCATAGCTATCCGGTGCGAGTATCGGCCGCCATACTTGAAGGATTGGACGCAGTGTGGCTGTTGGGGGAGACGAATACGATGGACACGCGGGAGGTGCAAGCCCAAGCGTACATTATGGGCTACCCAGCTACGGCGTGGTGGATCGAATATTTCCCAAACCTCTACGTAGCCGGACTGATTCACGGATTCGTGGCCGAAGTCCCACCCAGCTCCGAATAGGCGAAAGGCTGAGGCCCCTCGCATAGGACCCTAGCACTCCTTAACAGGTAAGGGAGAAGTCGTATGCCCCTAAATCAATTACAACAACAGACCCTGAAGGAGTGGATGCGCTCGAAGGCGGTCATCCAGTGTCCGGCTTGCGGAGAGGATAGATGGCAGTTTACTAAAGCCTCTTATGTAAGGGCGCTCTTGGAAGCGGACGACTTGGACCTTATTGAGGGCGGGGGGGTGATAAAAATCTCGTGCGACAACTGCGGGTACGTGGCCCTCTTTGATGCCGAGACGCTCGGCATTAGGGGGTTGTGGGACAGAGGTAGGGACTTGTGATGTGGTTTCTGCGGTACTAGTTGATGAAGAGGGTAAGATAGCCTCAGAGGTGGCCGTGGGAGCTCCAGCAGTACTGAAGCTTGCTGGTGCCCCTTCCGCAACTGGTTAAGGAAAGGATAGCTTCACATGTTTACGGACCTCATAATCGATCGTCCTGGTTATAGTTCTCTTACTCTTCGGAGCCAAACGTTTGCCGGAGCTGGGGCGTAGCCTCGACCGGGGCATCAAAGAATTCAAGGAGGGGCTGACCCCCAAAGAAGAGGTGTCAAAGGAAACAGGAGAGAAGCCTCCTGAGGCTGTAGAAGGGGTACAGGAAAACCCTAACAGGGCAAAAGCAACACAAGAAGAAGAGCAGCACCAACGGTCACATAAGAAGGAAGCGGCCGATGTCAGTTCTCGCAAGTAATCCCCCGATGAGTGTTGCAACGGATAGCCCCGGTCCGCTACCCCCCGAAAATCCTCAGAGACCTCTTCCCGTCTAGGCAGTGGAAGAAAAATACTGAGAGTAGTAGCAGCCCTAGAGCCACACTTGATGTTACTAGGAGGCGGGCTTCCCTTTCGACCAGTTAGGTGGACGGCCCACATGAGAAGCAGGGGAAGGCCAGGCTTTCTTGTCTATAAGCCACAGGTGCGGGGCAGCCTTAAAGGACTTACCCAACCGCCCCTCTTTGGCAAGGCGACGAACCTGACTCTCGTCGATGTTGAATAAGGAGGAAGTCAACGCCCTTTGGTTAATATTTGGCTGGCTCCTGGATTCGGGTTGCCATCGGTCGTAACGAGAGCTACACTTACATGGTCGCGTTCCCGGGCTAAAGGAGGTGAGTGGTTCGTGACTAACGAAGGCTTAGATCACAGTAGTAGCAGGCCGCTCGCCGTGAGCGCCCGGTAACCGGAACCAAACGATCTTCTAGAACTTTCGATCCCACTCCCCTTACCAACCTCGCTGGCGGGTGGCCATGACCACTGCGTTGCGGTCGGCATTATCACGCCGACAACAAAAGGAGAAGCGAGGTGTAGGGATGACAATAGTGAATAACGCCGTATACGTGGATGGGCGCAAGAGCGCGGAGCCAAATTCGCTAAGGGAGACGTACGAGCACGTCCGCAACCGGGACGGTCTGGCCTGGATCGGCCTCTACAAGCCTACGGAGGAGGAGTTCACCTCCGTCGCGGAAGAGTTCGGGCTGCACGAGCTAGCCGTGGAGGATGCGATCCAGGCCCACCAGCGTCCCAAGATCGAACGCTACGGCAACGCCCTGTTCGTCGTGTTGAGGCCAGCCCGGTACCTGGATGCGCCAGAGGAGGTCGAGTTTAGCGAGGTTCACGTCTTCGTGGGCGAGAACTTCGTGGTGACGGTGCGCCACGGCGAGGCACCGGACCTCGGCATGGTGCGCCGGCGGATGGAGGAAGAATCCGACCTCCTGAGTCGGGGACCCGAAGCCATCCTCTACGCGATCATGGACCGGGTAGTGGACGGGTACGGCCCAGTGGTGCGGGGCCTTGAGAACGACATAGATGAGATAGAGTCGGAGGTCTTTGGGGGCAACCCCGAGGTCTCGCGTCGCATCTACGAGCTCTCACGTGAGGTGATCGAGTTCCAGCGGGCGGTCAAGCCCCTAACCGGCATCCTGGGCGGCCTGATAGCCGGGTTCGACAAACACGATATAGACCCGGAGTTGCAGCGTTACCTGAGGGACGTGCAGGACCACGCCATACAGGTCCAGGAGCAGGTGGCGGGCTTCAGGGACCTCCTCCAGAACATCCTGAGTGTCAACCTCACGCTCGTGAGCCTCCAGCAGAACGAAGAGGTTAAGGCGCTCACCGAGGTGAGCATTGACCAGAATGAGGAGGTCAAGAAGATTTCCGCTTGGGCAGCCATCCTGTTCGCCCCGACGCTCGTGGGCACCGTCTACGGGATGAACTTCGACCACATGCCGGAGCTCCACTGGGCGCTAGGCTACCCGTACGCGCTGTTGCTCATGGTGCTGGTCTCTCTCTCGCTCTACGTCGTCTTCAAGCGGCGGGCCTGGCTCTAGAGACAACCCGGACGAACAACCTCTCATGTTGTAAATAGCTTATGAGAATGTTTGTTCTTAGTAATCCCCCTCCCCGTGTGCAGGACAAAGGCACAAGGCCTTACATTCTCAAAGGGATTGCTACAGAGATTAGCGCTGATCGGGGTATCAAACGTCGTTATTAGCGGGCAGCAATGAGGGGCCGGAGGACACAAGTATAAAGCGGATGTAAGCAACAACCTCCGGTCCCCGACACATTAGTTACCTATTCCGGACTGCCTCTAAACCCGCATAGCCCCGATCTTGTGCGGCAGGGAATAGGTAAGCAAAGAGGGGCCAATCGGGAATAATCGACAAAGGGTAAAAACGATTGGATCCCGGCCCCTCAGGACACATTAGTTACCTAGGTAGGGCTGTCTCTAAACTCCATAGGGCTGGCCCGATGCCATAGGGTGTCGACCGGAAAGAAGAGGGCCGGGCGAGACCGAACGCAATTTAGAGAGAAGACCCGACCCTCGTGCCCGGCTCTAAGGTCCTTCTATGAGCACATGCGGTTCGACGTCTAAGGCTTTTGCAAGCTTGCGCACGGTTCTCATCTGTGGCTCTACACGATTTCTCTCTATGCGGTTAACCGCTGCAGGAGTTACCCCTGCCTTGTTGGCCAGCTC
>DASQSI010000085.1:0-4011 GCA_035642415.1 Rubrobacteraceae bacterium
CGGGCGCTCGGTAGCGATGTAGCCGGTACGCTCGCCATTGGTGTTGGGATGGCGATCGCTGCCGCCATTCTATTCTGGGTGTCCCGACGCTCCCCGGTCACCCCAGATAACGTGAATGCCACCGTCAGGACAACCAGCTGAACAATAAGACCAGGGAGCTTACGCCTGTAGGCGGATTGCCTCTTCTCTATTCACTTATCTACCTACTAGGTAGCCAAAAGCCCCTTCTGGCTTTACAAGTGGGTAGTAAACGGGTCAGGGGGCAACGGAGCAACCCCTACGCCCAAAAATAGGAGAGAAGCTACGTCTGCGGACCAGCGCTTCTTCTCACCGATTCTCTTATTATGCTCCTTATGTCCTCCCTATTATTTTCGTCAGGTTCTCCTCTCACGCTCTGCCTTGCCCGGCTGGCAGCGTCCTGAACCACACCGGCGGTCGTAGATGTGGCCCGCCGCCATCCTGTTGCGGCACCACTCGTGAACGAAGAAACTGCCTCGCCGGCTGCAGATGCTGCCTTCTGGCTTGCAGGCCCCGCACCGCGTGCCACTGAAGCAGCTCGATCCCCGGCTATAAGCGCTCCGGCAAGGCCATAAACGGCTCCCTGCCTTAACAACCTGCGCACCCGTGGTGAAGCTATGGCCGCAGTTGCAGCCACAGCAACCCCTACCTCTGTCTCCACGAAATCGTCAAGTCCCATATAGGCATCTCCCTTCCTTGTATCTTGTAGGTAGCACAACTCTACTACAGCAATATTTCTGTGGTTAGAGAATAGCTTATGAGAATGGACCCTAGCAGGCGAGCCCGCTTAAGCAGTACGCCTCCTTCCCTACCCACAGGCCGTGGATCAGGATGACGATGTCGGGAGCAGCCGGTTGGGAAAGCGTCAGCGGTCATGAAGACCTCCTTAAGGATCAAACAAGTTCTAAAGTCTCTCCTAGAGAAATTTCACTATGCCATCAAAGTCCAGGCGCTGTTCTAGAAGCCTCCGCCAGGTATTGGTGAACAAATCGTACCGCCATCGAGCCTTCGCCTACAGCAGAGGCCATCCGCTTCACCGAGCCACTCCTGACGTCCCCAACGGCAAAAATCCCAGGTAGGCTTGCCTCCAATAGATATGGGTCCCGTGAGTGCTCTTGCCAAACCATCTGCTCAAGTGTGGAACGATCTAAGTCCATTCCCGTAAGGATAAAGCCCCGATCGTCGAGTTTGAGGATGTCCTTAAGCCAGTCGGTGTTGGCTTCTGCCCCGATGAACGCAAAGAGCGCTCTTGCCTCGAGGGTGCGGCGTTCACCCGTACGATTATCCTCCACCACCACGCCTTCTAATATGCTATCTCCAAGGAACTCGCGAGCCTCGGTGTTGGTGATCACCTCTATGTTCTCGGTACCCTCGATCCGGTCCGCGAGGTATGCTGACATGCTTTTGCCTAAAGAATTACTCCGAATGAGCAGGTAAACCCTGCTTACACGGCCCGCGAGGAACACCGTTGCTTGACCCGCTGAGTTGCCGCCACCGACGACTGCTACCTCTGCGCCTTGGCACATCTGTGCTTCAACCTCTGTGGCAGCGTAGTGGACGCTTACGCTCTCGAACTCTTCGAGGCGGGGGACGTTCAGTCTGCGGTAGCGGGCGCCAGTGGCGACAATGACGCCACGTCCTATGACCTCGCCTCCTTCCGAGAGGGCCACTTTGTAGCAGCCGTCTTCTCTTCTAAGGTCAACAGCTTCTTGAGGCACTGCAGTACGCGCGCCGAACTTGTCGGCCTGCACCATGGCACGGCTAGCAAGCTCCAAGCCGGAAAGGCCGGCCGGAAAACCCAGGTAGTTCTCTATCCGGGAACTCGTGCCCGCCTGTCCGCCAAGGGCCACTGCCTCAAGACTTATAGTGGAGAGGCCCTCGGAGGCCCCGTAGACGGAGGCGGCAAGCCCTGCGGGCCCGGCGCCGACCACGATGAGGTCGTAGGCCTCTTTCCTCGAGGTATCCACGTTGAGGCCTATAGCTCGGGCAACTTCGGCATTGGTGGGGTTCTTCAGCACCTTCTTGCCTTGCCATATTGCCACAGGCGTCTCTTCCGGCTTCACCCCGAACCGCTCGAGCAAAGCTAAGGCGCCCTCGTCCTCCTCCAGGTCAATCCAGACGTGGGGCAGTCGATTGCGGGTGGCGAACTCCGTGAGGCGCAAAGTGTCCTTTGACTGGCGAGAGCCAACTATCCTTAAGCCCGTACCAGCCGTCATGAGGACCGAACGTCGCGCGAGGAAGGCCTCCAGGATGATATCGGAGAGGGTGGGCTCCTCGGTTATAACTTTCTTCAGGTTTTCTGGAGGGATGGCCAGCACCTCTCCATCTCTACGGACTATAGCGGTAAGATACACCGCTTGGCCGGTGAGCATGTTCAGCTCGCCCAGGAAGCGGCGTGCCCCATGAGTGACTATCGTCCGCGCCTCTCCCTCGAAGTTGTCGACGATCTCTACCTCGCCTTCGAGGATGACGATGAAGTCGTAGGAGCGGTCGCCCTCCCTGTAAAGGATCTGCCCGGGCTCGATCTTTCTTACCACCCCATAGCGCCTCAAGAACTCGATATAGTCATCCGCCAGTATAGGAAAGGCTGAACTCTGGATGCCGTTGACTCGGTTATCCATATCGCCCCTATTCTAACCAATAGGATTGGTGATCCAGCCAGCTCCTAAAGCGGCAAGTCGAAGAGCAAGTCCGCCGGGATCAATGTCATTACAATGTCCAAGGCACAGGCAAAGGCAGCAAGATCACAGCTACCGATGTGAAGAAAAAGGCGAAGGCCGAGTCCTAAGCTGGGGGTTTGTTAATAAAGCGCTACTCTTCGGTCAAAGATAGCTCAGTACTTCGCTATGACCCACGCCGCGTGGACGATGCCTGGGATGTAGCCCAGAAGCGTCAAGAGGATGTTTATCCAAAATTGCTTGGTTAATCCCACTTGCAAGAATACGCCAAGTGGCGGTAGAAGAATCGCAACCACGATACGCAGTAAATCCACCAAAACCTCCTTCATTAGAGCGGTGGCTGGGTACCTTCCCGCAAACCAAGAGCGTAAACCAAAAAAGGGCCGGGCTTGGGGGGAGTAATGAAGGTTTGCACAACATACGATACCCGGCCCCAAAAGGTCCGTGAGCGCTGAGGGAGAACGCAGAGTGGCATTTATTTACCCACGGACCTCCTCTCCTTTCCCTCCTCTACATGGTAGGCAGGTGGCGACAAGCCCGAGTTAAAGCGCAGTAAAACGTTGGTTAAATCCCCGTTGCAGGAAAAGGCCGAAGCCCCTGATCCAGCGCGTTAATCTCCAGAGCAGCTCTCCCTGAGAGCGCTGCCGCCGATCACAAACTCCTCTCTATCGGGGATCGCCACGAGCGTTAGCGTCCTCCTACATCTCGAGCACTCGGTGGCGGAAACCAGTTCGTACTGTCTCCAGCCTTCGTTCATATCGTGCCCGCGCGCGTGCCAAGGCGAGGCCGTCAGCCATAGAGCGGCTTAGGGCCTTGCTCCTCTCTAGCTCGTCCACGACCACGACCAATACCCCCCTACGCACACAATCTGAACAAAGCTGATCCCCAACGAACCACCCGAGAAGTTCATCCGCCTCGATCACCGCGCCCTACGCTATAGGCAGCGGCGGACACAAGGATGAGATTTCTTCTCTGTTCTCAGCTTGTTTCATAAACGACCGTTTTTGGTACAAGCTGCGTGTATCAAAAACCTCCGTTTGTGGGACATGGACAGCGTCTCAGAATCTCCGTTGTGCGAAGAAAACCCTGCCCGTTACTGCTTCGAGACGAACTGAGGGGCAACCTCGCCTCAGAGGCGCAAGCTCTCTGACCGCTGCAAAATTTGCTGGCGCAACAATAGCCACCTGACCACTTTGTAGCAACAAAGCAACGTTTAATCGAAAATTAATTGAGAGTTTACCCTCCTGAAACCCTTCATCGAGGACCTGAAATTACTATGGACCTTGATTATGAAGAGAGGGCCAAGCAGCTACGG
>DASQSI010000086.1:0-21101 GCA_035642415.1 Rubrobacteraceae bacterium
GCGGCGGTAGACGCGGTGGCCGAGAGGCTCGGCAACACCCGCGACATCGCTCGCGCGTCGTATATAAGCCCTCGGGTGATAGATCACTATATAGAGGGGTCGGTGGTCTCTTACTACAGTGACCGCATGGAAGAGGTCATCGCTGCCGAGCAAGGCGACCTCACGAAGGAAGAGCAAGCCTTGCTGGAACTGCTTCAGAAGGAGCTTCGTCGCGAGCTAGAGCAAGCAGCATAAGCAGCAGATACTTCTTAGCACCGGAGGTTCTTCAAATCCTCGATGTGCTTTAAAGAAACCCTCCTCAGACCCAAGCTCGATCGAGCCATCCGGTCTCCGCTTCAAGTCGTGCGATCTATGCGAGTATGATACAGGTTTCCGAGACGCCCTCCGAGAAAGCCACCCAAGAGTTCCAGCAAGAGAGCACCAACAATAATCGCCGCGCCCGCGAGCCCGATCTCCGTTAGGCCACCGATAGTAGGCAGGACGCTGTTTTGCACAAACCCCCGCAAAAGCTCGAAGAAAGGGCCGGGCAGAAAGCTGCCAACGAGTAGGACCGCGCTCAGGAGAATACCCCACAAAACCGTTGCTGCCCCATTGAGTCCACCGTCGAAACGTGCGAGCCGCCCAGCTACATAGCCTCCAAAGAAATAAGAAACGAAGAGAACGAGGCCGACGATTACAAAACCGGTGATGACAACAGCATCTACATCCCGCCCTTGGAGGTTGAGTGTGAAGCCCAAGGAGTTGAGCACGAGCCCCGCGAAGAATAGCAGCAATATGGCGCTGCATATTATGGCAAAGACGCACCCGATAAAGCTCGCCAGCCAGTCCACACCGCCATAGACCTCTCTGAGGCGAGCTTCCCGCGCTTCATCCTCTTCTATATAGCCACCCGGGTACGGCGCAGCCTCATCCTCGGGCGTTCCAGGGGAATGGAGCACACGCGTCTGCGGCTCCTCCTCGTCGAAAGCTCTAGGCGAGGTGCTTTCGGGAGCGGGAGGGCGTGTCGCGGCACTGCGCTCCTCATCTTCCGGCGAAACCGGTCGCGTCTCCGCGTCCTCGCCGCTCCGTGGCACGCGTCGAGTTTCCTCGATGTCCCTCTCTTCTCCCAGAGGACCACGTCTGCGGCGGTCCTCGGGCCTGTCCTGAGGTTTGTCGTCCATCACTCCCCCTCGTCGTCGTAGTTCACGGTCGCTTCCTTCCGCGGGTTGCCCCGCCTCAAGATTCTACCCCGCCAGCCCCCTCGGCTCACCTACCACGCCACACAAGACCGTCTATCTCGCACCCTGCTTGTACGAAGGGCCAAAAATGGCGAGCTTTCCGAGGATGCGGCTTGTACGTCGGGCCGTATCCAAGGGGCATTTGGCATTCATATCATAGCTCATGTACCATGGCGAGACATCTACGGTAGGGATGCCGTCCCGGCAGAAACGCGAAAGAAAGATTGGAGGAGCGGTTGGAAACGGCGACCAAGCAAGACATTCTAAGGCAGGCCCAGGAAGGTAACGTCAAGTTCATCCGGCTATGGTTCACGGACATCGTGGGAACGCTGAAGAGCTTCTCGATAACGGTCGGCGAGCTCGAGGACGCTTTGGAAGGAGGTATGGGCTTCGACGGCTCGTCTATTACGGGTTACCAGGATATTGAGGAGTCGGACATGATCGCCCTGCCCGACCCCTCGACCTTCAAGGTTTTCCCCTGGAGCTCGAAGGAGACCCCTGTCGCCCGGATGTTCTGCGACATCAAGACACCGGATGGCGACCCCTACGTCGGCGATCCACGCCATGTCTTGCGCAGAGCGTTGGAGCGGGCTAGCGAGATGGGCTTCGACAACTTCTTCTGCGGCCCGGAGCTCGAGTACTTCTACTTCAGGAACTCCACCGACCCTGAGCCCTTGGATTACGGCGGATACTTCGATCTCACCACGCTGGATGCGGCGACGAGCCTTAGGCGCGACACGATTCTGGCGCTGCAAGACTTCGGCATCAACGTCGAGTACTCCCACCACGAGGTCGGCATCTCCCAGCACGAGATAGACCTCCGTTTCGATGGCGCTTTGGAGATGGCCGACAAGGTCATGACCTACAAGACGGTCGTCAAGGAGATCGCCTCCCGCCACGGGGTCTACGCCACCTTCATGCCCAAGCCCTTACGAGACGAGAACGGCTCGGGGATGCATACCCACCAGAGCCTCTTCCAAAATGGCAGGAACGCCTTCTTCGACGCCGATGACCAGTACTACCTCTCGGACACGGCCAAGCAGTTTATCGCCGGCCAGCTCCGGCACGCGCGCGAGATCAGCATCATCTTTGCCCAGTACGTGAACTCGTACAAGAGGCTGGTCCTCGGTTACGAGGCACCGGTCTACATCGCGTGGAGCCGTCGCAATCGCTCGGCGCTGGTGCGCGTTCCGCTCTACCACCCGGGCAAGGAGCAAGCAACGCGGGCGGAGTTACGCTGCCCCGACCCCTCGGCGAACATCTACCTGTGCTTCGCAGCACTCCTGCACGCGGGACTCGAGGGTATCGAGAAGGGCTATGAGCTCCCCGAACCGATGGAGCGTAACCTGTACCATCTCTCCCACGAAGAAAGGGAGAAGATGGGTATCACGAGTCTCCCCTCTGACCTCGGGGAGGCGATCAGGGAGGCCGAGAACTCAGAGCTCTTGCAGAAAGCTTTGGGCGACCACGTCTTCACCCGGCTCCTCAACGTCAAACGTGAGGAGTGGGAGGACTACCGGGTGCAGGTAACGCCGTACGAGATCCAGAAGTACCTGCCGATTCTTTAGCTGCTCAGCCTTCACTGCTCAGCTTGGGGCGCGGACTTGTTCCGCGCCCATTTGTTGCGTGTGGAGGCGCTTGGGAGCTACCGCGCGATGGGGTCACCCGATGCTTTAGTGCGTGAGCGGAGAGGTGGCGGCCCAAAAAGGATCGACACGGCTCGCCGGTCCCTTTGCCCTATAATCTTAGGCGATCCCAGAAAAGGCGAACGCATAGGAGGAAACGGGTTTGGTTCGGATCGGCGTCGCAAGCGGCGCATTAAGGGAGATTCCATCCGGGTTGCTCGCGGTAGGGCTCCACGAGGGCGAAGAGATCCCGCAAGAATTGGGTGGAGCCCTCGCAAGCATACTCTCCGACGGGGACTTTTCCGGCAGTGAGGGTGAAACGGCCCTCCTCTACCTCCCGGACAGCCTGGCTCCCCGGCTGCTGCTCGTCGGCCTCGGGGAACGCTCCTCCTTCACCCTCGACAAGCTCCGGCGAGTCTCCGCGACCGTGGCCAAGCGTGCTCGCACCCTGAAACTCGACGAAGCGGCCTTCGCTTTGCCGGTGCCATATGGCTCGGACACGCGTGAGGCCGCGAAGGCTGCAGCCGAGGGCGCTGTATTAGGCCTATACCGATTCGATCGTTACAAGACCGACGAGGAGAACGGTGAGCTCAAGACGTTGACCCTTATCTCAGACGACGAAGATGCTACCACTGCCGGTACCGAGATCGGGGTGAAGCTCGCAACAGGGGGCCTTCTCGCCCGAGACCTTGCCAACGAGCCCTCCAACGCGGCGACCCCAGAGTACCTGGCCGAGAAGGCCCACGTGATAGCGGACCGGTACGCTATGCATGTGATCATCCTCGACCGAGCCGGGATCGAAGCTGAGGGCCTCACGGGGCTCGCGACAGTCGGCCGCTCAGCCAAGAACGAGCCGCGTTTTATCGTGCTAGAGCACCGCAAGGGTGGAGACGAAGCTCCAATCGTTCTCGTCGGCAAGGCCGTAACCTTTGACTCGGGCGGCATCTCCATAAAGCCTTCCGTCAACATGAGCGATATGAAGTATGACATGAGCGGCGGTGCTGCTGTCCTTGGTGCGATGGAGGCGGTGGGATCTTTGGATCTGCCTATCAATATCATAGCCCTCATCCCCGCGACGGAGAACCTACCCGGGGGCGATGCTTTCAAACCTGGGGACGTGCTTAAGCTCCACTCCGGCAAGACCGTCGAGATCGTTACGACCGACGCGGAGGGGCGTCTTATCCTGGCCGACGCTCTCTCCTATGCGAACCGCTACGACCCCGCCGCCGTTATAGACTGCGCCACCCTTACGGGCGCTTGTCACGTGGCTTTGGGCGATCACGCCTCCGGCCTCATGGGCAACGATGAGGATCTTGTCACCGAAATTCGGAATGCGGGCGAGAGGAGCGGCGAACGCGCCTGGCCGCTGCCACTCTTTGCCGAGTACACCGAGCAGATAAAGGGCGATACCGCCGACATTAAGAACTCCGGCGGTCGGTACGGCGGAGCACTCACCGCCGGTGCTTTTCTCAAGGAGTTCGTTAACTATCCCTGGGCACATCTGGATATTGCCGGTACCGCCTACTATGCCAAGTCCAAGAACGCCTACACCCCGAAGGGGGCCTCCGGTACACCGACCCGCCTGCTCATCGAGTTCCTGCGTGGCCGGATGAAAAACTAGAGCAAGGAGGCGTAGATGATAGTGGAGATGATTACTGTCGGCCAGTTCCAGGAGAACTGCTATGTAATCGGCGACGAGGAGTCGGGCACGGGCATCCTCATCGACCCAGGGGACGAGGCGATCCGTATCGCGCTTACCGTGGAGCGACTCGGGCTGGAGATAGCGCAGATCCTCATTACACACGCCCATGTAGACCATGTCCGCGCGGTCGTCCCTCTCGTGGACGAGTACACCTGTCCGGTACTCATGCATGCCGAGGCCGAGGAGATGCTGAAGACGTTGCCCCAGCAGGCGCTTATGATGGGCATGCGGTTTGGCAAAGTCCCCACGGTGGATCGGCACATCGCGAACGACGAGGTTCTGGAGGTCGACAACATTCGGCTCCGCTCCCTGTACACCCCCGGTCACGCACCAGGGCATCTGGCCTTTTACGTAGAAGAGGGGAACCTGGTTTTCTCGGGGGATGCGCTTTTTGCGGGAAGCATAGGTAGAACAGACTTGCCGGGCGGGAGCATGGACGTTCTTATGCAGAGCATCTCCGAGAAGCTCCTTACCTTACCGGATGAAACGCGCGTCCTCTCCGGTCACGGCCCCGAGACAACTGTAGGTCAGGAGCGGATGTACAACCCGTTTTTGCGAGGAGGCGGACTCCTTTGAGCGAGAGCACAGAGAAGCATCGGGAAGCCTCTCCGGAGCGGATTCGAGTCGCCGTTCTCACCATAAGCGACACACGCACCGCCGAAACTGATACCGGCGGCAAGATCATCGTCGATTCGATGCAAAAAGCCGGGCATGAGGTTGTTTATCGCGCGATCGTCAACGACGATGCGCCGCAGATAAAGAAGTCCCTTGAAGGGCTCCTCACTGGGGCGGACGTGGACGCTGTCATCACTACCGGCGGGACGGGCATCTCGGCACGGGACACTACCTACGAGGTAGTGATCCGAATGCTCGATAAAGAGCTCGATGGATTCGGCGAGCTCTTCCGGATGCTATCCTACGACGAGGTAGGCGCCGCCGCTATTTTGAGCCGTGCGGTCGCGGGCGCGGTCGGCTCGAAGTTCGTCGCCTGCCTGCCCGGCTCGACGAACGCGGTGCGTCTCGCAATGGAGAAGCTTCTCGTGCCGGAGATTCGACATGTCGTCTTCGAACTCAGCAAACACAGTAGGGAGACCCGTTAGATGCAGCGCGAACCTCTTACCCCAGAACTCGATACCCTGTGGCGCAGGCTCTGGGAGGAGTGGCAAAACAACAACGAAGAAGACGTCATCTTGGATGCTGAGAAGCTCGAAGACATAGAAGCGGACATCCCTGACCTTAAGGGCCGAGTAAAAACCACCCTAGCTTACCTCCAGCGTGCCCATTACATCCAGTACCGTTCCGGTGTTGGCGAAGACGGCATAGAGCCCATCCTCTACGACGTCTACAAACCGAGGTAGCGTATGGAGGGGCCGACTCCAAGACTAGCGCACGCGTCTCGACCGACATAAAAAGGCCACGCTCTCGCCGGGGTGACTCTTTCCGTTAGGGTTATGATCGCTTAGACCCGCTCGCCACGAACTATATAGCGGACATTCCAGTTAGGACCAAGAGTAGCGAAATCGCCGTAGTTCTCGATGCATGTCTGCAGTGAAATTACATCCTTCCCGACCGGGTTAAGTACCGACAGGTTGGTCGGGTCAACTTGCAGTATTTCGTTCACCCTGTATCTGTACGTTTGGCCGAGGGAGTCGGTGAGGGTGATTTCATCTCCCGGCGCCAGGGAAGGTAAGTTGAAGAAGATGTGGTCGCTGCCAGTTCCCGGGAAGCCGAGACGGTGGCCCGCGATGTAGGTGTTGGAACCCGGCAGCCAGGGAGCCCCGCTTACCGCCTGCGCCCCTATCTCCAAGCCCCCCTCCCCACCGACGACCATGGCGCCGGATATGCCCAGCTTCGGGATACTCAGATACATTGTGGGATCATTCGGCGGTATGGGCGCAGCCTCTTCTTTCTCATTAGATGCCTGTTGCTCATCAGAGGCCTGCTCCTCATCAGAGGCCTGCTCCTTATCTGATGACTGCTTCTCATCGGATGCCTTCTCGGGGGCAGCCGGCGGGGCTTCGGCGACGGGCGGTTCTGCGACCTGCTCTACACCTCTGTTACTTGACGTGAGATCCGCACCGAAAAAGATGAACGCTCCAAGGGTAAGGATAGCCAGACCGATGAAAACGAAAAGGCCCGTCCGCCGACGCCTATATTTTGGATGTCTCCGAACGCGTCGTCCCCGATACCGCTTTTTCTCCATGAGTGCCATGCGAGGAGATTGTAGCAGGCCTATGTCGGAGATGGTACCCCAAATTGTAATATTTTTTAAGATTTGTAAATTGGTTCGTGGGATTCCTCGGAGGCTGTTAGCAAGGCACTCCAACGTAATAGGGTAGTATATGTCCCCTTGTCTCACCTTCGGAGCCTCGATATGGTTAAAACGGCCCGGAGAACAAAGAACACCTCGCTCGGCGCTTACGGGGTTAGGAAAACAGGCACCCGTCCTGCAGAGTAGCGGGCCGGATAAAAAGGAGCATTAATCGGTTGAACACTCGCACGGAGAAGAAGGTAGGCGCCAGGGAAGCTACCCTATTGGCTAGGGGCCTAAGGAAAACCTACAACAACTTCGAGGCTGTCAAGAGCGTGAACTTCGAGGTGCACCAGAGCGAGTGCTTCGGGTTCTTAGGCCCCAATGGGGCCGGCAAAACCACGACGATGAAAATGATCTATGGCGCCGCCGTTCCTACGGGTGGGGAGCTAAAGGTCGCGGGTCTCGACGCCCGGCACCGAGAGCGAGAGGTCAAGCGTCGCATCGGCGTCGTCCCCCAGGAGAACAACCTCGACGAGGACCTCAAAGTCGAAGAGAACCTCCTCGTCTACGGTCGCTACTTCGACCTGCCCCGTAAGGTGGTGCGGCAGCGGGCAGCGGAGCTTCTAGAGTTCGTTCAGCTCTCCGAGAAGGCCGACGCCCAGGTCGAGCAACTCTCAGGCGGGATGAAGCGCAGGCTCCTTATCGCACGCGCCCTCATCAACGATCCCGACCTCGTCGTCCTCGATGAGCCGACCACCGGCCTTGACCCGCAGGCCCGCCACCTCGTCTGGAACAAGCTGCGCGAACTGACGAGCGAAAGGAAGACCCTCGTCCTTACGACCCACTATATGGACGAGGCGACACAGCTGTGCGACAGGTTGTGCATCATGGATGACGGCAGGATCATCTCCGAAGGCACCCCGCGCGACCTTATAGAGGAGCACATAAGCCCCGAGGTTGTGGAATTCCGAACAAACCGTGACGCTTTAAAGAAGCTTGCTCGCGTAGTCTCGGATATAGCCGACGGCATCGACTATCTTGGAGAGGCACTCCTCGTCTACACCCCGGACTCGGACGCGGTAGCGCGGAAAGTTAAGGAATCCGGCGTTCCGATCGATAATGCCCTATACCGGCAAGCGACCCTCGAAGATGTTTTCCTAAAGCTCACGGGTCGGAGGTTGGTGGATTGATGGATGCCGTGAGGATTCCCTCGCTGCGCGGAGCGTTCCGGGTCTGGCAGCGTAACGCGACCATCTTCCGCAAGCACTGGAAGACCATCATGTTTCCAAATTTCTTCGAGCCCTTGTTGTACCTGACGGCCTTGGGCTTGGGATTAGGTGCATTCATCCGGACGGGCGGCATCCATGGGCTGACGTACCCGCAGTACATAGCGCCAGGACTCTTGGCGAGCAACGCCATGTTCGCGGCCTCTTTCGAAAGCACGTTCAACACTTTTATAAGGCTGAAGGTCGGACGCATCTACGACGCCATCGTAGCGACGCCGGTCAACGCCGAGGATATCGTCGCCGGGGAGTATCTGTGGGCGGGGACGCGCGCAGTGCTATACGGAACGGGATTTTTGGGGATGATCACGGCTTTAGGGTTCGCGTTCTCACCGGAGGCGCCGCTGGTCTCTTCTTTCTGGGCGCTCCTTATCCCGCCGGTGTTGCTCCTCGTCGGAGTCATGTTCAGCGTAACAGGTACGCTGTTCACCAGCCTGATCTCAAGCATCGACCTCTACTCCTACTACTTCACGCTCGTGATCACACCACTTTTTCTGTTCTCCGGCATCTTCTTTCCTGTAGAGGACTTCCCGGCACCGGTGCCTCAAATCGCCTGGTTTACACCCTTGTTCCATGCGGTGAACGTCTGCCGGGCTCTGGCCATCGGACCTTCCGTGAACGTGCTCGCGGACGTGTCCTGGATCCTAGTCTTTGCCAGTGCCCTAGCGCTCCTACCGGTACAACTTATGCGTAAGCGGCTTATTAGTTAGTCGCCAGCGATCAGCGGTTAGATGGTTACGGTGATAAAGGCAAAAGCTGATGAATAGCTGATTAGCGAACGAGTAAAAGACTAGCTACCCAAAGCTCTGCTACGATTGCCGGAGATGCCGGATAAGCCTTTCATAGTGCGACCAGCGAAGCCTCAAGAGGATCCGATGATTTCTGGTCTTGTGGTCGAGGGTTTTCTCGATAAGTTTCGTCCGATCTTCGGACGGCGGATAGACCACTCGGTTAAGATCATGGAAAAGTGGGTAAGCATGGAGCACTCTTTAGGCGGTGTCTCTTCCCTCGTGGTCGAAAGCACCGCTTCCCCAAAGCTTATAGCCAGCGTTGGGATTCGCATCAGGGATTCGGAGGCCGAATCACTCGCACGAGGTTTCTGGAAGGCCCTGCGCCAGGACCTGGGTTTCATACATGCCTCTTGGACCACGATCCTGCTCTCCTACCCCCACTATACTGCCACCTCTTCCGAAGCTTACGTAGAACGCCTCGTTGTTACCCGTGAGCATCGCAACCAGGGCATCGCCCGCGCATTACTGGAGGAGGCGGAGTCTCTAAGCCGCGAGTCCGAAAAAGATACCATGGGCCTTCACGTTAGCGGTAGCAATCTTCCCGCTCTCAAGCTTTACGAAGCCTGTGGCTATCAGGAGATCTCCCGCCAGCGCTCGCTCTTCACCGGCTACTTTCTTGGTATTTGGGACTGGCTGTACTTACAGAAAAAACTGTAAGGCAGGACTTCCCCCGGAAGATGTTACGCAATGCCGTCCGAGATCAGGAACGCGGCGGCTCCTTTTGCGGGCCTTCCAAGTCTGCACCTTCGCTATGCTCCTGACGATCTACCTCAGGAGCGCGCTCTCGGGAGCGGGATTCTTTTAAGGACTCAGGCCACTCGAAGAGATCTTTCGGTATTTCGGGCAAGGGCCTACTTACATCGCTCCCGTTTGCGGCGCGATCTGCGTGGTCCTGTACACGCCTTTCGGCATCTTCATCAGCGGTCGGATCAGCAACCTGTTCCGAGGGCCGGTCGGCTGACTGGTCGGAGGTGCCATCGTCGTGTAGGCCTTCTGTGCTCTCACGATTGTAGTTACGCAACGGGCGGCTATCGTCATTGGGGGCAACGGGCGAGGAGAGATCCTCTGCCTTTGCTACGCCGGACTCAGAGGCTCCGGGCTCGGTGTGCCCGACAGAGGGCGATTCTTCGATTGTTTCCATGACGTCTTCCCCGATTACCTCCTCCGGAGCTTGGGTAACGGCGTCGAAGTAGCGGGAGTCACCAGTCAGGTAGGCGAGGACTTGTGCATTGAACTCATCTGCTCGCTCAAGCATCGGTAGGTGCCCGCATTCGTTCAAGAAGGCAACCTCAGCTGAGACGCTCTGGGCCCAATCACTAGCCACCTGAGGATCCACGATCTGGTCCTCCTCCCCAGCAATGATGAGAACGGGGACCTTCACTATACGGGCCTGGCGGATGAGCCTGTCCCGCGCGATCTCGCGTCGCATTACGTCCAAGGTCTTGGTGACTGCCGCTGGGGTAGACTTTCCCGCGTCTGCCACAACCTCCTCGGTGAGATCCTCGGAGTCGAGAACGAACGGGCGCATCCAGAGCCTGCGTAGAGGTTTCACAAAACGCCCTAAAGTATAGAAGATGGGTCCCACGACAGGTAGGGTGGTGAGCCAGAGAAGGGCCGGTAGGTCTATCTGGCCCTCTCTGGCCGGTGTGGCGACAAGAACTAGCCGACCTACCACGTCCGGGTGGTCAGCGGCGAGCTTCACGGCAATTGCTCCTCCAACGTCGTGGCCAACCACGGCTGTTCGTGTGAGACCGAAGTGAGCACAGAAAGCGTACAACAGGCGGCTGCCGTGGCGAACCCCATAGCCCGAGATAGGCTTGTCCGAATCCCCGAACCCAGCGAGATCGAGTACGTAGACGGTAAAACGCTGAGCCAGACGGTCCGCGAGCTGCTTCCAGATCCTCCCTGAGGTGAGCCAGCCATGCACGAGCACGACCGGTGGTCCTCCACCGGTGACCTGGTAGCGGATCCAGTTTCCCTCAAGCTCCAGATACTCCAGGTCGGCGGTGTTCTCCACCTCGTAGGTCATCCGCCCCAGTACCACAGAGGCTACGACGAGCACGCCGACGAGCAATAGGACCACGATGAAAACGAGGCTCATAAACGAAATAATAACCCAACAGGGACACCTGGACACCCAAAGTGGTTATAAAGAGGCGCCTCTGTACACTTTCACAAGAGAAGAAACCGGACAGGAGATCACGAGCGAGGGGCCGAGGTTGGCTCCTCGCGTTCGGGTAACTCGGCGGCCCGGGGGGAAGGCACAACGCCCAAAGGTTTGACGTAGAGCTCGTCGAGCAAGACGGTGACGACGGCCGCGATAGGGACGGCGAGGATGACGCCCACGAACCCCAAAAGCTCGCCCATGGCAAGGACGGCCAGGATGACCATTACCGGGTGAAGCTGTACACTCCGCGCCATGACCATCGGCGAGATGACGTGCGCCTCTATCTGGTGTATCGCCACGTAGATAACTATGACAACGAGGGCCTTGGTTGGAGAGTCGGCGAAGGCAACGAGGGTCGGAGGTAAGGCTGATAAGATCGGGCCGAAAAACGGCACTATCTCTAGGGCTCCAGTGATGACAGCGAAGGTGAAGGCGTACTCGATGCCGAGGGCGGAGAGACCGATCCAGGTGAGGATGGCAACCAGGACCATCGCTGCGATCTGTCCGATGATCCATCCCGAAACCCGCTCCCTTATGAGCATGAGGATCTCCTCGACTCGCTCCCTTCTGTGGGGAGGGAACAGCGCAAGCACCCCGTTAACCAGCGGCCGCGGGTTGGAAACCATATATAGCGCCATCACCACAGCCCCTATGGCCTGCAAGAAGAGGCCTGCTCCCCGGGTGGTTATCCTCCACAGCTCACCGGCCCTTTGTATGACCTCTTGGATAGCTGCGGTGAGGTCAAAATTTGCGGTCCCGGAAGCAGAGCCGCCGAGGCTCGGATACCTCTCGCCAAGATCTTGAATGTACTGCTGGATGCTGCGGGCCACGCCGGGGGCTTGAGCCAGAAAGTCTTCGCCCTGAGTCAAAACCACCGGCAAGACGATGTAGCCTAAAAAGCCAAGCCCTACGACCACACCGGCCAAGACCACAAGCAGCGCCAAAAGGCGCGGCAACCTTAGACGCACGAGGAAGTTCACCGCCGGATCGAGGATCAACGCTATGAGTAGCGCCAGCGCAAGAACCTCGAGGACGCCAACGAGCTTGTAGAGTAAGAGTCCCCCGGCCACGATGAGCCCGAGGACGAGTGCAAACCGCACGGGCTGTAGAAGGCTCAGGCCCACCGGGTCGTTTAACCCCTAAAGCACTCTTCAGCCGCCCCAGCGGCTGTTCACGACCCGCCGGATTACGAAGGAGGCTATGATCGTCGAAACCAGCGAGAAGCTCGCTTTGAGGAGCGCTTCCTTCACGTCGTCCCATACGCCGCGCTCCTCGGGTTCGTCGATGATTCTGTCAGATATACGGCTCGCCAGCAGGTACGCGATCCCTGTGGACAAAATCGTGATGGTCCTTTTCTGCGTCTCCTCGTTCACACCCGCATCCTTCCCCTTTCCGGTTAACGTAACCCCCGGACCTCGTTCACTAGCCTACGTGGCATGGGGCACCGTAAATGGCCCGTTTTGGAAGGATCCTACCGCTAAATGGAGGTCGGGAGAGAACTGCGCACCCCTGCCGCTTTCAACCGACCCCTCGGTTGGGTACGAGGCCACTCAAGTGATAGAGCCTTCCCAGCTGGGTGCGCAGAACGCTGCGGCCATATAGACCAGCATAGCAGTCCACGCAGTAGAGAACCTCGTCGGGGCGCCCGGGGTGCAGGTCGTACTCCGTCATGAAATCCAGAAGCTCACGGAAGCCTCCACCGATCTGGTCCACGAACTCCGAGAACGAGATCTTACCTGTGATCAGACGCTCGCAGGCCTCAGAGGCCTCGAGTTTCCCTAGTCGGCGACTGGTGTGCCTAACTATGAGACCCGGGACGATCTCTTGGACGTCTAACTCCTCCTTCGCCACTACGGCCCCTTTCTAGCCCTGTGAAACGAGTTGTTCCCTGTGGGTCCCCTACTTATCCTCGTCCGGCAACCCCCGAAGCCGGTACGTAGAGTCTACGTATTTTCGCTCATTTTGTAAAGCTTTCATCCTATGCCCCGAAGGGTATACTCGTCCCAAGCGATCGGAAGACACGGATGGTGTGACGGAAACTACCAAGAATGGACGCGGAGGCGAGACGCCCCCGGGCTCGGCTCGGGTGGTCGTCGTGGGAGCCGGGTTCGCCGGGGGCTCTTTCTTGCGAAGTTTGCCGCCCGCGCTGCGGCGGCCGGGAGAGACACTACTCGTAAGCCGCGAAGAAGAATACGTATACACACCCTTGATTCACGAGGTTGCCGTCGGTCGTGTTCACCCCGACAGCGTCCGCACCCCGATAGCCCGCGACGGCGCGGCCCCTTATACCTTCCTGCGGGCCGAGGCAACCGAGGTGGATCTCCGGAAAAAGGTGCTTCTCACCTCGTCAGGGCCCGTGAAATATGACTACCTCGTTCTCGCGCCCGGCAGCGTCGCCATACCTCCTCCCGGAAGGCTCCTTAGCTACTTCCAAACTTTTTGGAGCTTAAGCGACGCGCTCCGGCTTCGCGGCTCGTTGAACGAGGCCTGGCAGATGGCTCTGAAAGGAGAGCAACCTGCTGGCGGGCTCACCGTGATCCTCGTAGGCGGCGGAACGACGGGGGTCGAACTCGCCGCCGAGATCGCCGTACTCTTCGATTACTTAAAAAAACGCACCATTCGAGCCTCTACTGTAGAGGTGCATGTGGTGCTCCTAGAAGAGACGAATCGGTTAATGGGCTGGTTAGACTCTTACTTCCACGAAGCGGCCCTGAAGGAGCTTTCGCACCTTGGGGTCGAGGTCCGACTGAACACGCCTGTAACAGCAGTGAACGAGGAGGGCGTCGAAGTCAGCGGTGAGTGGCTGCCCGCGGCGACGCGCGTATGGGCTACAGGCGTCCAGGCGAACCCCCTCTTGCAAGGTCTGCCCGTAGAATACGACGCGAGGGGTCGGACCCGGGTGAGCGAGCGTCTGACGCTCTCCGAGCATCCAGAAGTTTATGTCCTTGGTGACGGCAGCGTCTTCGAGCATCCTCGTCTCGGCCCTTTGCCTCCCACCGCGTCCGTTGCTGTGCAGCAAGGTCCCTGGGCCGCCCGTGATGTCGGTCTGAGGGTCCGAAACGTACCAGAGAAAAAACGTCGACCCTTTAACTTCTTCGACCGAGGCCACGCAGTAAGCCTTGGGCCTGAGAAAGCCATCGCAAACCCTTTGGGCGTCAAGCTCAAAGGCCGCACAGCCCAGGCGCTTTACCGTAGTATCCTCCTATACTACATGAAAAGACGCCGCGAGCGCCTCTTTACAGTGGCGGACTGGGCGATGGAGCAAGCCCTAGGGCGTCTTGGGTTTGATCTTAGCAGTCAGCAGTAGGCGACTCTATCAGTCAGTAAAAACAGCCCATAGTTCCTCAAGTTTCGACCGGCGTCCGACAGGCGAGGTGCCGCTCAACGATGCGGGGAACGTCATCAAGGGTTACGCGGGTATACCAGACGTCGTCCGGGAAGACGAAGACGACTGGTCCTTCCTCATGGCGGCGAGTGCAGGCGTTCTGGAGTACGAGTGACGGCGCAAGGCCTATACGGGAGATCTCTTCGCGGAATTTATCGAGTAGCTCGCTACCACCTTTGGCCCCGCACCGCCCTGCCCCCGGCGTGGTGCAGACGAAGATCTGTCGAAACACTCCCATATGCACATTCTATGCCGTACCTGACTTTTGTCCAAAGCCGACAGCTAGAAAGCTACAAGAGCAGCGGCGTGGAGATCCCGGTCTCCTGCTCGTTGCCTAGCGCTCGAGGACTTCCACCAATGCCGGCGAAACATCGGTGTGGTGGTGCACCATTTTCCATTCCCCCTCTTCACGCCGGTAGATGTTCGTCACCCGCCAATGAATGCTTACCGTCTCGTCTCTGAGCGTCGCTTGGCCACGTTCAGTGCCCAGGGTGTAGGCCACATCATCGGCCAGGGGAACCACCACCAAGTCCTCTATTGATACTTGCCCATCAGAGAACGCCTGTGCGACCTGCTCCCAGCTAGCTCTCACCTCTTCCCATCCGGTCTCTCGGCCACCAAGCGGGTGCAGGGCCGTCACGTCAGAGCCGTGTGACCATACTTCCATCATCGGTTCGGGATCACCGTTGATCACGCGGTTTAGAGCCGCGTAGAACTGCTCTGAAGCCTGACGGATCTCGTCCTCGACTGCCATAGCTAGCCTCCTACTCTTTCCCCACCTTCTCTTAGGCGGATCGCTACCTACACCTTGAGCATGGCCGCAATCGTACCCCCCGCATGATCTGTATGCACTATGTTTCCGAGAAACTGGCTGAAGCGGCAAAACATCCTAAAGGCAAGCTTCTTAGGCTGTATCAAGAACGGTACTTTTTGCTACGTGCTTAAGGCTGGGCCAAAACCACCGTTTTTGAGACACGCTAATTAAACGCGTGCGCGGCACAGCAGGGCTTGGAGCGGACGAGTGGGCAAATGGCCGAGTAGAAGAAGCCGGTTACCCAGAGTTACTGCTCTTGCCTCCACTTTCCGATCCGGTAGGAGCCCAACGACGAAATGAGAGAACGCTCAAACGGGCAGGTACTCAGGGTTCTCGGGAAGATCTTCACCAGGCAGGGCTTCGCGGCGGGCGAGGAACCAGCGGCCTAGAGCGGTGTCAGCGCCGGCTTCGTCGGCCGCTTTCTCCAAGCCTGTGCGCAGTTCACTGAGGAGGATCGGGCGTTCCCCATAGGGGATCATCTCAAGTTCGGCGACGAGCGCGGCATCCACGAACTCGCCCCATAAAGCTGACGCTACACTTTCGGGAGCTGGGGGCGAGGCGAAAGCGGTCTTGATCTCCTCGGCGAGCGTGGCAGGCTCCACAAGCTTTGCGCGACGTTCGTCCCTTTCGCCGGTACCAGCGAAGAGGTAACGGCGGGAGGCGAGCAGCAGGAGCCTGCTGGAGATGGTACGTTTGGCCCAGGAAGCGTCGACCGCCTCCCAGTCCACAAAAGATGCCCCGTAGAGCCCTTCGAGATCCACAGAAGTCTTTATATCATTCGCGGCAATGATGAGCCTACCAGACAGAATTCACTGCGTATACTCGGCCAAGGGTACGAACTCGCGCCGGTCAGAGCGTGGGAAGCCCAGTACCGACTCTACGGAGGTAGCGTCGACCATATAGAGGGGCCAGATGTCCGTTGGCAAGGTCTCGCTGTAGGCCACCGAGTACCTTGAATGCCGAGCATAGGCTTGCGGTTCAAGGGATAGATACTCAGACGGCGGTGAGAGTTGGGGAGTGTGTCCGACGTAATCGTAGAAGGAGGAGTTCTTAACGAGGTCCGGATGCCTGCGCCCGAGCTGGTCCTCGTGGACGTAGAGCACGTAGGCATACAGACTCGAAACAACGACGATCGTGCCGACATGAGAATCAGAACGAGGTTGAAGAGGAACCGCAAAAAACAAAGACCCAACCCAGCCGGCCTTTTGCCCGCGTGTTTTCTGGAGGCCTTTTTGCTCGTTTCGGAATAACGCTTTTCCACGAACCTCTAGCGGCAGTTTATCCCAAAGGCATCACCCGCGATGGGGGCCCCAACAGACCCTACCCCACGAGCTCTACCTCCACCTTATGCGGTATGATGCCCGCCTCGTAACCACGCGAAAGCAGCGTCTGTATAGCCTTCCGGCCGGTCTCGCCGTAGTCCAAGGTCCACTCGTTCACATACATCGAGACGAACGTGTCTGCCTCTTCAGGTGGCAGGTCGCGTGCATAGTTCAAAGCGTAAGCAAGCGCCTCCTCACGGTGGTCGAGGGCATACCGGATGCTAGACTTGATCAGGCGCGCCACTTCGCGCATCGTCTCTTCGCCGAGGTCGCGGCGGACGACGTTGCCGCCCAGGGGCAACGGCAGGCCTGTCTCCCCATGCCACCACTCGCCGAGATCCTCGATCAGCATAAAACCCTCACTCTCGTGCGTAAGCTGGCCTTCGTGGATCAAAAGCCCCGCGTCCGCCCCACCACGCGCGACGTGGTCCATGATCTCGTCGAATGGGACCACGACGTGCTCCACCTGCGGCTCGTAGAGCTTGAGCACGAGAAAGGCCGTTGTTCGCTCTCCTGGAACCGCAACCGTCTTCCCCCTGAGATCCTTGCCCATCGCCTCCTTCGCCACGAGCCGCGGCCCGTATCTATCTCCCATCGAAGACCCGGACGAAAGCAGCGCATACTTGTCCGCGAGATAAGCGTAGGCGTGTATAGAGACCGCCGAGACCTCGAGCTCCCCGTCGAGCGTCCGGCGGTTCAGGCTCTCGATGTCCGACAGCTCGTGCACAAAGGAGAGGTGGCCTGTGTCAAGCTTGTTTTGCGAGAGAGCGTAGAACATAAACGCGTCATCGGAGTCCGGGCTGTGAGCGACCCGGATGGTCTTTGTGGGGGTGCCCTGCGCACGCTCGGTCATAATGCCTCACCATCCTGTTCTATCGTTGTGCACCTTAGGTACTGTAGATCCTACCGCGTCCTAGCACATCGGAGAATGGGCGTGGATAAGCAAAAAACTCGAAAGTGATCTCGACGTTTTTCCTATTCCGTTCGGCTCTGTTCTAGCCCGGTTGCAGTACGGTTGCAGTAACTTTTGCTGGTCACACATAGCGGACGTGATAGCAAGCGATAGTCCAACAGGAGTAGAGACTATGGCAGCCCTCCTACTAGGCACGGGCTTTTAGGCTGATTGTTAGTGTGTTAGAGCTGCTCGACGCAAGTTCATGACTGGGCAACGTGCTAAACAGCGCACCCCCTAAAGTGCTGCGGCCGCTGCCGCACAGTTGTGGACACCTATACCTTCCGCTATATAGGACTCGTCACCTTCGACACTGAGGTTGTAAATATGGCCACTGAACTGCTGGTGACCAATCTCGCGCACCTTACGCCACAGATAGGCTTCGATGGGTGCGGGCGGAGCCCCTAATACAAGACCCCGGCCCGTTACCTCTACTCGTCCTCCTCTCTCCGACATTCCCGGCACAGCGGAGCGCACTCATACCCCTCTGGCAGCTTGTCTCCGCACTACCAACAGACGCCTACAACTGCTTCCTGCGAGGAGTCAGCGAATCGCGTCTCATCAAAGATTGCTTCTTCTTCGTCCACCCCCTGATTCTCTAGGAGAGACACTAATAGAAAATAGCCAATTTTGCTCACGCGCAGGCCGATAGCCTCGGTCCAATGGCTATAGGTGGAGATAGAAAAGATCAACAGCAATCGTTGCTGTTTGTTCTGTGGGGACAAATCCCTACGCCTAGCGGCTCCCAGAAAGTGGGATCGGGAAGCCCCGGTCCCCACAGTCTAGACCCCCCACCCCAAAAATCCTCGGAGACCTCCTCCTCCACAGACGGTGGATTTATTTCTTCTGCCAATTTGTAGGAAGTTGCCCTGTCGCTGTGGAGCCGCATAGTGGTCAGGTCGAACCCCTTTTAGTAGGCAGTTACGCTATAGCTTCCTGTGCCTTTGGGTTTGGCCCATACTGATTCTCACCTGACTCACTATCCAGCAGCATAAAGATAAGCAGAACAATACCGCCGATGACGGGAATCAAACCAATGAGTATCCACCATCCAGTGCGACCAGTATCGTGGAGCCTGCGTACTGTCACAGCGATACTCGGAATCAGGACCGCTAAGTCATACAGACCTTGGAGTAGCCCGAAGCCTGCTTGACGGATGACAGTGCCAATCAAGCTATCGATGATAACCAACACCACTGAGATGATAAGGTTGATGAGGATAAACATCCAGTATTCCTTGCGCCGCGCCCGCCCGTCGAACACTGCGTACTTTTTCAAAACTTCAAGATACCAGTCCACGGTTTTGCCTCCTTTGTTGTTGGCCCCTGCTGTAACACAGTCAAACAGCAACCAACACTAGGCGCATGGTCCATATGTACTATTTTTCCCATCCATCACCCCTAAGAGAGGGCACCAAGCCAGCGCATATACGTCTTTCCCTGCTCGAGCCTCAACTACCTCCTCTAGTTGCTCTTCTTCTAGCAGCTCTTCTGAAAAACCCAGATCCTCTCCATTCATAGGAGAGGTTAAACCGAGTGGCGCTATGTCTACCAGCGCAAGGAATTGCTCGAATGGGTGCTACCACCGCGGAAGTCACCCTCGTTGAACTGCTGCCCGACACCCATGTGAGGGCCACCTTCATCCAGGCGTAGATGAGCCCTACCACCAGGATAGAGACGAAAATGACCATCTCGACGAACCCGTACCCACCTAGATGGACGAGTATCGTCGTCTCTCTTCGCCGCCGGTACTCTCATCTGTTGACAACGTTTCCGCATTGGTTAAACTGGTTCTCGGGAAAGGAAATCTAGCGCTAACAAAAGGGGAGCTGTCTTGGCCTACGTTATAACCGAAGCGTGTATCGGGTTTAAGAACACAGCTTGCGTGAACGTGTGCCCGGTCGACTGCATCTACGACGCCGGCGACCAATTCCTGATTAACCCCGCGGAGTGCATCGACTGCTCTATGTGCATGCCCGAATGCCCAGTGGAGGCCATCTACCCCGGCGACGAGGTCCCAGAAGACATGCAGCACTACATAAGCAAGGCCGCCGAGTTCGACTACTCAACGACCGCGCCGGGCGTCGAAGTTAATTAGCCGGACAACTCTCTAGAAGCGGGAGATCATGGCCGAGATAAAGCAGCGCAGCCTCGAAGAAGTCAAGGCCTTGAGCATCGAGGAGGCCGTGGAGATCATGCGCCAAGCCGGCATCGTCGGCGCGGGCGGCGGCGGTTTCCCGACCTACTTCAAGTACAAGTCTCCCCAGCCGCACCTGATCGTCAACGCCACCGAGAGCGAACCCGGTTACTGGGGGGACAAGCTGCTACACAAGGAGCACCTTGAGGAGTTCCTCCAGGTTTTCGACGCCATGAAGACAATCTTCGGGCTCGAGCAGATCTCCATGTGCGTTCACGAGAAGGACCGGGAGTGGTTCGCCGACTACGCCGAGCACGCAGACGACGGCGTCTTCGATATGCGCTACGTGCCGAACACGTACGCCCTGGGTGAGGAGAAAACCCTCGTTAAGCACGCTACCGACACGAGGGTGCCCCGGTTCGTAGACACACCAGATGGCATAAGACGCCCGGGGATGCCTCCGGATGTCGGCAAGGTCGTTAACAACTCGGAAACCTTGTTCAACGTCTACAACGCGCTCTTCCTGGACAAGCCCCTCACCACGAAGTTCTTCTCGCTCTACGGTGAGGAGATGGACATAAAGGTCTACGAAACGCCAATAGGAGCCTCGGTGAGCGAGGTTCTGAGGATCGCGGGCCTCGACATCGAGAACTCCGCGCACCTTTCGGTTTTGGACGGTGGGCCTTACCTGCACGATGTGAGCATCGAGGAGTTGGGGACGGGCGACGCCTACGTGCGGCGGATGACCAACGCCCTCTTCTTACTCCCCCGGGGCAGGCAAGGCAAAGAGTACGCCGGCATAGAGACAGATCCCCCCGAAGAAGGCATCGTCTCTCTGGTCGGCAAGATCTCGGGCGTGAGCCTGCCCCTGGGCGGCGGTCTGTTGAACCCGGCCACACCGCTCGTCTCCGAGGGCGACGAGGTGGCGTACGAGCAGAAGATAGGAGAGCCCATTGCCGAGGGCTTCTCCATCGGCGTGTGGGCGAGTATGGAAGGCACAGTCTCCTCCATAGAGAACGATATCGTCGCCATCTCTGGTGGCGCCATACCCCAGGAGGAAGCTGAAGCCGAGGCCGAAGCAAGCATGACCGGCGGCGCGCCACCTCGGGGTGAAGCCGAACCTTTTCAGGAAGCCAAAACGACATAAGGGTGTCCCGATGCCATAGGGGGTTGGCCACAAAGAAGAGGCCCGGGCTGGCTGGTAATGTAGGAGGGGGTGCCAGCCCGGTATGTATAGCTACTCTACGCAAGCAGGACGTAAATGGGCCGTTCCGAAACGAAACTGTTACAGACGTCTAACCGGTCTCAATAAAAGGCCGGGGCCCCTCATCTCACTAAACGACAACCTAAAAAGCTACTTCCAGGAGATGCAGTATCAGGACAAACAGCCACCCAACTACACCACCAACGGCGCAGATGAGTATGGTGAAAGGGTTTATGAGAATAGGCGGTA
>DASQSI010000087.1:0-4498 GCA_035642415.1 Rubrobacteraceae bacterium
TTGACGCCCAGCTGTTTATGGGGAAGAAGATCGTCGCTGTGACGAGCACCTCGAAGGCACACCCGGCCTCCGTATGAGAACTCCCTGGCGGAAGGAGCACGGGCCGCCTCTAAACCCTATAGGTCCGCCCCGATACCAAAGAGTGCACGCAAGCTAAGCTAGAGGATACGCACGGGGGTGTTGTCTGTTATAACCACGCTTGTGGTAATGGTGGGAACAAGGGACAGGGTAGAATCAGCATGAGCGTCTCCAAAGAGCAGTGGAACGAACCGGAAGCCATTGTGCTCTTGGAGCGTGCTGGGGAGCTAGTGGCCGGGTTCGAGTCTATGGGGGCGCAGATACCGAACCGCCTGCAATATCACGCCCGCTTGGTCGCGGCACACGACGCTCAGGATATGGCCGCTTACCGCGTGGCTCTCAACGGGTACGTGGAGGCCGCCCGCGCAGCATATCGGAAGACGAAGGGAAGAAGAGACAAGGCGTGAGGAAATCTGAGCCTCTCCAGTTTCCTGAGTTTCCGAGAAAATGGGCAGAAGCGGCCAGAGCAGCCCTCGACACACATTAGGGCGTCTCAAGAAGAAGCTCTTTGGTAGGCTAGAGGCCGATTACGAGGCAAGGGATTCTTTAGGAGGCTCTTCGGGAGATGGCTCAACAAGACGACAGACGCCGGCCGCCACTGTATTGGTTAAAACACAAACGTGTTGAGTCCTTGCCGCTGCCTTTTCCTCCACTATCGGGCTCACGCCCGTTCTGCTTTTTCCGCTCTAGGGAGTACGCAAGAGAATTTTTGTACCACTGGGTACCAGCTGAGGGCATAGAAAAACCGTGGACGAGCGAGGGTGGTATATCCCGAAACGACTGGAGCGTAGACGGGGACGATAATGTAGAGCGACTGCTTGGGGTGTGTGACGAAGCGGCCCAAGAAGGCTACGAGAGGTTTCTTATCGACCCGCCCCTGACTTCTTTGCAGGGTCTTGGCACCGCCCAAACACGATCTCTTGTAGAGGTGAAGAGCGAGATCGAAGATGAGGCAGCCTGCCCATAAGAAACGTCTCCCAATTCTCATTGAGGACAAGGCGCCTCTTAGCTAGCTAGGCGCAAACCCTTTGAGAGACGTCGCGTTCTGTCGAGTGGCATGATGCATTTGCTCTTCGCTTTCCGCGAAGCTCCTTTTCTGCTTCGGCGCAGATATTCTATGCCCTGCTCAGGGTATGGAGAATGGGCCGGAGCCCCCTAGTCGTCTCACACTCCTTTAAGTCCTGAGCTAAGATCCCTAACTGTCTAAAGCTACCCGAAGATTCAGGAGGAGAATGGTAGACCGGAACCAAAGGCCAAGAAGCAGTCGCTCAAGAGAGGTGCCTGAGGAGTGGGAGGGGCGTTGGGTGACCGTGGAGCACCTAATCAGCACAAACCAAGGTGCTCTTGGGGTCGGTGGCACTCTGGGCATGCTTGAGATGGTGGATGAGAAGGGAGTTGTGCTCCTACCAGGAGGTGTAGAACAAGAGGAACTACAATTCTTTCCCTGGACTTCCGTCATCCGTATCCGTATGTCAGCAGCTAGTAGCGCCTAGGGGGCTGCGCCCCGTTAAACCTACAAGAGCGATTCGCGATGCTCGGCGTCCACCCTGAAATGCCCAAGATTGCTTTGGCTCATGAGTATGCCCGGACATTTTCTACAACAATGGACGAACCAGCTCCCGTTAACGAACCTCGGGCTACGGGTTAAGCTCGGTACGTCACCCTCTGGAGGTTCTCGCGCTCAAGCCGCTGCCCGCAGGTGGGGCACTGCGTGATCTGCTCGGTGTAGGTTTCGCTCCTTTCCCGATCGTCGAAAAACACCCAGGCGTACTTTCCCCCGGTCCACCAGAACTCCCCCCAGATCTGACACTGCTGATCGCACGGGCAATATAGCCAGGCCACCGGCTCATCTCCTTGTCGGTTTAGCCTGCACGTCTACTCTGGGTTCCCCACCGTCACCTCGGCCTCCTCCTCCTCCGCTGCAGCGGTGTAGCCCGTGCGCTCCCACTGCATCCTACCCAGCGTCTCGACGAGCGGCTCGTCGCGGAGACCCCGACCCCCTCCTCCTTCTTGCGTAAGCTCGCCTATCGCGAAGTACGCTTCTTGCTCGCGGGCGCACCGCTCGCAGAAGGGCATGCCCCAGATCTCAACCACCGCCGGGCGGGAGCAGGGGCGGCCCGTCTTGCTTCGCACCTGGCACGGCCCCAGCTTACTCATCGCCTCGATCAAGAGGTCCTCCCCCTACCTTCTTCCTCGGCGTGGTCCAACATGTTCTCTTGCTTTAGGAAGTCTTTCACTACTTTATTCCGTGCCGTAGGGTTGGAACCACCATAGGTGCTGCCAAGCCCACCACCGTAAAGGATGCCGCCGGGATCGACTCATTAGGCTATCCCCTTCCTCCCCCATCCCTGAGCGATTGTTGCTTGTATCACAAATTATAACACATCCTTGCTATCACAATTACTTTCTGCAGCCCTCGGCACCACAACATCTTTGCAACGATGAGGCCGGAGCTCCGTAAGGATCCCGCGGCCCTTGGTGCATTGTGGAGGTTGATCTACTTATCTAGCTGGCTAGGATCAGCTACGACTTTCAGGACTCCTTCAAGGCTCGTACTCCGGTAAGAGAAGTACTTGCCGGCGCTAGACATGACGTTAGAGCCGTCAGGGGCTTTGTAGCCAACCCTCCGAAGGTGTTTGGGACGGATGACGCCTAAAATCGCCTGACTGCCAGGAACATCTCTATCATCGATAACCCGTGCTGCCACGGCCCCTGCGTCGTCGTATAACGTGAAGCCGCCACCTCCGGCCCAGAACTGGGGGCGTAACCCCAAATTACTGGTGGCCGCTGCGACGGCCTTCGTTTCCTTGGTGTTCATTTTCTCGCCTCCTCTATAAGAACCGGGCTGGGCTTCGACGTGTAGAAGGGGGTGCCAGCCCGGCAAGCAAAGACAGGGCCAGGCGGAAGAGCGTCCACTACCCAGCCCCTGTTAATGACGAAGTGCATCATAGCAGCAAAAAGGCCGAAGCCCCCAATAAGGACCCCGGCCCATGCCATCTGGGCGTCTACCTGTCCGTAGACCGTCTAATAGTCAGACTTTCGATACATTCTTCGCCTCCATGCCCTTCCTGCCCTGAGTCCCCTCGTAAGCCACCCTGTCGTCTGCATCGAGGGCCTTGAACCCATTGCCGGCTATGCCGCTGTAGTGCACGAAGAGGTCCTCACCCCCATCATCTGGCCTGATAAAGCCGTAACCTTTATCGGGGTTGAACCACTTAACCGTTCCTTCTTGGGGCATGTACTTAAGCCCACCTTTCTTTGTTTAAGGCTTTATCGCAAACAAAAAGCCGCCCGCTTTTGCTGGGCAGCGCTTCAATGACCACAAAACCCACTTTGACCAGTTTTTTATTATACCACAGCAATAGCCCGGAGCCCTAACATAGGACTTCGGTCCGCAGACACGTTCCTATACAGTTTCTGGAGCCCTGTTCTCAGGTGCTCCCGTACCGTCTCTTTGGAGCCCTAGGTACTCCTCTCGGCCGCCCTCGCGTCCTCCCGGTAGTGGGCTTCCGATCGACTTTTTCACCAGGCTCATGTCTTCTCGTAAACTCGTCTACCTAGAAAGTAATAGAGATGTCGGCACTACCTCTGATCATGGGACTTGGCGTCCTCGGTAGGATTGCGGATTTCCATGTGTCGGATAAGTCCGTCCCGAACCTGGTAGATATGCTGCACCGTTCCCTCCAAGAGAGTGTTGCCGTCCTTGTCCAGCACGCGCTGGTGAACTTCGACCAGAGTGCGTCCGTCCGGCTCGGTCGTGAAGGCTTGGGGCTCAACAAACGGGTCGATGAGACTCCACTGATGCGTCCAATACGCGCGCACGCCCTCGTGTCCATGAACGTACCCACCCTCCATGCCATTGGCCCATTCCACATCCGGGTGCATCATTGAAAGTATCGCGTCGATATCTCGCGCGTTGAACGCGGTGTACCCCCTGTGGAGGAGCTCCTGAACGTCGGCGGCGGATGTCGGTTGGTCGTTCATATTTACTCCGAAGCTTTTGCTAGTATCTATGGCCCAAAATCATCACCTATTTATAACGCGACAAGGTAGGCTGAACTAGCTTGCGGCTAAAGCGCTAGACGGCGGGTTGTCTAGTGTGAATCTTCCCCGACGTTTACTGAATAGGCGATCTCGCAAGCTTGGGACGGCGCCTGACCGCAGTCAGGAACGTGGCGCTTGAGCGATCGAGAGGGTGTTGCCGTCAGGATCCCTGAAGTAGGCCACCTTGGCGCCCCCCTCGAACGTGGCGATGCCCTTCTCATCCGTAATGATTGGCCCTTCGTCGTAGCGCTCGAAGGTGACGCCCCTGGAGGTGAGCTCGTCTACAACCTCCTCGACGTCGTCAACACCCCAGCCCGCCAGGGTCGCCGTCGACTTGCCGGCGTGCTCCGGCGAGAGGTAGACGTGCATCACACTC
>DASQSI010000088.1:0-2405 GCA_035642415.1 Rubrobacteraceae bacterium
GGCTTCTTCCTGTGCGGGGCCTGGCGTCTGGCTAGGTTCTCGCTATGTAAGAACCCCCTATACTTCGTCGGCTGTCCCATACCGTTCGCGGGCGTACTGGTCGCGATACTAGCCGCACTGAGACCGCACCCGTTCCTCGCCCTGCCGGTGATCTTCGCCCTGAGCGTCCTGATGGTTGGCACGCTCCCGTTCCCGACGCTCTCCGGCTGGCGTAACTTCAAAGAGCTGTGCCATACCGTAGTACAGGACCGCCAACGGGCTAACTAAGCGACCACGAAGTTGATCAGGCGTCCGGGGACGTAGACGCTCTTGCGGATCTCACGCCCCTCGATGTAGGGCTGCACCTTCGCGCTGGCGAGCGCGAGCTCCCTGGCCGCGTCCTCCGAGACATTCGCGGGCGCTTCGATGCGGTCGCGAAGCTTGCCGTTGACCTGTATGACCAGCGTGATCTCTTCTTGCGCGACTAAACTCTCGTCCCACGCAGGCCAAGCCTGCTCGTGCACCGAGTACGGCAGCCCTATGAGAGCCCACACCTCCTCGGCGTGGTACGGCGCGAACGGCGCGAGAACGAGCACGAAGGTACGGAGCGCGTTTTGCCACACCTCCTTCTTCACCTCGCCCTTGACCCCCAGGAGGTAGTTGGTGTGCTCCATGAGCGTTGCGAGTGCCGTGTTGAATCGGAACGCCTCCAGATCCTCGGTGACCTTCCGGACCAGCCTGGCGGTACGGCGGTCGAGCTCCCTAGGATCGACCTCTGCTCCCGAGGGCTCGTCCCCGGCCGTGAGCGAGTACGCCCGTCGCAGAAAGCGTGCGATACCCTCGATGCCGCGTGCGTCCCATGGCCCGCCGTGCGACCAGGGACCGATGAACATCAGATAACAGCGCAGAACATCCGAGCCGTAGCGGTCCACGAACTCCTGCGGGTTCACCACGTTGCCGCGACTCTTGCTCATCTTCTCCGCGTCCTCGCCGAGTATGATGCCCTGGTTAAACAGCCGCGTCATCGGCTCGTCGAACCAAACCAGCCCGAGATCCCGCATCACCTTCGTGAAGAAGCGAGTGTAGAGCAGGTGCATCGTCGCGTGCTCGATCCCCCCAGTGTACTGGTCTACCGGGAGCCAGCGCTCTCCCCGCTCAGGGTCGAACGGCCCATCTTCGTAGTGCGGCGAGAGGTAGCGGTATTGGTACCACGAGGAGTCCACGAACGTGTCCATCGTGTCGGTCTCCCGCTCGGCAGGACCACCGCAACGGGGGCACGTAGTATTGCGGAAGCGCTCATCGAGCTTCAACGGCGACTCACCGGTGGGCATGAACTCCGCATCCTCGGGCAAAAGGACGGGCAGCTCCTCTTCCGGGACGGGTACGATGCCGCACTGCTGGCAGTAGACGATAGGTATCGGGGTGCCCCAGTAGCGCTGGCGTGAAATCAGCCAGTCCCTCAAACGATACGTCACCGCCGCCCTCCCGACGCCCCGCTTCTCGAGCCAGGACGTAACCGCCGCCTTGCCCTCTACGTTCGGGATGCCATCGAACCCATCGGAGGTGACCATTGGGCCTTCGCCGGTATAGGCCTCTTCGAGCTCCTCCCCGTTCCAGCCCGGTGGGGCAATGACGGTACGAATCGGTATACCGTACTTCTTGGCGAACTCGAAGTCGCGTTCGTCGTGGGCAGGGACGGCCATAATGGCCCCGGTGCCGTAGGCGAGGAGGACGTAGTCAGCCACATAAACCGGCATCTCCTCCCCGTTGGCTGGGTTTATCGCGTAGGCTCCGGTAAAGATGCCGGTCTTTTCGCGCGTCGCGTCTAAGCGATCTATCTCGGTCATTCTTCCGGCCCTCTCGAGGTAGGCGTGCACCTCGTCGACGTGCTCAGGAGTGGTTATTTTCTCAACCGCCGGGTGCTCGGGCGCCACAACAAAGAACGTCGCCCCGAAGAGGGTGTCTGGGCGGGTGGTAAAGACCTCGACGGAGCCGTAGCCAGGAACGTCGAAGAGGATCTTGGCTCCTTCGGAGCGCCCGATCCAGTTAGTTTGGAGCGCCTCAACCCGCTCGGGCCACTCTATCTTGGAGAAGTCCAAAAGCTCCTCGGCGTAGTCTGTAACCTTGAAGAGCCATTGCGCCAGGTTCTTCTTAATGACTGGCGTCCCGCACCGTTCGCACCGCCTCTCGGGGCCCACGACCTGCTCGCGGGCGAGCGTGGTGTTGTCCTTCGGGCACCAGTCCACCGGTGCCTCTTTGCGGTACGCGAGGCCCTTCTCGAAGAACTTGAGGAAGAACCACTGGTTCCAACGATAGTACTCAGGGTCGCAGGTGACGATCTCTGAGTCAATATCGAACATCGCCCCCATCTGCCGCAGCTGGCTGCGCATCCTCTCTATGTTCGACATTGTCCACTTGTAAGGATG